>NZ_JBFEFH010000025.1:0-110068 GCF_040717455.1 Tautonia sp. JC769
GGCGAGCAAAGCGAACAACGCCAGGGCGAGCAGGGCGAGCAACGCCAGGGCGAGCAGGGCGAGCAACGCCAGGGCGAGCAAGGCGAGCAGCGCCAGGGCGAGCAAGGTGAGCAACGCCAGGGCGAGCAAGGTGAGCAACGCCAGGGCGAGCAGGGCGAGCAACGCCAGGGCGAGCAAGGCGAACAGCGCCAGGGCGAGCAAGGCGAGCGCGAAGGTTCCCAGCCGGGCGAGAGCATGGGCGAACCCGAAGGCAACGTCGGCCAGGCAAACCTGCCCCCGAGGCTGCCTGAAGCAAAGGATCTCAGCGAGCCCCCCCCGACCCCCGACGGCCCGCCCGCGGTCGGTCGCGAGGCTCCCATCCCCGAAAACCTCCAGGCTCGTGATCAAAAGCTCCGCCGGATCCGGGAAGCGCTCCAGGACGAGGATCAAACCCGCAAGCTCGAAGACCTGACCGGCATGACCCGCGAGGAAATGTCACAGTTCGTCGAACGCTTCTCCGGCCCTCCCGAAGGTCCCGCCCGTGAGGGGCAAGAGCTGGAAGTCGACCTGGACTCCGAAGCCGGCACGCTCGACCCGAACCGAGTCGTGCCCGACCCGCTCTCCGGCGTCCGCCAGAGCGAAGGGGCCCGACGATCCCAGGGCACCGGCGTCAACGACGGCCTCGGCATGAGCCGCCAGGGCGGCGGCACGCCTCCCCCGCCCCAGCTCCGGAAACTGGTCGAGGCCTACCAGCGGAGGCTCTCAGACACCACTCCCCCCTCGACCCCGACGGGGAGCAGTGCCCCGCCCCCCCGCCGTGGCGGAACCCCCTGAGTCGTCCGATCGGCGACCCATGGAACCGTGAGGGGGCTGTCCCGAGACGCAGCGCCGGACGATCGACCACCTCCGATCCGTCCGGCGCTGCGAGTCGCCTCCCTCGCCCGGGCACCGACCAGGGGCAGTCGGAAATCCCCGATCCTGTCACCGGTGCTTCGTGTTACACTGAGGAGGTCTCGATCCCCCCGCCGACGCCGGCCGCCGATCGAGTTCCCTCCGTACTCGCCCGACCCCCGACATCGGATACCCTCCCCCGATGATCGACTCGCTGACCCTCCCCCGACGTTACCTCATCCCGTTCGACCCGAGAGATCTGCCCCACCACTTCACCGACGTGCTGATCATCGGCGGCGGCCTGGCCGGCCTCCGCACGGCGCTCGGCATCGACGAGTCCGCCCGCGTGCTCGTCGTCACCAAGGACCAGATCCGGGAGAGCAACAGCACCTACGCCCAGGGCGGCATCGCCTCGGTCCTCGACCCCGAAGACCACTTCGACGACCACGTGGCCGACACCCTCGCCGCAGGCAAGGGGCTCTGCGACCGCACCGTCGTCGAGACCGTCGTCCGCGAGGCCCCTGGCCGCATCGCCGAGCTGATCGACTGGGGCACCGTCTTCGACCAGATCGACGGCCAGGTCGCGCTCGGCCGCGAAGGCGGCCACTCGCACGCCCGCATCGTCCACGCCCTGGGAGACTCGACCGGCCGCGAGGTCATGCGGGCCGTCGTCGCCCAGACCCAGTCCCGCCCGAACGTCCGGATCTGGCAGAACAGCTTCACCATCGACCTCCTGACCTTCGAAGGCCGCTGCCGAGGCGCCCTCGTCTGGGACCGCCGCCGCGGGCCGTCCCTCATCTGGGCCCGGGCCACCATGCTGGCCACCGGCGGTGCAGGGCAGCTCTACCGAGAGTCGACCAACCCCCCCATCGCCACCGGCGACGGCCACGCCCTCGCCTACCGCGCCGGGGCCGAACTCCGCGACATGGAGTTCATCCAGTTCCACCCGACCGTCCTCTACATCGCCGGCTCGTCGCGCCACCTCCTGACCGAAGCCATCCGGGGCGAAGGGGCCTACCTCCGCGACTGCAACGGCCACCGCTTCATGCCCGAATACCACCCCGACGCCGAACTCGCCCCCCGCGACGACGTCTCCCGCGCCATCGTCGCCCAGATGGCCCGCACGCAGCACCCGTGCGTCTTCCTCGACCTCTCGCACCTCGACCCCGCGCTCGTCCGCCGGAGGTTCCCCAGCATCGACACGCTCTTGCACAGCTTCGGCCTCGACATCACCCGCGACCAGATCCCCGTCCGCCCCGGCGCCCACTACATGATCGGCGGCATCACCGTCGACCTCGACGGCCGGACCGACGTCCCCGGCCTCTGGGCCGCCGGCGAGGTCACCAGCTCCGGCCTCCACGGCGCCAACCGCCTGGCCTCGAACAGCCTGCTCGAAGGGCTCGTCTTCGGGGCCCGGGCCGCCGACGACATCGACCGATCCCTCCACGGCCCGATCCCCGCCCTGCTGGAAGTCCCCCCCATCGCGGCCGATCACCACGAGGTGCCCCACGAGCCGCTCGACCTGGCCGACATCCGCAACTCCCTCCGCGCCCAGATGTGGCGCAACGTCGGCATCACCCGAGACGCCCAGGGGCTCGAACAGGCCGCCCACCAGGTCGCCTTCTGGTGCCGCTACGTCCTGAACCAGAGCTTCGACACCCCCGAAGGCTGGGTCCTCCAGAACATGCTCACCGTCGCCCACCTGATCATCGCCGGGGCCTCGACCCGCGAGGAATCGCGCGGCACCCACACCCGCCGCGACTTCCCCGGGCCCCGGGCCGACTGGGAACGCCCCGTCCGTTTCCGCCGCCCCCGGCTGCCCGAAGACTCCGCCCCGGTCGACCCGGCCCTCGTGTCTTGATCATTTCGGGCGCGAGTTTCGCGCTCGCGCCTTGAAGTTCGGTCAATCCGTCGGTATTCTGGTCGTTTTGCCATGCCGGTCTTCACCGTCCGGTGACGCGCTTCGACCTACGACTTGGGTCACTCCGACCATGATGAAGTGTTATCAGGCCAAGGCCAACGAACTGGCCCCCCAGTGGTACGTCATCGACGCGACCGATGCCGTCGTCGGCCGCCTTGCCGCCCAGATTGCCCCGATCCTGATGGGCAAGCACCGCCCGACCTACACCCCCCACATCGACACGGGTGACTACGTCATCGTCACCAACGTCGACAAGGTTGTCTTCACCGGCAACAAGTGGCAGCAGGTCGTCTATCAGCGCTACAGCGGCTACCCCGGCGGCCAGAAAGAAGAAGTCGCCTGGAAGCTCTTCGAGCGCCACCCCGAACGCATCCTGTACGAGGCCATTCGCCGCATGATGCCGAAGTCCAAGATGGGCCGGCACATGATGTCGAAGCTCAAGCTCTACGTCGGCGACCAGCACCCGCACCAGGCCCAGCAGCCCATCCCGCTGGAGCCGAAGCTCGGCCGACCGACCGCGTCCGGGGCCATCCTCGCCCCCGAGCCTTCCCCCCCCAAGCCGAAGGCCCGCAAGGCCCCCAGACCGAAGGCCGAGGAAACCGAGGTCGCGGCGGACGCCAACCCGACCACCGCACCGGTCGCCTCCGCCGCCCCTCCGGCCGAAGACACGACCCCGTCGTCGAGCCCGACCCCCGAGTCGACCGACGCCGCCGAAACACCCAAGCAAGACTGATCAGCAGCGGTGAGGCCGGGCCCGCCCGGCCTCGCTCACGCCTTGAGAACGTTGTCTTTCCGATCCGAATCAACGGAGCATATCGCCCCGGAATCTTCCCGGGGGATCGCCGAGGAACCCCGAGACGATGGCCACGGTTAACAACCCGTACACCTGGGGCACCGGCCGCCGCAAGACGGCTGTCGCCCGCGTTCGCATCCGAGAAGGCTCGGGCCAGTACCTCGTCAACGGCCAGCCCGTCGACGAGTACTTCAACACCGAAACCGGGCGGGCCGACGCCCGCGCGCCGATCCATGTCGCCGATCTCGGCGGGCGGCTCGACGTGTTCGTCAACGTCGTCGGCAGCGGCAAGAGCGCCCAGGCCGGCGCCGTGATGCTCGGCCTCGGTCGCGCCCTCTCCGCCTACCGGACCGACCTCGAGCCGCAACTGCGCGACCACGGCTTCCTCACCCGGGACGCCCGCATGGTCGAACGCAAGAAGTACGGCCACAAGAAGGCCCGCCGCAGCTACCAGTTCTCCAAGCGTTGATCGGGCCAGCCACCACCCCGGCCCGATCCTCGACGCGTGTCACGCTCCAGCACGGCCCCGGCGATCCCTCCAGGATCGCTCGGGCCGTTCGTCGTTCCGGGCCCGATCGGTCTCGATCCCGATCCCGATCCGGCACACACGTCCCGGATCGCATCAGCGATCGTCAAGCCACCTGACGAGCATCAGGATCGGCACGATCGCCCCCAACGCCAGGAGGATGGCGATGCCCAGCCACGAGGGCACCTGCCGCTGACCATGCCGGTCGGCGAACACCTCGATCATCGAGCGGAAGCCCGCGGCCGCCGCAGCCGCCCCAGGGATCGCCAGCCAGAGCGGATCGACCCTCGACCTGAGGAGCATGCCGACCAGCAGCAACGTCAGCCCCGCGAACGTCGCGACGATCGGGGATCGCAACGGGATGCCCTCCTCGAATCGGCGCCGAGATCCGCCAGGGAGCGTCCTCGCCTGGAAGCCAGCTCGACGCAAACGCGGACGGACCTACGCCTCACATCGCCTCACTGCTTCAGCCTGAACCGCTGATTGAAGCCGACGGCCAGGACCACCACCACCCCGAGCACCAGCCCCTCGATCTGGCTCGGCTCGATCCCCTCGACCACCAATCCGGTCCCGTTGATGACGATCCGGATGAGGACCAGGCCGAGCACCGTCCCCCGGATCGACCCCAGGCCCCCGGCGAGGCTGCACCCGCCCACCACGGCCGCGGTGATCGCCGACAACTCATAGGCGAAGCCCATCGTCGGATTGGCCGACCCGGTGTTGCCCAGGAAGAGCACCCCGCCGAGCGCCGCCAGCAAGCCGGAAATGGCGTAAGAGACCGTCTTGAGCCGTCTCGTCGGCAGGCCGCTGAGCCGGGCGGCCGACTCGTTGCCCCCCAGGGCATAGAGGTGCCGTCCCAGCACCGTCTTGCCCATCATCAGGCTCAGCAGGCCGGCGACGACCAGGAACAGGGGGATCGTCACCCAGTACTCGCTCCCCAGCACCCGGAACGTCCGGTCCGAGACCGTGATGCTCCGATTCTCGCTCAGGATCATCGCCAGGCTGCGCAAACCTGCCAGCGTGGCCAGCGTGGCGATGAACGGCGGCAACTTGAAGGCATTGATCAGGAAGGCGTGGCCGGCCCCGATCGCCAGGCCCAGCAAGAGCGAGAGCGTGACTGCGGCGACGATCGTGCCCACCGGGACGCTGGCCGAGGAGCTATCTCCCGACGAGATCCCCCAGAAGACGGCCCCACCGACCAGCAGGCCGAAGGCCACCGCCCCCTTCCTCAGGTGCAGGACCACGCCGATCAACGCCGCCAGGCTCGACGCGGCCACCACCAACGCGACCGAGGCGATCGCACCGCTGCCGCCCGACCCCCAGCCGGCCAGCGAACCCGCCGCCAATCCCCAGACCAATGCCGCCGCCGAGGCGCCGGCCTGCTCATCGGCCCCTCGTCGCAGGCCGTACACCAGGGCCACCAGCACCCCGACCTCGACCAGGCCCACCACCCACGAGCCCGGGTCTCTCGACCCGGAGATGATTCCGACCCCCGCGGCGATCACCGCGGCCGGCCCCGACCCGACGACGAGGATCCGCCCCCAGCGCCCGATCGGCAGGTTCAGGCCGATCCAACCGATCAAGGTGACCGACGTCGCCACCAGGATCCCGGTCGTCCACGGGCCGGCCTCGCCGATCCCCGGCAGCCACGAGGTCATCAGCCTCGCCGCGACCACCGCCGAGAGGGCCACCATCGCCCCGATCGACAGGTCGATCCCCCCCGCGATGATCACCACCGCCACCCCCACGGCGAGCACCCCGAACAGGGCGGTCACGTGGAAGAGCGTCTGCAGGTTGTAGGACGTGAAGAACGCCCGGGGGGTCCCCGGCTCGAACAGGAAGCTCGGGCCGGGTGACACGACGTAAATCAGGCCCACGACCGCAAGGATCGCCCCGACCAGCCCGGCCTCCGAGTCCCTCAGCCACGCCAGGAACTTCAGGCCGGTCGGGGAAGCGTCCGGGGACGGTTTCGCCTCGTCGCTCATGTCGATTGCAGTCCCTTGCTCTCCAGCCACGTATTCATCTCATCGATCGTCAGGACCTCCAGCCCCTCGTCTCCCAGCCCCGAGACGGGCGACTCGGCCTGCGGCACCACGATCCTGACCCCGGTATCGCGATACGTCCCATCCGGCAGGATCTCGGACACCGTGGCCTCGTCCTCCTCGATCAAGGCCTTGAGCAACTGCACGCCCAGGCGGCCCATCTCGTACGGATTCTGGCAGATGGTCGCATCAATGTTCCCGAGGTTCAGGTGCGGGCGGGCCGCCTCGTCGAGGTCGAAAGTCACGACCGTCACCCGCTCCCGCACCTGCGGCGAGTTGGCCATCTCCTCGGCGATCCCCGTCGCGTTGTACGAATAAAGCCCGACCAGTGCGTCCAGGTCCGGCGTCTTCGACAGGGCGCTCTGCACGTTCTGCCGGGCCCGGCTATGGTCGCCGCCGTCTTCCCAGGTCTGGGTCCGCTCGAACGCATCGCCCGCCCCTTCGAGCAAGCCTTCCTCGCGGGCCCGGGCATTGGCCGCCGAGGCCGCACCCACGAACAGGGCCATCTTGCCCCCCTCCGGGCGAAGCAAGGCCAGCGCCCGACCGGCCACTCGGCCCGCCTCGGCATTGTTCGTGCCGATGTACGCCCGCCTCGCGTCCGCGTGCGCCGCGTCGACATCCGAATCGATCGTGATCACCACCTTCCCGGCCTTCTGCAGGTCGTTCATGGCGTCGATCACCCCCGGGGCGTCGGCCTCGAGCGCCGAGATCGCCACGCCGTGCACGTCGGGCATGCTCAGGACTTCCCGGAGCTTGTCGATCTGCCCCTGCACCTGCCCGTCGTTCCGCCGGAGGCTGACCGCGGCCCCGAACTCCTCGCCGCCGTCCTGCATCCCCTTCTCGACGGCGCTCCACCAGTCGGAATTGGTGTTCGAGATGAAGATCACGCGGGGGCCTTCCGGGCCGATCTCCGCGGTCTTCCCGCCTCCGGAACCCCCTCCGCCACAGCCCGAGACCAATCCCCCGAGGGCGACCAACACCGCCCAAGCGAGGCATCTCCGCAGGATGCCGTTCACGAGTGTCTCTCCCCTGGCAACTCTCAAACAAGACGTGCGAGGGACAGGCCCCTGGACCAGCCCCTCCGGTTGCCTCATCTTAGCCGCGCCGGAGAACCGGCGAAACGGCCCGCCGCCCGCGACCCCCGGAAATCCGAAGGGATACAGAAGATCATCCTTTCGTGGTAAACTGATCCTGACATTCACCATTCCAGAGGCGCGGGGATCAGGGGTCGGACGCAATGCAGTGGACGGATCGGGTCTACGGGGAATCGGCCATCACCGACCCCGATCTGCTGGCGCTGATCGCCTGTCCCACCATGCAACGGCTCAAGGGGATCCGCCAGGCCGGCCCGTCGGCCCTGGCCTTCTCCTTCAAGGCCGTCACGCGGTTCGAGCACAGCCTGGGCGTCCACCTCCTGTTGCGACGCCTCGGTGCCGATCCTCGCGAACAGGTCGCCGGCCTCCTGCACGACATCTCGCACACCGCCTTCTCGCACGCCGTCGACTTCCTCTACGAGTCGGACGAGCAGAATCACCACGAGCTGATCAAGCCCTCATTCTTGAATCGCCCCGATCTCGTCGCGGCGATCGACCGCCTCGGCTTCGCCCCGGCCGACTTCTACGACGACGCCGTCTACCCGCTGCTCGAACGCCCCTTGCCCTGGCTCTGCGCCGACCGCATCGACTACTTCTTCCGGGACAGCCTGGCCTGCGGCGTCTCGACCCCCGAGGTCGTCTCTCGGATGCTTTCCAGCCTCGACGTGGTCGATCGGACGATCGTCTTCACCGACGTCTCCGCCGCCCGGGAGGCGGTCAACCTCTTCGAGGTCATGAACCGCGAGTGGTGGGCCAGCCCGACCGAGGCCTACATCTACAACGAATTCGCCATCGCCCTGCGGACCGCGTTCGACTCCGGCCTCCTCGTCGAGGACGACCTCCTGGCCGACGACGCCCACGTCCTGGCGAAGCTCCGGGCATCGGGCGACCCGACCATCACCGACGCCCTCGATCGGATCGCTCATTTCGACATCGACTGCCTCGTCGACTACATCCCGAAGGTCTCGCCGAAGCTCCGATGGCTCGACCCCCCGGTCAGGATCGGCCCCTCCTACCGGCGGCTTTCCCAGCTCTGAGGACGACCGGCAGCCCCCGTCTTTTCCAACTCGCTCCAGCCCCCCTCAGCCTGCCCCGAGGCCTCGACCGGCGACGGAACGCTCCGATGCGTGATCGCCTCCCGGGACGATCACGCATCGGATGTGCCCGGCAACATGTTCGGTCCGGCCGCATCGAATCGCCCGGGAGAAACCGGGGGGTTGGACCGATCGAGTCGCCCCGCGGCCCTTCGATCCCCTCGGATCAACCGCCGAGCGATCCGCGAGCCACCTCGACCGCCTTCTCGATCGCCTGGGCGATCGCCTCGGGATTCTTCCCGCCGGCCTGGGCGAAATCCGGACGGCCGCCGCCGCCGCCGCCCACCACCGGGGCCACCTGCTTCAGCCAGTTCCCCGCGTGGAGGCCCCGCTCGACCAGGTCGGGCGTCAGCCCCGCCGCCAGGATCACCTTCCCCTCCGACGCCGTGATCAGCAACGCGGCCAGGCCCGACTCGACCTTCCGACGCGCCACGTCGATCAATTGCCGAAGCTCATCGGGCGCGACCCCCTCCACCGAGGCGGCGATCACCTTCGCCCCGCCGATCTCCCGCACCTGCTCCAGCAGCGCGTCGGCCGAAACCTTCGGCGCCTCCCGACGCTGGCTGGCCTGCTTCTTCAGGGCCTTGATCTCCTCCAGCAACGCGGCCACCCGATCGGCCGCCTGCTGGACGGGGACCTTCAAGGTGCCGGCCACCGCCGCGAGTGCGTCTTCTTCCTGCCTCACATAATCAAGTGCCGCCTTGCCGGTCAGGGCGACCACGCGACGGGTCCCGGCCGCGACCGACTCCTCGCCGACGATCTTGAACAGGCCGACCTGCCCGACGCTGTCCAGGTGCGTCCCGCCGCACAGCTCTCGGGAGAAGGCCCCCATCTCGACGACCCGGACCACATCCGGGTACTTCTCACCGAAGAGCGCCATGGCCCCCAGTTGCTTGGCCTCGTCCAGCGGCATGGTCCGCCACCGAATCGGCTCGCCGAGCAAGATCCGGTCATTCACCGTCTCCTCGATCGCTCGCAGTCGGTCGCGGCCCACGGCCTCGGGATTGGCGAAGTCGAACCGCAGCCGATCCGGCTCCACCTTGCTGCCCGCCTGTTGCGCATGCTTTCCGAGATGCTCATGCAACGCGTGGTGCAGGACGTGCGTGGCCGAGTGCGCCCGCCGGATCGCCTCGCGACGCGGAGCATCCACCCGCGCCTTCACATGCTCATTCACGGAAACGGTGCCGTCATCGACCCGGCCGATGTGGAGGATGAACCCCCGGTCGCGCTGGGTATCCTCGACATGGAAGCGGAAACCGTCCCCTTCGATCAGGCCGACGTCGCCGATCTGCCCGCCCGACTCCCCATAGAACGGCGAGCGGTCGAGCACCAGGGCCACCGGATCGCCGCTGCCGGCGGTTTCGCGATCGACCAGTCTTCCCTGAGCGACAATGCCGATGACGATCGCCTCGGCCTCGGTCGTTTCGTAGCCGAGGAAGGTGCTCCCCGCGTGGTAGTCCTGCTTCAACGCGTCGAGCGGGCCGGTGGCGAAGACGGCGGCGGCGGAGTCCTGGCCGGAGGTCTCGGCGTGCTTCTGACGCTCGCGCTCGAACTCCGGCATGTCGACCGCCAGGTCCTGCTCGGCGGCGAGGCTCTCGGTCATCTCGATCGGGAAGCCATACGTCGAGTGCAAGCGGAAGGCCGCCGCGCCGGAGATCACGTCCGAGCCGGCCGCCTTCGTCTTGCGCACCGTGTCGTTATAAAGCCTCAAGCCGGTGTCGATATTCCGGAGGAATTGCTCCTCCTCCTCCCGGACGACCGTCTGAATCCGCCGGACGCTGTCGGTCAGCTCGGGGTAGGGCCGCTTCATCGCGTCTGCGACGAGCGGGATGATCTCGAACAGGTACGGCTCGCGACGCCCCATCAGGTAGGCGTCGAGCACCGCCCGCCGCAGCAGGCGGCGGACGACGTAACCTTGCTGGTTCGGCCCCGGCTGCACATTCTCAAAAATCGTGAATGTCAGGGCGCGGGCATGATCGGCCGCGCGTCGGATGCGGATGCCGTCGAGCGATTCGGCGTCGTACGTCTGCCCGAGCACCTCGGCCACCGCCGCCACGAGCGGCGCGAAGATGTCCGTCTCGAAGTTCGTCTGCACGCCTTGCAAGCACGAGGCGGCCCGCTCCAGGCCCATCCCCGTGTCGATATTCTTGCTCGGCAACGGTTCCAGTTCGTTCGGCCCGACGCGGTTGAACTGGGTGAAGACGAGATTCCAGATCTCCACCTCTCGGCCGTCGTCGTAGTGGTAGAAGATCTCGGAGCAGGGGCCGCACACGCCGTTCGGTCCGTGGGTCGGCGCACCGGCCGGCCAGAAGTTGTCGTCCTCTCCCATCCGGGTGATCCGGTTGGCGGGGACCTTCACCTCCTTGTGCCAGATGTCGTACGCCTCGTCGTCGTCCAGGTAGACCGTGATGGTCAGGCGATCCTTCGGGATCGAGAGGGTCTGGGTGAGGAACTCCCAGGCCCAGTGGATCGCTTCTTTCTTGAAGTAGTCGCCGAACGAGAAGTTCCCGAGCATCTCGAAGAATGTCATGTGCCGGCCGGTCTTGCCGACGTTCTCGATGTCGCCGGTGCGGATGCACTTCTGGCAGGTCGTGGCCCGCTTGAAGCTCGGGTCGCCCAGGCCCATGAACTCGCGCTTGAACTGGTTCATCCCCGCCGGGGTGAACAGCACGGTCGGGTCGTCTCGCGGCACGAGCACGTCGCTCGATCGGCGCTCGCACCCCTTGGAGACGAAGAACTCGAGGTAGGCTTCGCGGAGGTCGTCGGTGGTCATCGGCGGTGGGCCTTGGGACGGATCGGGCCGCGGAAACGACGGGGAGCGGGGCCCCGTCGCGCGGCGGCCAACGTCGCGCACGGCCCCGACCGCGCCGGGTCTTCAATCAGACGGCGCGTCTCGATGAGTACCAGGATACCCGAAAACACGGCCCGGAGGCAGCGTCAGACCGCCCCCTCCGGGAGAATGGACACGGTCATTCGATCGCCGGCCCCGTCTCCGGCTCGATCGTGATCGGCCCCCGATCCGTGCTCAGCCGGACCGGCTTGCCTGCCAGCGACTCCACCGCCGCACGGAAGGCCCGGGGGGTGCGCACCGCCATGCCGTCGACCTGCGTGATGATCTGGCCGACCCGCAGCCCCGCGTTCTCGGCCGGCGTGCCCGAGATCACCTCGACCACCCCCACGCCCCCGCGAGCCATCGCGGTCAGCAGCTCGTCTCGGGGAGAGATCACGCTCGGGAAGTCGATCCGGATGCCTCGCCAGGTCTCGCTCTTGGTCGTGGCAATGATCTCGCCGTCGATCGGGTACTTCGACAGGACGACTTCCTTGGTCAGGACCCGTCCATCGCGGCGGATGGTCAGCTCGACCGGCTCCCCGACGGGCAGAGGATTGACGGCCCGGACCAGGCCATCGAAGTCGACGACCGGCTGACCGGCCACCGCCTCGATCGAATCCCCCTGCAGCAGCCCCCCCTCGCCGGCCGGAGTCCCCGGCTGGACCTCCCGGATCATGTTCGAGGGGCTGCTCAACGAGATGCCGAGGAAGCCGTATTCGACCTCCTTCCCCTCGACCAACGCGTCGACCGCGTGCCGTCCCAGCGAATCCATCGGGATGGCGTAGCCGGCCCTCGGGTCATACCCGACGGCGTTGGCCGAGGCGGTCGTGATCGCCACCAGCTCCCCCTTCAGGTTCACGACCGCGCCGCCGCTCATCCCGAGGTTGAGCTTCGAGTCGAGCTGGAAGAGGGTCGAGTAGTGCTGGAGCATCGTCGGCACGATCTGGCCGAAATCGTTGCTCGGCGCGATCAGCCGCCGCGCCGAGTTCGCCAGGATCCCGAAACCGGCCGACGCCTGCCCGTCCCTCGATGCATTGTGCGAGTTGCCCAGCGCGACCAGGAACGTCCCGGGCCGGAGGGCCGAGGCGTCTCCCATCGGGATCGGATCGGGGAACGCCCCCTCGGCGAACGGCGCCAATCCCCCGACCGGGGCGATCACCGCCAGGTCGCTCCTCGGGTCGGCGGCGAGGATCTCCGCCTCGAACGGCTCCAGCCCATGGACCCGAACGAACAACCGCTCGGCCCCCGAGACGACGTGATAGGTCGTCAGGATCTGCCCCTCGTCGCCGATCACCACCCCCGAGCCGAAGTCATACGAGACGTAATCCGACGAGGCCGGGCCGTCGTTCCGCATCCCGAAACCGTCGATGAACACCACACCGTTCGGGTTGTTGGCCGCCCGCATCGCAACCCGGCCGCGGACGGCGAGGGTCGTCCCGTCCTCCGACTTCACCCGGTCGATGGTCACGACGGCGGGGCGGGCCTGCTCGATGGCGTGGGTCACCGCCTGTTCCAGGGCCGAGATGACGTCGATCGGCCCTGGACCGTCCTCGGCGACCATCGGGGTGAGCGCGACGGGCAAGGCAACGAGGGCGGAGGCGAGCAGGTGGGTCATCATGCGATCCGATCGGGAGGGAGGGACGTCGTCGGGACGGCGGGGATGACGGCGGTCGGTCGGGTCGGTCGGCCTTCATCCCATTGTCCCCGCCTCGTCCCGGATCGACAAGACGAAGGCCGGTCCCGCCCCGGACGGGACAGGCCCGGCCCCGATCGGCCGGTCACTCCTCGGCGAAGACCTCCGCCTCGTCGTCCTCCAGCTCGCCGTTGTCGCCGGGGGGGGCATACACGGCCTCGCCCGGGTTGTGCTTGGCCAGGATCCGGGCCGTGATCTCCTCGGTGACCGCCGGGTTGTCGCGGAGGAACTGCTTGGCGTTCTCGCGACCCTGGCCGAGCCTCGTGTCCCCGTAGTTGAACCAGGAGCCCGACTTCTCAATGATCTTGTCCGCGATCCCCAGGTCCATCAGGTCCCCTTCGCGGCTGATCCCCTGGTCGTACATCATGTCGAATTCGCAGACGCGGAACGGCGGCGCGACCTTGTTCTTGACGATCTTCACCTTCACCCGGCTGCCGACGACATCCTCGCCGTCCTTCACCGAGCCGATCCGCCGCACGTCGATCCGGCACGAGCTGTAGAATTTCAGGGCCCGGCCGCCCGGCGTCGTCTCGGGGCTGCCGAACATCACGCCGATCTTCTCGCGGATCTGGTTGATGAAGATCATCACGCTCTTCGACCGCGAGACCCCGCCGGTCAGCTTCCGCAACGCCTGACTCATCAAACGAGCCTGGAGGCCGACGTGGCTGTCGCCGATCTCCCCCTCGATCTCGGCCTTCGGCACCAGGGCCGCCACCGAGTCGAGCACGATCACGTCGACCGCGTTCGACATCACCAGCATCTCGGCGATCTGGAGCGCCTCCTCGGCGCTGCTCGGCTGGCTGACGAGCAACGACTCGATGTCGACCCCCAGCCGCTTGCACCACGACGGGTCGAGCGCGTGCTCGGCGTCGATCACCGCCGCCACCCCGCCGGCCCGCTGGGCGCTGGCGACGGCGTGCAGGGCGATGGTCGTCTTGCCGCTCGACTCGGGGCCGAACAGCTCGATGATCCGGCCCCTCGGCAACCCCTTGCCGCCCAAGGCCAGGTCGAGCGACAGGGCCCCCGTCGAGATCCCGGCGATATTCAGGTGGCTCTGCTCGCCGAGCCTCATGATCGCCCCGGCGCCGAACGACTTCTCGATCTGGCTGATCGTCGTGTTCAGCGCCTTCTGCTCGGCCGAACCCGATGCCGTCGCCTTGGTATCCGCCGCCGCACTCGCACTCGACTTTCGGGCCACGACATCGCCTCCCCTGGGAGATCGGCTTCACGGATCTCGCTGATCGACCGTGTACGCAAGGACACCAATTTATCGCATCCCGGGGGGCGAAGTCAAGGTGAAGCCCCGGCCAACGGGGCAGATCGCACCACCCGGTAGGTCGGCCCCCTCGGCGTCAGTTCCGAGGCCATCACCACTACCTCCTCCACCGGCAAGGCGCCGGGGCTCCAGGCCCGATGTTGATCGCACAGCTCCAACAGATTCGGCGAAGGGCCGCGCCCCGCCTTCGATCGGGCGATCGTCACGTGGGGATGGAACCGATCATCGGTCGGAGGGTGTCCGGCCGTCGCCGCCGCCTCGACGACCGAACGCTGCAACGCGTCGAGCGAGTTCAGTGCGTCGCCCACGATCCCTACCCAGAGAACGCGAGCCCGATTCGGATCCGGAAACGCCCCGAGCCCCTTCAACTCCAGGCCGAACCGGGGATACGCACTGACTGCCTGGACAACCGCGTCTCCGAGCCGTTCCAGTCCACCCGTGGGGACATCCCCGAGGAAGGCGAGCGTCAGGTGGAATAACGCCGGGTCGGTCCAGCGAAGCCCCGCGACCCGCGGTTCGAACGACCGTTGCAGCGCCTCGATCGCCCGACGCGACGCCTCGGGCAACTCCACCGCCAGGAACGTCCGGGTCGTCGCCCCCATCGCTCGCCTCCCCTCGTGCAAGGTCCAGGGAACGGGACGAATCAAACCCAGGGGGGGCCGAAGGGAACAGGGCCCCGGCCCTCCCCGGCCATCGCGATCAACCCAGCAGCGAATCGACCTCGTCCGACGCGCCGTAATTCTCCCGGTAGCGTTCGACGAACTCGGTGATCGAGTAGGAATGCTCCTGCGGCCCCATGTGCTCGACGGCGTGAACCGCCGTCAGGGCGGCGATCCGCCCGGCGGTCGGCCACGAGAGGCCGCGGGCCATCCCGGTGATCAGGCCCGCGCGGAAGGCGTCGCCCGCCCCGGTCGGGTCGACCACCTGCTTGGGTTTGGCGGGAGGAATGTCGAAGCTCTCGCCGTCGGCCACGATCGTCGCGCCGGCCTCCCCCTTGGTCACGACCGTGATCGGCACCCGACGGTGCAGTTCCTGCTCGGCCACGCCGAGCTTCTCGGCCATCATGCCGAACTCGTAGTCGTTGCCGATCAGGACCTTCGCCCCCTTGCACCCCTCCTCGAATTCCTCCTTCGACATCCGGGGGATCTGCATCGAGGGGTCGTACAGGTACGGAATCCCCCGCTCGGTGCACTCGGCGGCGTAGCGGGCCATCGCCTTCGGGTCGTTCGGCGCGATGACCACCATGTCGCGGTCCGTCGCCCCGAACTCGACCGGCGAGACGGCCGCGGCGTGCACCATCGCCCCCGGATAGAAGGCCGTGATCTGGTTGTCCTGCAGGTCGTTATTGATGAAGCACGACGAGGTGAATTCCCCCGAGTGTGCCTTCACCCCGGCCAGGTCCACGCCATGCCGTTCGAGCCACGCGTGGTACTCGCCGAAGTCCTCCCCCACCGCGCCGACCAGCACCGGCCGGTTCCCGAGCAGGGCGAGATTGAAGGCGATGTTCGCCCCCGTCCCTCCCCGCTGCCGCTTGAGCGAATCGACCAGGAACGAGACGCTCAGCACGTGCATCTTCTCCGGCAGGATGTGCTCCCGAAACTTGCCGGGGAAGACCATGATGTAGTCGTAAGCGATGGAACCGGTGACAAAAGTACGCATGATTCGGTGTTCGGCCTTTGGTCCAGCAACAGCATCGGGAAACGTGAGAGACGTCGGTTCGAGACCGGGTGGAACGATGAGATCAGGACTCCGCCAGCATCGCCCGCGTCTGGGCGATCCGGTCGATGCAGGACTCGCGCCCGAGGATCACCAGGCAGTCGTACAGCCCCGGGCCGACCCCCTGGCCGGTCGTCGCCACCCGCACGGCGTTGACCACCTTACCGATCCCCTCGCCCTGGGCCTCGGCGTACCCTTTAATCCGTTCTTCCAGGGTCGCCAGGTCGTACGGCTCGACCTCGGCCAGGATCCCCTGGATCGCCTCGAGGATCGCGGGCACCCCTTCCTTGCGCAATCGCTTCTTCACGGCGTCGGGGTCGTAGCTGATCTCCTCGGCGAAGAAGTACCGGCCCAGCTTGATGATGTCCGACGCCACCTTGAGCCGATCGCCCAGGGCCTCGATCACCTGCCGGTAGCGCCCGGCCTCCGATTCCGAGACCTCCGCCGGCTGCTGCAGGAACGGCAAGATCTCCTGATGTTCCGCCGCGGGCGGGTCTTCCTTCTGATTCTTCCGGCGCCGGCTCCAGGCCACGAATTCGTCGGCATTCCGGATGTAGGGGGCGGTCAGGCTGACCTTCCGGTCCAGGTCCGCCACCTTCATCCATTCCCCCTCGATCCAGAAGAGCTTGTCCGGGTCGTGGCTGGCCGGCGAGCTATTCACGCGGTCGAGCGTGAATTTCTCGATCAGGTCGGCCCGGGAGAACATCTCGGTCGTCTCGTCGTAGCTCCAACCGAGCCGGGCCAGGTAGTTGAGCATCCCCTCGGGCAGGTACCCCTCGTTGATGAACTCATGCAGCCCGACGGCCCCGTCCCGCTTCGACAGCTTCTTCTTCGACCCCGGCGCCGCGACGTAGGGAACATGGGCAAACTGGGGCAACGGATACCCGAGCGCCTCGAAGATGAGGAGCTGCGGGAAGGTGTTCGTCAGGTGCTCCTCGGCGCGGACGACATGGGTAATCTTCATCTCGGCGTCGTCGACGACGCTGGCGAAATTGTACAGCGGGGAGCCGTCGGGACGGACGATGACGAAGTCGGCCACCTCGTCGGTCTTCATCTCGACCGGCCCCTTGATCAGGTCGTTGACCACCAGGGTCTGACCGACCGGGACCTCGAACCGCAGGGCGTACGGCCGACCTTCCTTCTCGTATTGTTCGAGCTGGTCGTCGGTCAGCGGCTTGCGTCGGAAGCGGTAGGCGCGCTTCTCGGCCTCGGCGGCGGCCTTGTCGGCCGCGCGCTCGGCCTCGGTCGAGTAGTCGCGGTACACCCGCCCCGACGCCACCAGGCGATCGGCGGCCTCGCGATACAGGTGGCCGCGTTGCGACTGGAAGTAGGGTCCGTGATCGCCGCCGACCTCCGGGCCCTCGTCCCAGTCCATCCCCATCCATCGGAACCCGTCCAGGATCAAGGAGACGGCCCGTTCGACGTGCCGCTGCTGGTCGGTGTCGTCGATCCGGAGGACGAACTGCCCGCCGTGGTGACGGGCGAGCAACCAGTTGAACAGGGCCGTGCGGACCCCTCCGATGTGGAGGAATCCGGTCGGGCTGGGCGCGAATCGGGTCCGAACGCTCATGGACGGGTCACTGCGGATCGTGGCCGGGGCGAGTTCGTCGACGTGACGAGATCGGGCACCACCTTAGCGCCGAGACCTTCGCCTTGTCAACCGGGGCCGCCGCGGCGGACCCCTCATGCGCGGGCCGACGGGCCCGAGGCGTTCGAGAGCAGACGGGCATCATCGCCCGTCGCGTGCTTCTCGTAGCCGAGCTCATGCAGGACTTCCAGCACCTCGCTCCAGGTGGGGAACATGCGGCCGCTTCGCCGCTTGTATTCCTGCATGGCGGTCATGAACTCGATCTCCTCCGCGGAGTAGTCGCGCTCGCTGGTCGTCGGGTCAATCTTCCGACGCCGGCCGCTGGACTGGCGGGCCGCGGAGGCTCGCCGGGCCTGGTCCGAGGCCTGGCGATCGGTCCATCTGCCCATCGATTCGATCTCCGATGGTTGCGGGGCCGCGGCGATTCCCTGCGATCGTTCCTTAAACATGGTTCGTCCCTCTCGGATGCAGCCCCGATCACGGCTCGCGAGACGACCGTCTCGGGGAAACGCGGTGGCTGAGGAGGTTCCGGTCCAACCGCCTGAGAGCCCCGGGGCCCTGCCGTCCGATTCCTGCCCCTGGTGCGATGATGCGTCCTCAGCCCCCTCGATATCGACCATACGACCCGAGGCCGATCCTGGCGCCTGTTGCGCGCCGATTCCTCCGATTGCCCCCGGAATCTCGCCCGAGGCCACGCCCCCGATCGGCGGACACACCACCGACCACGCCTCGAACCCCGGCCGATCCCCCCGCCCTTCCATCGGCGCCAGTCGCACCGGCCTTCCACCCTGATGGCTCATCATCGACGCTCCTCTCAGCGGAATCCGTCGCGCCCTTCGATGTGATGCGCCGTCGTCCGTCGACGGCGCACGTCCCCCCTCTCCAACGCATCAACCGCCCCGGTCGCGGGCCGAGGGCGCGAGCGCCCACCGCCCGGAACGTCGCCGGCAGACGCCCCTCGGGCCTTCCCGAGGACAACAGCACGAGCGGCCACACCGCGAGGCGGCCGGAGCGCCCGGCCTACCCCAGGAATGTCCCGCGCAGCACTCCACCCGATCAGATTCGGGCGAGTGGATGAGTGTGACTCCCAGAGACCGATGCGCCCCCCATCGTCGGGTCACCCATCGATCCCTCGAATTGACGCGCCGATCCGCTCGCTCAAGGCAAGCTGTTGCGTGACGTGACGATCGGCCTCGCCTTTCTTTGGACGGCGTGAATCCGACTCTTCGCCAGATTCGCTCGCCGTTCATGTCTTACTACGCAAGGGCACTCGGCGTCGTGACGCAACGCAACGCGGTTGATTCCCTGCAGTGATGCGTTCAGGCAACACCCTGACCGTCGATCGCCTGTTCGATCCAGCCGCCCCCGAGCACCAGGTCGCCATCATAGACCGTCACGATCTGCCCCGGCGTGACGGCCGGCTGCGGCGTCTCGAACCGGACGCGGGCCCGATCGCCCTCCAGCGGCTCGACCACCGCCGGCACCGCGCGATGCCTGGCCCGGATCTGCGCCTTGCACGCCAGCGGGCCCTCGGGCCGGGCCACCTGCCAGTTGAAGCGACCGGCCTCCAGCCCGGCTTTCTCGAGCGATTCGCGGCGGCCGATGGTCACGGTCTTCGACTGCGGCTCGATCTGGACCACGTAGCGCGGCTCCCCGAAGGCGATCCCCAGCCCGCGCCTCTGGCCGATCGTGAACCCCTCGATCCCCTCGTGCCGGGCCAACTCGTTGCCGTCCTCGTCCACGATCCGCCCCGGCTCGCTCGATCCGGGGCGACGATCTCGCACGAACCTCAGATAGTCGTCATCGGGGATGAAGCAGATTTCCTGGCTGTCCTGCTTGGCATGGACCGGCAGGGCCAGCTCGCGGGCCATGTCGCGGATCGCCTCCTTCGAGTACTCGCCGACCGGCAAGAGGACGTTCGGCAACAGCTCGCGTCTCAGGCCGAACAGGACGTACGACTGATCCTTCCCCGGATCCAACGCCCGAGCGATCCGGGGCCGGCCGTCGTCGCCGGCAACCATCCTCGCGTGGTGTCCGGTCGCCACGAAATCGGCCCCGACCTGCTTCCCATACGCCCAGAGCTTGCCGAACTTCAGCCAGACGTTGCACAGGACGCATGGATTCGGGGTCCGCCCGGCGAGATACTCGTCGGCGAAGTTGTCCATGATCCGGCTGAAATCGCGCTCGAAGTCGAGCGCGAAGAAGGGGATGTCCAGCCGGTCGGCCACGGCCTGCGCATCGAGCGCATCGGTCACGCTGCAGCAGGTCTTGGCCCGGCGTTCCGCGGTCTCGGCGTGGGCCCCGGTCCTCATGAACAGGCCGATCACCTCGTACCCCTGTTGCTTGAGCAAATGAGCGGCCACCGAGCTGTCAACCCCGCCACTCATCGCCAGGACCACCCGCCGACCCATTCCCATCGCTCCATGTTCGCGTCGCGAAGCTCGGGCGCAACCGCCCCCGGGGCGATCGACCGCATTCCGTTGTATCGTAGGCACACGCACCGCGTTCGGACAAGCCGAGGTGTCCCGATCAGCCGCGGACCAACGCGTCGATCGCCTGCACGATCACCTCGTCATCCTCCTCGAACACGGCCCGCAGGTCGAACCAGAGCGCCCCGTGTTGCACCCGGCAGACCACGCCCGGAGTCCCGAGCCGCAGGGCCCGGCTCGCCTCGGCGGCCGTCGCCCATCGGCCGGGCAGGGGGGGCTCGATCCGCACGCAGGCCGAGGCGATCGCCTCATCCGGCGCACTGCCGCCGCCGAGGTAGGCGAACGCCCCCTCGCTCGTCGCTGCCAGCCCCATCGACCCCCGGAGCCGGTCGGCCAGCCGCCCCGCCCGATCGCCCAGCCGCTCCACCGGGACCGAGAGGAACCGCCAGAGCGGGATCGACCGCGCGGCCCGATCCGGGTCCATCGCCAGCCGGAGCGTCGCCTCGAGCGCCGCCAGGGTCATCTTATCCACCCGCAAGGCCCGCATCATCGGATCGGCCTCGATCCGCCGCACCACCTCGGCCCGACCGATCAGCAAGCCGCACTGTGGCCCCCCCAGCAGCTTGTCCCCCGAGCAGAGCACCAGGTCGGCCCCGGCCTCGATCGCCTCCGCCACGGTCGGTTCTCCGACAATTCCCGGCGGCCGGCCCGGCCCGAGCGCCCCCGACCCGATGTCGTCGATCGTCAAGATCCCTCGTGAACGTCCCAGCTTCGCCAGCTCTGCAATCCCGACCGATTCCGTGAAGCCGACGATCCGGTAATTGCTCGGATGAACCCGCAAGAGGGCCGCCGTCTCGGGGCCGATCGCCCGCTCGTAGTCCCCCAGCCGGGTCTTGTTCGTCGTGCCGACCTCGTGGAGACGGGCACCAGAGCTTTCAAACACCTCCGGCAGGCGATAGCTGCCGCCGATCTCGACCAGTTGCCCCCGGGAGACGATCACCTCCCGACCCTTCGCCAATGCCCGGAGCGCCAGCATCGTCGCCCCGGCATTGTTGTTCACGACCGCCGCGGCCTCGGCCCCGGTCAGGCGCCGCAGCAAGGCCGCAACGCCGATCGACCGCCGCCCTCGGGTCCCCTGGTCGAGGTCGAATTCGAGGTTGCTGTACCCGACCGCCACCCGGGCCACCGCCTCGACTGCCTCCCTCGCCAGCGGAGCCCGGCCCAGGCCGGTGTGGAGCAAGACCCCGGTGGCGTTGATCACCGGCCTCAAGGTCGGCCGATCCTGTTCCAGCCGCTCACACACCGACCGAATGACCGCATCGTCATCGTCCACTGCGGTCGGATCAACACCGCGAGCGATCGCCGCCCGGGCCTCGTCCAGCACCGCGCGAACGACCCCCAGAACGGTTTCCCGGCCCTTCGCCTCGATCGCCTCGGCCAGCTCGGGACGGCCCAGCACCGCATGAACCGGCGGCAGGCGGCGGAAGGCCGAGGAGTCCGGCCGCTCGATCGGTCGATCGTCCAGGTCGTCACTCATCCCAACGGTTCCTCCGCCACCGATCCCAAGCGTCGCACGTCCCCTTCTCGGATCGTCAGGCCAATCCGATCCAGATATTCTCCGATCGGCACGGCATACTTCCTCGACGTGCCGAGCAGGTCGCGCAGTTCGGCCATACTCAAGGTGGCCCCCTCGCCAAGGCGTTCGGCCACCAGGCGTTTCAGCTCCAGGTCGGCTTCGACGTCGAGATAGAGCGACCGCGGCTCGACCGCCGCCAGATGCCCTTCCTCGGCCAGCAGATCGAGCAACTCCGGCACGATCTCGCGACGATTCCCGGCCCGATCCAGCAACTCCGCGGCCATCGGCGGCGCAAAACCGGTCCCGCGATGGGCGTCGAGCAACTCGGCCTTCAGCCTCCGCTCCGCCTGCGTCAACTGCGGCTGATACCCGGCCAGGGCGACCGTCCTCGCATTCGCAATCAGTCGGCCGTCCTTCGCCAGCCGGTCAATCACCGCCCCCACCAGCGACTCGCTCTTCAGGTCGCTGAGCATCCCCAGCACGCTCGACCGCCGGACGCTCGACAGCCTCGGGTTCCGCTCATGCAGCCGACCAACGGCCCTCACGACCCGATCTTCCAACGTTTCCAGATGTGACCGCACAATCCGGATGGTCCGTCGCGGACCGACCGGCAAATCGACCAGTTCGCCGCTGGCCCGGGCCTCGGCCGCCACCCGATCCACCTCATCGGGCGCAAGCCCCGCGTCGCGCGCCAGATCAAGATTCGACCACGCTTCCAGTCGATACGACCCCATCACCGCGCTCGCCCGGTCCACCGGGTCGGCGCTCCGCAACCGGGACAGGCGACCCCGGTCCCCCAGGTCCTTGCGTCGGATCCGACGAGCGACCGGCTGGAGGATCTGGCCGCCGCCGACGGTCCAGGGCGGGCTCTCCTCTCGGATCACGAACGGCTGGCCATACTCGGCCACGACCGGCTCCCCCAGGAAGAACTGGGCAAACCCTTCGAGGCCCGGCGCCAGCTCCGGACCATCAAGCAACGACAGCGAGGCCGTCACCTCCGCCGTCCCCAGGTGCAACCGATACCGCCCCCGATGCCGCAACGCCCGAGGCGCATCGGCCGAGGCCCGCAGTGCCGCCGACAGCACGACCGACGCCCGCAAGAATCCCGGGGTCGCCAGCTCCTGCCCGCGCCGGATCTCCGAGTGATGCACCCCCGCCAGGTTGATGGCCGCCCGCGCCCCCCGCTCGATCCGATCCACCGCCTGAGCGTGCCGGTGCAAGCCCCGGACCCGCAGCCGACGCCCCTCGGGCAGCCATTCCAGGTCGTCTCCCACGCTCACGCCCCCCGAGACGACCGTCCCCGTCACGACCGTCCCGTGCCCGGCGACGGTGAAGCATCGGTCGATCGCCATCCGAAACGGGGCGTCGGTCGCCACACTCGGAATCGATCCGGCCAGGCGGGCCAGCGTCGACCGCAAGGCATCAATCCCCAACCCCGTCGCGGCCGACGTCCGCACGATCGGCGCCCCTTCCAGGAAGGTCCCGGCCACCAGGGTCCGCGCGTCCTCCTCGACCAGGTCCATCCAGTCCTCGGCGGCCGTGTCGCACTTCGTCAGGGCGATCAGGCCGGACCGCAGCCCGAGCAGCTTCAGGATCTCCAGGTGCTCCCTCGTCTGCGGCATCACCGAGTCGTCCGCCGCGATCACGAGCAGGGCCAGGTCGAACCCGGTGGCCCCCGCCAGCATGTTCCTGATGAACCGCTCGTGCCCGGGCACGTCCACCAGGCCGATCCGGACCTCCCCCAGATTCAGGGAGGCAAACCCGAGGTCGATCGTAATCCCGCGCTGCTTTTCCGCCGGCAATCGGTCGGTATCGACGCCGGTCAGGGCCCGGACGAGCGAGGTCTTGCCGTGATCGATGTGTCCGGCCGTGCCAAGGATGAGGTCTCTCACAAGCTCGACGATCCCAAGGCCGATGTTCGGCTGCCCTTCCCGCCCTTCGTTCGAGCACTCGATCTTACCGGAGCACGCCCGCCTCAGGAACCAGCCGCCCTCCGCTCCCCGACCGGCCGGCGGCCATCCCGGCACCACCCCGCGAATTTCCCGAAATCGGGATCGATTTTCCTTGACTCCCTCCAAGAGTCTAATTAGGTTCGATTCAATCATTGGACGCCAAGGCATGTTTCCCCGACATCACGCCACTCAAGCATGACGCCTGCGGCCCTGGCCCGGTGATTCCCCGGAAGTTGCCGACGTTCTTCGTGTCCCTGGGTCGGGGGCCTCGCCGTGGTCCACCACGGCCTCATGTCGCTCAATAACGCAACCGCGGCACCCTGCTTTTCACCCAATCCTTTCGGATTCGGGAGCGCCCGCGGTACGCAACGGGAGAATCATGATGGATACCACCTGGCGGAGACGCCCGGGAAGGCTCGCGCGGATCTTCGCGCTCGGGGTCGCCCTCGCGGCCGTCGGCTGCGGCGGCGGACCGAAGACCGGCGACCTCATCGAAGACGCACCCGGCCAGCAGGCCGGCGAACAGGCCTCCCGCGAGGAGATGGAGCGCCTGATGAAACAGGGGATGACGCGATAACGAGCCGGGATTCGCCGCCGCGACCCACCCGAGCACACACGCTTGCTTGTCCACGCGTCCCCCGATCGATCAACGCGACAATCCCCCCCTCGCCGTTCTTTCACCGATCGCGTCTCAACCTGCCGGAAGCTTCCCGGCCGGTCTCACCCTCGAAGGAGCCGAACACGATGCGAACGCAATCGACCCGGACCCCGTGGCCGACGAGACGAACCGAAGGCGGTTTCACCCTGATCGAGCTGCTCGTCGTCATCGCCATCATCGGCGTGCTGATCGCGCTCCTGCTGCCCGCAGTCCAGAGCGCCCGCGAGGCCGCCCGACGCGCCCAGTGCACCAACAACCTGAAACAAATCGGCCTTGGCATGCATAATTATCATTCGGTCTTCGACACCTTCCCCATGGGGTCGTCCCGCGTCTACGCCGACGAGGCCGGGACGATCTACGCCTGGAACAACTGGAGCGCCCACGCCCTGCTCCTGCCCTACCTCGAGGCGAAGCCGATCTACGACGCCATCAACTTCCAGCTCCCCCCCGTGGCCAGCCCGGCCGGCGAGCAGGCCAACGCGACCTCGTACCGGACCCTCGTGACCAGCTTCCTCTGCCCCTCGGACTTCAACGCCGGCCGCCAGTTCTCGAATAACTATTTCGCCAGCCTCGGCACCACCATCGGCTACCGGGCCCAGTCGGTCAGCTCCGGCCTCTTCGCCATGACCCAGGCCTACCCCATCTCCCGAATCCGGGACGGCACCGCCAACACGATCGCCTTCTCCGAACGCCTGACCGGCGTCCCCGGCCAGCCCGACCGCACCCCCGGCAACGGCGTCGTCGGCGTGACCGGAGGCGGCATGTGGGAGAGCACCAACGCGCTCGAGAACATGCCCGGCCTCCAGCTGACCCTCCAGGCCTGCGACCAGTTCTACAACACCAACGGCGCCCAGTCGTCCGGCTATCAGAACGCCGGGCAGTACTGGGGCTGGGGGGCGCCCGCCCTCACGCTATTCAACGTCATCGTCCCCCCGAATTCGACGCGATCGGCCTGGAATTCCTGCCGAGAGGGCTGCGGCGGCTGCGGCATGGACAACTCCCACATCAGCAACGCCACCAGCGCCCACCCGGGCGGGTGCAACGTCCTGATGGGGGACGGCAGCGTCCGGTTCGTCAAGCAGACGATCGACCAGCTCACCTGGATGGCCCTCGGCACCCGCGCCGGCGGCGAGGTCATCAGCGCCGATCAGTACTGACCGGCCCCCCGGCCGGCCCCCGGCCCACACGGGGGCCGGCCGCACGCGATCCGAGCGGCGGGCCGATTCCCTCTTGACCCCCGACCGCTCCCGGTTCATACTACGGCCGCTCGACCAGCCCAACCGCGAGAGCAGCAACACGGAACGTTCGGCCGACACAGGCCCGGGCATCGAGCACTCGGAATCGCCGGAATTGCCCGCCACTTCCGACTCCCGAGCGAAGACACCACTCGCGTGACATCAAGGAGGAGACCCTTGTCATGAAGACAACACATCCACGCCAGAGGATCGGGCTGAGGCAATAAGCCTTCCGCCGTCCCGATCGATCCGGTATGGTCGATCGGGTGGGGTCCGCGGTCCGGAATGACCGTCGGATTCGACTCCGTCGAATGGAATCGAAGGATTCGCAATCGAGCACGGATGCCTGCGAACGTTGACCACGCCCCCGGTGGGCGTCGCGATCACGCTCGCACGTCCGGGCCGGATGGAGCTGGTGCCGGTCCATGACGCCCGATTCCTACCTGCTCGTCTTCGCGCTCTCGTTCCTCGGCTGCGTGCTGGCCACGCCGATCGTCACCCGACTGGCCATCTGGGCCGGGGCGATCGACCGGCCCGACCAGTTCCGCCGGGTCCACAAGGGCGCCACGCCTCGGCTCGGTGGCCTGGGGCTGGCCGTCGGCCTGGCCGTCGGCCTGGGGGCCCTGACCTTCGGCGGCCTCATGCCCGACTGGCCGGGGCTGACCTCCTGGGCCGACTCGCTCCTCTGGGTGGGCCTTGCCGCGGGCGTCGTCCTGCTGCTCGGCGTCGTCGACGACACGATCGGCGTCAGCCCCCGGGCCAAGCTGCTCGGCCAGGCGATCGCCGTGATGCTCCTCTACGCCGGCGGCATCCGGATCGAGTCGGTCGAGATCCTCGGCATGGAGCTGTCGCTCAGCCTCCCCTTGACCCTCGGCCTCCCCGGCCGGCCCGAGACGTTCATCCTCGACCTGCCGAGCATCGCCATCACCCTGCTCTGGTTCCTCGGATGCATGAACATCTGGAACCTGATCGACGGCATGGACGGCCTCGCCTCGGGCGTCGGCCTGATCGTCGCCGCCACGATGATGCTGGTGGCCGTCGCCCTGAGCAACTACGGATCGGCCCTCATGGGGGCCGCGCTCGCCGGCGGCCTGGCCGGGTTCCTGCTGTACAACTGGCATCCGGCCTGCATCTTCCTCGGAGACAGCGGGAGCCTGCTCATCGGCATGCTGATCGGCGTCATCGGCATCCAGGGGTCGCTCAAAGGGACGATGGCCGTCTCCATCCTCCTGCCGATCCTCGCCATGGGCCTGCCGATCTCCGACACCGCCCTGGCGATCTTCCGCCGGTGGGTCCGGAACCTGCCGCTCACGGCCGCCGACCGCCGCCACGTCCACCACGTCCTCATCGGCCTCGGGCTCGACCCGAGGCAGGCCGCGGCCATGCTCTACAGCTTCACCGCCTTCCTCTGCGGCGTCGTCCTGCTCGGCGTGGCCATGCGGAGCGACGTCCTGGCCCTGATCCTCGGCAGCTCCGGCTGCTCGGCCTTCGTCGTCATCCTCTACAGCCGCCGCAACGAGCTGGCCGACCTGCGGAACGACCTGGCCGCCCGGATGGTCCGCGGCCGGCAGGAGCGCCGGGCCGCCAAGGCCACCTGGGAGGCCATCCAGCGCGTCGAGCTGGCCGCCGACGCCGACCGCGTCCTCGACATCATGACCGAGACCGCCGAGGCCCTCGGCTGCTCGGCCGCCCGCCTGGCCTTCCGGGGCCCGGGGACCGAGCCGACCCGCCGCGACCTCGGCGACTGGCCCGAGCCCTCGGAACTCGACTCCTCGACCGATCGCCTGTCGGGCCCGGCCGCCCAGTTCCGACTGTTCGGTGCCGGCGACACCCTGCTGACGGTCGACCTGCGGTTCAGCGATCGGTCGGACCTGGCCTCCGACATCGCCTTCCGATTCCTGCAGCGGCTGTCGCTGGCGAGCAGTGAGCGCCTCGGCCGGCTCCTGGCCGACGGGGTGCTCGGGCGCCCGATCGGGTCGGAACCCGAGGGCGTCCTCAGCGGATCGTCGCCGACGACCGGCAGCACGCTCGTGCTGGCGACGGCGCCCGCCGGGCTCGCCGGTGGCTGGCCCGCCCCCCCGTCGGGGGTGGCCTTCGTCCCCCGATCGCCCGACACCGACTGACCGTGACGCGACGCTCAAGGAAGGGTGCGACTCATGGAGCGGATCATCCTCCCCTATGGCGGCCAGCCCGCCGGGGTTCCCCAACGATCGACGGCCCCGGCCGCCTCGGCGGTCCCCGCGCCTCATGCCCCGCCGCCGGCCTACATCCCCGTCGGCCCCGCCCCGGGACCCTCGGGATCGACCGGCACGGCCGGAGGTAAGTCGCCGTCCGATTATCTTCGGGCCCTCCGTCGCCGCTTCTGGCTCATCGTGCTCATCGGCGGCGTGATGGCGACCGTCGGCACCACGCTGGTCCTCCGCCAGAAGCCCGTCTATCGCGCCTCGGCCCAGATCGAGATCGTGCCGCCGCAGTTCGACTCGATCCTGGCGAGCCTGATGGCCGACGACTCCATCAACCTCTCGGCCGTCACCGCCGAGCAGTACGAGGCCAACCGCCTGGCCCACCTCCGCAACCGTCAGACGGTCGAGGACGTGCTCAGGAGCCCGCGGATCGGCCCGCCGGTCCGCTCGGAAGGGGATCCGGTCGAGGAGCTGCTGGCCAACCTCAAGACCAACCGCCTGGCGCAATCGACCCGCTACGACGTCCACCTGGAAGGCAACGACCCGCACCGCGTCTCGACGATCCTCGACCTCTGGCTCGAGGAATACGAGCGCGATTCGCAGGCCGAGGTCGACGACAAGGTCGTCAACTCGCAGGCCGCCGCCGAGGCGAACATCAAGAAGATGTACGACGAGCTGGCCGAGATCGACCGCCGGATCAGCCAGGCGATGGCCAACTCGCCCGACCTCTCCCCCGACGGCGAGAACTACCTGGTCCGCCGCTACGAGTCGCTCGGCATCCTCAGGATGCAGAAGCAGAACAGCATGGACCAGCTCCAGCACCAGCTCTGGATCGCCCGGATGTTCCCCAAGGAGCAGGGACCGGCCTTCTCGATCGAGCAGCGGCAGCTCGACGACCTGATGGAACGCCGCCAGGCCCTCGACATGAAGATCAGCGAGGTGGCCCGCGTCGCCCGCAACCCGCGCGACCCGGCCATCACCCGCTACATGAAGATGAGACGCGACCTGGAGGACCAGATCCACGAGATCCAGGCCATGTCCCTCCAGGCGGCCGGATCCCAGGAAGACCCGACCGCGACCATGTTCACCCAGTATCGCGAGGTCCTCACCGGCGAGCTGACCCAGATCGAGGAGGCGGAACAGGGAATCCTGCAGAAAATCCAGCGGATGGCCCCCGACCACAACCAGTTCAACACCCTGCTGAAGGAACGCGAGCGGACCGCCGCCGGCATCGCCTTGCTCCGCGCCAAGATCGACCAGTTCGACGTGCTCTCGAAGACCCAGAACAAGCCGGTCCGGGTCGTCCAGCGTCCCTCCCCGCCGACCAAGCCGGTCCGGCCGGGGTATACGTTGCTGGTGGCATTGGTCTGCCTCGTCTCGATGGTCTCGGGCGTCGGGACCGTGCTGGCGATCGAGCACCTCGACCACTCGGTCCGTGCCCCCGAGCAACTGACGACCGGCCTGACGCTCCCCTTGCTCGGCGTCGTCTCCCGGATGAAGCGGACGGCCCGATTGCAACGCGGCGGGCACCTCTGGACCGCCGGCGCCCCGCAATCGGCCGAGGCCGACGCCTACCGGAACCTCCGGGCGAGCCTCGTCGGCATGACCTGCCCCGAGGGCAAGCCGGCCGTCACCCTGCTCGTCACCAGCGCCAAGGCCGGCGAGGGGAAGAGCACGACCGCCCTGAACCTGGCCGCCACCTGCGCCCGGTCGGGCGAGCGGACCCTGCTCCTGGAAGTCGACCTCCGCCGCCCGAGCCTCCGCCCGGTCTTCGACGACCCCGAGGCCGACACCGATCACGACCTCGGCCTCGTCGACGTCCTCCGGGGCGAGATGCCCTGGCAGCGCACGGTCGTCTCGACCGACATCCCGAACCTCGACTTCCTGCCCGCCGGCGACCCCTCGGGCGTGCCGGTCGAGGTGCTCGGGGCCCTGGAGATGAAGCAACTGATCGCGGCCGTCTCGCGGCATTACGACCGGGTGATCCTCGACGGCCCGGCGATCCTCGGCCTGGCCGACTGCCGGATGCTCGGCCGGATCGTCGACTCGGCCATCCTCGTCGTCCGGGCCGGGGCGAATGACCTGCGTCCGGTCCTCCGGGCCCGCACGATGCTCGAGCAGTCGCAGGCCCCGATCGTCGGCGTCGTCTTCAATGGCCTGTGTGAGGACGTGAACAACTGGTCGTGCGTTTCTTCGTATCTCGATGAGCATGGCGAGCCGGTCGGTCCGGTGAGCTCGGGACGCCTCGGCGACCGGCCTCGCGAGGCGGCCGGGGCCCTGGCGTCGGCCGAGTGATCCCGACCGCTTCCGCACCGATTCGACTCGAACCGGAGACTCCCGGTGGGCACCTTCCGCATCCGCATCCTTGAGTGCACCGACCGCGCCCAGGCGGGCATCCTTGTGGGGATGCTCGCCGGGACGGCCCTGGCCTTCGGCGGGGTCGTCTGGTGGTGGCGGCCGGTCATCGCGGCCATGGCCGTCCTGCTGGTCGTCCTCGGCCTGGCCCGGGTGGCGATCGAGGGGCGGGCCCGGATCCGATGGAGCCCCTTGCCGGTCCTCGGGGCCCTGGCCGTGGGCCTGGCCGTCGTCCAGCTCGCGCCGATCCCGGCGACCCTGGCCCGCCGGATCGCCCCGGAAGCCCGGTCGCTCCACGCCCGGGGGGTGCCGTCCGCCCTCGTCCTGGCCGACGACCCCGACGCCGAGCTCCCCGAGGCCCTCGCCTCGCGGACCCCGGCCACGGTGGACCGATCGGCGACCCTCCGGTGGGCCTTCGACGCGACGATCGGGCTGGTGGTCCTGATCACTTCCGCCCGGTTCGCGAGGAAGCTCGGCCGGACGATGGTCATCTGGGGCAGCGTGGTCGGCATCTTCGTCGTGATGACGGGCATCGGCCTGGTGCAGATGGCCGGCGACGTGCCGGAAATGCTGGGGATCATCACCCCCGGCAAGGGCCCGAGCTGGGCCCCCTCGACCCTCGACCTGCTGCGGGCCCCGGGGACCTCGGTCCTGCGGCCCCTGGCCGAGGACGGGGGCACGAACGGCCCCTGGCTGCTCCCCCGTCCCGATCGGCCGTTCTTCATCGGCAGCCTGATGGGAGGCCCCGGCGCGTACCTGGCCATCGGGGCCCTGGGCCTGCCCCTGTCGCTGGCCTTGCTACTCCACCTGCTCGCCCCTCGGGGAAGCCGGGAGCCGATGGCCGACCGGATCGGCCGGTCGGGCCTGGCCCCGCTGGTCGGCTTGCTGGCCCTGGCGATCGTGAGCGGCTCGGCCCTGATCGGCGTGATCGCCGGGCCCTTGCTGGCGATCCCGTTCGCGGCCGGCCTGGTCCTGGCGGGGCTCCCGGGGGCCTGGCCGACCGGGTTGCGATGGCTCGCGGTCGGCCTGACGATGCTCTCGCTGGTGAGCCTCGGCGCGGGGGTCTCGGGCAATCGCCTGCTCGGCTGGGGGACCGACCCGAAGTTCGCCCCGATCACCGCCGAGCTGGACCGGGCCGAGGAGCTCTGGAGGTCGTCGGCCCGGATCATCCGCGACTTCCCGCTGCTCGGGACGGGCCTCGGCACGTTCGGCCGGGTCATCCCGTCGTATAAAGGGACCGACGCCAGCCCGACGACCGCCGGCAGCAGCCTCTTGCAGTGGGTGGTGGAGTCGGGCCTGGCCGGGGCCGGCGTGCTCGGCCTGGCAGTGATGTGGGGCCTGGCCCGGATCGTGAGGGCCTGGCGGCGGGTCGGTTCGGCCGACCGGGCGTTGGCGTGCGGGCTGGTGGCCTCGGCCGTCTGCTTCGGGGCCTTCGCCAGCGTCCACTGGACGGTCGAGCTGCCCGCCGTGGGGCTGGCGGCCTGTGCGGTGCTGGGGACCCTGGACCGCTGGCTGTCCGGGGGTACCGACCTGTTTGTCGAGGCCGCCTGACGAGGGGCCGGGATGCCCCGCAATGGAGATCCGCTTCAAGGAGGAGCGATCAGGATGCACGACGCGGCCTATCTGCACATCCGAGCCCGGAACAGCCGGGCGACCCGGATCGTCTCGCTGACCGAGGCGAGCGTCCGGATTGGCCGCGGCCGATCGTGCGAGGTCCGGCTCGATGACCCCGCGCTGGCCGAGGTCGAGTGCCTGCTCCGCCGCCGCGGGAACACCTGGCACCTGCAGCCGGTCGAGGCCTCCTCGTCGCTGACCCTCGACGGCCGGCCGGCCGACGGCCCCCGCCCCGTGCCGATGGGCTCGACCCTCCGCCTGGCCGACCGCTGGCTGACCCTCCTGCCGACGATGGACGGCCCCGAGGACGAGGCGGCCACCATGGTCGACCCGGAGGGGCAGAAGGTCATCCCGATCGAGCCGGTCCCCGAACCCCGGCCGCCGGCGGACGGGCCTCCCGACCCTTCCTCCGACCCGTTGGATCGGCAGAAGGCCGAGGTCGCCCGCCTCGAGGCGCGGCTCAAGCAGCGGGAACGATGGCTCAAGGACCGCCTGTACGAGCGCCAGTGGGAGGCCCGATGGCGGGCGGCCGGGGCCTCGATCAAGAACCGGGAACGCCCCGCCGGACAACCGGCCGAGCCGAGGTCCCGCGCCGGCTCGGCCCCGTTGAGGCCGGCGGTCGCGCCGGAGCCCTCGCTCCGGGCCCGACGCGAGCCGGTGGCGCCCGCCGCCCCTCGTTACGACCGCCCGGTCCCGAGCGAGCCGCCCTCGTATCCGAGTCCCCTGGCCCGCCCGCAGCCGACGACCCCGGCAGCCTCCCGGGTCTCGCCGGCCGAGGTCGAGCCGACCCGATCCGAGACCGGTGAGCCGCCCGCGGCCGAGGCCCCGCCGGAGAGCCGGTCCCTCCGCATGACCGAGCCGGTCGTGCCGGTCGAGGCCTTGCTCGAATCGCCCGCACCCGAGCCCGAGGCCGCCCCCGGGCCGGATGCCGCGGTCCTCTCGCTCCCTGCCGAGGAGCCCACGATCCCGGACGCCGAGCCGACCCCGGACGCGGTGCTCGGCGTCGCCGAGGAGGCGGACGAGCCGGGCCCGATCGAGGGCGAACCGGCCGCCCTCGCCGAGCCGATGATCGCGGAGGAGCCCGAGGCCGAGGTCGGGGACGAGTCGGGAGCCGTCGCTTCGCTCGCCGACCGGGAGGAGCCCTCGGGGCCGGCCGACTCGGTCGAGGCGATCGACGGGATGCTCGAGGCCCTCGTGGCGGATCGCCTGGCATACCAGGGGCCGGGGACGCTCCCGGACGAAGCCCCGGCGATCGGCGAGCCGGATCGGACCGAAGCCGGTGAACCGGGCGACCCGATCGCCTCGTCGGTGCCCCTTTCGGGAGGACCGGCCGACCCGGAGCCCGCGACATCGACCGAGCTGGCGATCCCCTGGGAGGCACCGGGCCTTGCCGTCGCGGGGCCGGAGGAGGCGGAGGAGGCCGAGCCGGTCGAGCGGGACGCGGATCGCCCGAGGCTCTCGGTGCCGAGGATCGGGCTGTCCGACCTCGTCTCCTTCCTGAGCGGGAAGGCCCCCGAGCCGGGACCGATCGCCGATCCCGAGCCGGACGTTGAGCAGGCCCCCGAGCCGAACGCCGGGCCGGACCCCGAGCCGACCGCCGCGCCGGCCCCCGAGCCGATCGAGGGGCAGGAACCGGCGACCGAGGTCCGGGGAGGCCCGGCGGCGCCGGTGGCCGAGGCGACCGGAATCCCCGAGGTCGAGGCGACCGGAATCGAGGCGGCGATCCGTCCCGTCCCGGAGCCGATCGAGGACGCCCCGGGGCCGATCGCCCCCGACCTGCCGAAGCCCGCCGACGTCGGGGAGCCCGAACCGGAGGTCCGGCGGTCGGGCGATTGGCCGTCGGCGAAGGCGATCCTGACGGCGCAGCCGGGGCGGAAGGGAGCGGGGTCGAGGCCCGGCGCCCGGCAACGGTCGGTGGCGCGGCTGCCCCTGCCGACCGACCGGATCGCCCCCGACGGCTGGACGGTGCCGGGGGGCTCGTGGCTCTGCATCCCCTTGATGTTCGCGGTGGTCGCGGTCGGGGCGGTGGGGGTCCGGCTCTCGTGGACCTGGGCGGTCGTCGACAGGGGGGTCGGGCGCCTGGCCGATCGCCTGGCCGACGGCAAGCGACCCGAGGGGAGTGCCCTGGAGCTGCTGCTGGAGCGCGAGCAGGAGCTGCCCGGGGCGAAATGGTGGAACAGCACGGCCGACCAGATGATCATGCGGGCGGCCCTGCTCGCGGGCCAGGGGGGCGGGTTCGACCCGGCCGCCCAGGAGCGGGCGGGCGACCTCCTGCACGCGGCCTCGGGCACGGCCCCGGGGCATCCGAGCCTGCGGTTCGCGAAGGCCTGGCGGACCCTCCAGGATCCGGGGATCGACCCGAGCGCCACGGCCCTCGGCCTGAGCCGGGACGTCTGGACCCTGACCTGGACCGGGCGGGCCTTGCTCTCCGAGGGGAAGGCCGAGGCGGCGAAGCGGGCCTACCGGTCGGCCCTGGAGATGGCCTGTCGGGCCCGGTCCGATTTCTCGGCGACGCCGACCTTCCACAGCGAGCCGCGGGGAGGGCGCTTCGGCCTGCCGCTGGAGGACGTGATTCATGGGATCGTGCTCGACATGGCGAACCGGCCCGAATGGTCGGCCGAGGACTGGGACGACGTCCTGCCCGACGTGGCCGAGGTCTGGCTGGTGGCGGCCCGTTTGCTCCGCCAGCGGGGGGATTCGGCGTCGGAGGCGGCCCTCGACCGGGCCATCGCCCTGGGTGAGGACGCAGGCCCCGAAGGGTGCTCGACCGCCCTGCAACTGGCGAGCTCGGCCGAGGCCCTGGCCCTGGCCGGCCGCTTCGACGAGGCGGCCGAGCGGTATCGGGAGGCCGTCGACCGGATCGGACTGGCCGAGGAATCGGCCCGACGCTCCTGGATGTTCAACCTGGCCGAGCTCTACGGCAGGACCGGCAAGCCCAACGACGAGCGGTCCTGCCTGCTCGAAAGCATGATTACAGACCCGAACGACCCGGTCACGAGCGAGGCCATCCGCCTGCAGCTCAGGCGCGGGATGAGCCTGGTCGGCACCGACGGCGGCGAGGGGGACGGGGCCGAGCTGTCGGCCTCGGTCCGACCGTCGCGATCGCGGACCCTCGGAGAGTGAGGAGACGAACCCTTGGCGACTTCCACCATCTCGGCCCGGGACGACTCCCCGGCGCCGGTCCCCCGAGAACTCCCCCCGCTGCTGGCCCAGGTCCGGGACGGCTGGCGGCACCGGGACGGCCGGACGGCCCTGATCGGGGCCGCGGCCTGCCTGGCCTTGCTGGCGGTCCTGTTCCGGTCGACCCTGGTGCACTTCGTGCAGGTCTGGTCGACGGATCAGAACTACAGCCATGGATTTCTGGTTCCCCTGATAAGCCTCTACTTCGCCAACATGGCGGCGCAGTACGGTCCGACCCGGCAGGTGCCGGCGGTCGGGCTGGGGGTCTTCCTGCTGACGATGGCCCTGATGGGGCGGCTGGCGACGATCGTCGTGCCGGTCGGGATCGCCAGCGACCTGTCGTTCATCGCGGGATTGGCGGGGATCGTGGCCCTCTTCGCGGGGCGGGACGCCCTGTCGCGGTACGGGTTCGCGTTGGCCTTTCTGGTGTTCATGGTCCCGTTGCCGATCCACCTGTACACGACGATCGCCAACCCGCTGCAACTGATGGTCAGCAGGTTCGCCGCGGTGATCCTCAACGGCACGGGCCTGCCGGTGCTCTGCGAGGGGAACCACCTGACGCTGCCGGGCGGGGTCCGGATGTTCGTGGCCGAGGCGTGCAGCGGGATGAGGCAGCTCACCGGGTTCCTCGCCCTGACGACGGCCGTGGCCTTCCTGACGCCGAGGCCGAGGTGGTACCGCCTGGTCCTGATCGGCTCGGCCATCCCGGTCGCCCTGACGGCGAACGTGGCGCGGGTGGTCCTGACCGGCTGGATCATGGCGTACGACCCGAAGCTGGCGATGGGGACCTTCCACACGATCGAGGGGCTGTTGCTGATGGGATTCGGCCTGGCCCTGCTGCGGGCCGAGTGCGCGATCCTGAACATGATCGTCGAGGACGACCGGCCGACGGGCCCGGCGACCAGACCCGCCCCGGCGGCCGGCTGATCGGGCCGGCGACGAGGACCCTTGACCGATCGACCTGGCCCTTTTTGGATTTCCTCGGGAGACGAACCACCGATGACCACCACCCGACGCGCGGCGCTGGGCCTCGCGATCCTGAGCCTCGGCCTGGCGGCCGAGGCGGCCGTCGAGCGGGCGACCCTGACCGATCGGCCGCCGCTGAAGCGGTCGTTGCAGACGATCCCGATGGCGATGGGGGACTGGGTCGGCAAGGACGAGCCGGTCGACGAGAAGATCGCCGTCGAGTCGCAGGCGACCGAGTATTTGAACCGGGTCTACACGCTCCGAGGCCGACCGGGGGTGCAGGTCTGGCTCTGGATGAACTACTCGGACCGGGGGCTGAACCTGAGGCACTCGCCGGAGGTCTGCCTGCCCTCGGGGGGCTGGGAGAAGGTCGAGGCGTTGACGAAGGTGGTCGAGATCGAGCGATCGGGCGGTACGCCGCAGAGGGTGTCGCTGCTCGGCTACGGCAAGAGTGAACTGGTCCAGAAGATCGGATTCTGGTACTACATCTTCGGAGAAGGTCGCGTCGAGCGGTTCGTCCGGGGCCTGCCGATCTCCAGCCGGAGCAGCCACGGCCGCACGACGCGCGGGTCGGGCCTGACGGTGGAGGTCTTCTACCCGACCGAGACGGGGCTGGGCGACGCCGAGCTGCGCGACTTCATTACGCACTTGCTCGACGAGATGGATCCGGTCCTGCCGGAGGATCGGGCCTCGTACCACATCCCCTGAGTCTTCCTCGACCCCGGCCCGACCGATCGCGACCGGCCCTGCCGACGACCGATCCGATCGCGCCGAGGCCGCCACCGGGACGCAAGGACGCCCCCGGCCCCATCGAATGCCACGCGGAGGGACGGATCGATGAAGCATGCGTTGATCACCGGGATTACCGGTCAGGACGGATCGTACCTGGCCGACTTCCTCCTGGAGAAGCCGGATTACGTGGTGCACGGGCTGGTCCGGCGGACCAGCACCCTGAACCGGTCGCGGATCGACCACATCGTCCGCAACCCGGCCTTCGCCGACCGGTTCCACCTGCACTACGCCGACCTGGGGGACGCCTCCAGCCTGTCGATGCTGATGGAGACGATCCGTCCGGACGAGGTGTACAACCTGGGGGCGCAGAGCCACGTCCGCGTCTCGTTCGACCAGCCGATCTACACGGCCGACGTGGTGGGAGTGGGGACGCTCCGATTGCTGGAGGCGGTCCGGCAACTGGCCCGCAGCCAGCCGGTGCGGTTCTACCAGGCGTCCAGCTCGGAGATGTTCGGCTCGGCCCCGCCGCCGCAGACGATGGAGACCCCCTTCCACCCGCGCAGCCCGTATGCCTGCGCCAAGCTGTACGGCCACTGGCAGACGATCAACTACCGGGAGGCCTACGGCCTGTTCGCCTGCTCGGGCATCCTGTTCAATCACGAGAGCCCCCGGCGCGGCGAGAGCTTCGTGACCCGGAAGATCACCGTGGGGGCAACCCGGATCAAGGAAGGCTTGCAGAAGAAGCTGGTCATGGGGAACCTCGACGCCAAGCGCGACTGGGGCTTCGCCGGCGACTACGTGAAGGCGATGTGGCTGATGCTCCAGCAGGAGGAGCCGGACGACTACATCGTGGCGATGGGGGTCACGCACTCGGTCCGCGAGTTCCTGGAAAAGACCTTCTCGAAGCTCGACCTCGACTACAACGACTTCGTCGAGTTCGACGAGCGGTACATGAGGCCCTCCGAGGTGGACGTCCTGCTCGGCGACCCGAGCAAGGCGAGGCGGAAGCTGGGCTGGGAGCCGGAGGTCGACCTCGACGGCCTGGTCGGCATGATGGTCGAGCACGACCTGGAACTGGCCCGGAGGGAGAAGTACGCCCTCGGCTACAAAAGCACCGGGATCAACGCCCCCCACCTGAGCGTCTGATCCCGATCGGTGAAGGTTGATCGGTCGTGATGCCCCGAGGATGCCGCCCGCCGTGGCGGCCACCCCGGGGCATCGTCCGTTGGCAGTCGTCTCCCGAGTCCTCCCCCTTTGGAATCCGCCATGCGGCCCACCGTCCCGCGCAAACCGTTCCGACCTCGGCCCGACTGGTTCCTGATCGGCATGGGGGCGGCGGTCGGCCTGGCGTACCTGTTCCCGGGTCCGGGGGCGAGCGGCGGGGCCCTGAAGCCGGAGCTGTTGACGAAGGCGGGGGTGGCCCTGATCTTCTTCCTGCACGGGATGTCGCTGCCGTTCGCGAGCCTGAGGGAAGGGACGCTCCAGTGGCCCTTGCACCTGTTGATCCAGGGATTCACCTTTTTGGTCTTTCCGCTGCTGGGGATCGGGTTGCTCTGGCTGGTGGGGGACCGGATGGCGCCGGGGCTGAGGCTCGGGTTCTTCTTCCTGTGTGCCCTGCCGTCGACGGTCTCGTCGTCGGTGGCGTTGACGGCGACGGCGGGGGGGAACGTGGCGGCGGCCGTCTTCAACGCGACGATCTCGGCGTTGCTGGGGGTGGTCTTGACGCCGCTCTGGCTCGGCTGGATGGCCGAGGCACAGGGCAAGGGGTTGCCGTTCGGCGAGGTGGTGATCGACCTGGTGATCTGGCTGGTCCTGCCGCTGCTGGCCGGGCAGGTCTCGCGGCCCTGGCTGGGGAGCTGGGCCGGGCGGAACAAGCGGTTCATCAACAAGGTGGACCGGGGGACGATCCTGCTGCTGGTGTACACCTCCTTCTGCGACTCGATGGAGCGGGGGGTCTGGACCGAGCACGGGCTGGGGCCGGTGCTGGGGACGCTCGTCGGGACGGCGAGCTTGCTGGCGATCGTGATTGCGGCGACGACGGCGACCAGCCGATGGCTCGGGTTCTCGGACTCGGACCGGATCGCGGCCATTTTCTGCGGGTCGAAGAAGACCCTGGCGTCGGGCGTGCCGATGGCGTCCCTCATCTTCGGGCAGGACCCGCAACTGGGCCTGATCCTGCTGCCGATCATGGTCTATCACCCGCTGCAACTGGTCGTCGGCGGGGTCCTGGCCGGGCGATGGGCCCTGCGGTCGCTGGAGAAGGCGGCCTGATCGGATCGGGCATCGGGCGGAGCGGGCAGAGGCCGGCGGGCCCGTGGAACGGGCCGATCCCTCGATGGGATCGAGGCCGCGCCGCAGGCCCTACTAGCCCAGCAACCCTAAACTGGTTCGTCCTCCGCTCGCCGATCTGCTTTCAGGTCTTTGTTTTACGACTTGAATCGAAGCGCAATTTTAAGGTTGAAGCCGTACTCCTACCGCTTCCAGTCAAACCTGGTGGGATTCGGGTGCCCCGGGTTCCGCGCAGCGGACCCCGGGCCGGTGGCGACAGGCCCATGTGACTCCGCCCGGGGTCCGCTGCGCGGAACCCGGGGCACCCGCCGCAACACCGTGAACCCAACGATTCAAACGGGATCCGGTACGACGAGGGGGACGATCGAGGGCCAAATGGAACGGTTCGGACGAAGCTGCCAATCTGGCAGGTGGGTTTGTTCGGCGAGGGCGGCCCGAGGGCTACGAGCGATGGCCCCTGGCCTTGCGCCGGGCGTTCGCGGCGCGGCGGGCCTTGCGGTTCTGGAGGATCGGCGGGTCGGCCGCGGCGAGGGGAGCGGGCGAGGCCGTGGGCGGGGAGACGGCTCGCGTCGCGGCGCGATCGGGACGGGGACCGGGGGGATGGGGGGGGATCGGGGCGGGGGCGGGCTCCGGTTCAGGATCGGGATCGGGATCGGGGGTGGTCATCCGGGCGAAGCTGAGCAGGTCGTCGAACGCGTCGGCGTCGGATTCGGCGTCGTCGAGGGAGGGGGCGGGGGGGTGGACGGCCTTGTAGGAGGCCTCGAAGGACCGGAACCGGCGCAGGAGGGCGGTCTCGTAGCGGCGGAGGCGGGCCAGCTCGGACGTCTCGGAGGTGGGGAGGCCGATTTCGGCGAGCGAGCGGTCGGCGAGGTCGATGCGAGAGGCGGAGTCGCGGAGGGATTCGAGGCCGTCGACCTGCTCGCGGACGAGGTCGCGGAGCTCGTCGGGCGGGAGCTGCGCGAGCATGGAGCAGTCGGACGAGCGGAACTCGTCGGGGGTCTGCATCAGGTCGAGACAGAGCCGGCGCTGGGCGTCGTCCCAGGAGCCGGGGGCTTCGAGGGCGTCGGCGAGTCCTTGCCAGCGGACGAGGAGCCAGTCGAGGCCGGCGGCGGAGCGTCGGAGGGCGGAGACGACGCGGTCGGGGTCGCGGGAGAGGCGGGCGCCGAGGTCGGAGGCGTCGGCGGCGCGGTCGATCTCCCAGGAGGAGGCGGCGCGGTCGGCCTCGAAGCGACCCTGGTGGAGCTGGTGCTGCTGGCAGCGGTCGAGGCGGACGGAGGCGAGGGTGAGCTGGGCCACGAGCCAGGATTGGTAGCCGTCGTCGGGGTCGGTGGGGAAGGCGGGGGCCCACTCGGCGCGTCGGGCGGCGACGGCGTCGGCCTCGTCGGGGGCGACGGCGTCGGATTCGGCCCGGAAGCCGTGCTTCCAGGCGTTGAGGCGGACGCGGGCCTTGCCGGCCTCGGTGACCGGCCCGGTCGATTTCCGGGCGTTGCGGCGGTTGGCGTTGAGCCGGGCGGCGCTGGGGGTCGAGGGGCTCATGGGGGTCGATCCTTGGGTGAGGGGCGAGCGGCATCGCTCGGGGCCGGTCGGGGTTGGGCGAGGGGATCGGCGTCGATCCCGGGGAGTAGGGAGGCGCGACCGTACTCCGTAATGATCGGGAAAAACGGGGACCTCAGTCACAAAAAGGGATCGGGGCGGCCCGGAAATTCATCCGGCAGACGCCTGACAGTCGATCGTGGTGCCCCAGCTCCTGGGGGCTGGGAGACGGCGCCGGGCTGCGACTCCGGACGCCGGGGACCCCTCACCCCGGCCCTCTCCTCGCGGGCGGGGAGAGGGGGACGGAGGCGGATCGGAGCGCCCGGACGAGCCCATTCTCCGACCCTCGCCCCCGTTCGGGGGAGAGGGTGGCCGAAGGCCGGGCGAGGGGGTCAGAGTCCGAATCGCAGAGCCTTGCGCCCTTGCCGGGGACCCCTCACCCCGGCCCTCTCCCCGCGGGCGGGGAGAGGGGGCAGGAGGCCCGTGAACGGTCGGAATGAGACGTGCCGGAGCCGACACGCTCCTTGCGAGCGGGGAGGGGGGGCCAGGACCGATTGGTCGGTGAGGCGGGCGGAAGCTCCCGCCGGGAACGGGGAAGAAAGCGCTGGACGCAGGGGTTTGGGGAGGGTCCAATCCGTCTTCGAGACGCGATGAACGAGGGAAGGCGATGACGCGCCGAACCGGGAGACGACCATGACCGGACGCCGGGACGAATCGATGCTGCGGGTGAGCGCCCCCTCGGGCGAGGAATTGCCGGTCGTCTCGGGGCAGACGTATCCTCCGGAGACGCGGGTGACGATCGAGACGGATCGATTCCGGGCGGAGGTGGCGACGAGCGGGTACGTGTCGGGGGTGGTGGGCGGGTCGTTCGAGGACAAAAAGACCGGGGCGAAGGACCTGGGGTTCGGCCTGGACGTGGTCGATTTCCTGCTGGAACCGGCCCCGGAGGGGGAGTCGGTGCCCGAGGGGCAATATGACTTCGGGAACCTGGTGCACGGGGACATCCCGAAGCGGTACGTCGAGGGGCCGCAGATCTGCACGCAGGTGAAGCGGCTGGCGCCGCAGGTGTTCGTGGGGGAGGGGTTCGTCGCGGTGAGGATGAGGCACGCGTGGACCGACGCCTACGCCCCGCACGAGCAGGCGGGGTCGGTCTGGGAGCAGACCTTGATCTTCCCGGAGGGGGAGCGGTTCTTCCTGGCGGCCGACAGGGTGACGACGGTGAGCGCGTCGTCCGACTTGTTCCTGAGGATCGACCTGCCGGGGCACCTGAAACATACGAATGGATCGGAATTCAAGCAGATCTACCTGAGTTATGAGGATCCGGCGACGATCCCATCGGAGGAGTTCCTGGGCGATTTCCCGCCCGATGCGCGGTTCCTGTATCAAAAGGGGGCGGGGGCGGTGCCCGATCGGATGATCCGGGCGTATCAGCACGCGAAGGGGCCGTGGCTGGCGGGGATGACGCTGAATCCGGGGGATGTGTCGGAGGCGTGGTGTCATCAACGGGGGTACGTCTGCATGATCCAGGAGATCGGCGGGCGGGCGACGAGACCGGGGGATTCGTTCGGCGCGGCGTATGTGATCGGGTGGTTCGACTCGGTCGGGGAGATGAACGCGGTGTACGACCGCTACCGGGGGGTGAGCGGCTGGATGATCGAGGGTCGGCCGAATCGGCCGGCGCGATACCGAGGGCTGGCGGCGGGGGCCGTGAGCCGCATCAAGGAATGACGGTTTTTCGGAATTTTACCGATTGAGCGCAGGAGCAAGCACTGATGCCTTCGCCGAAGGATGCCCGGGTGGTCGCCGCTTCGCTGTATTTCTTGCCGATCAAGACGCGGGTGCCGTTAAAGTTCGGGCCGGAGACGTTGACGCACGTGACCTGCGCCCGGGTGAAGCTGACCGTGACGGACGACGAGGGCAGCTCGGCCGAGGGGTGGGGCGAGACTCCGTTGAGCGTGCAGTGGGCCTGGCCGGGAAGTGCGAGCGTCGAGGATCGCCTGGGGGCGATGCAGGCGTTTTGCGGAAGGTTGGCGGGGGCCTGGTGCGGGGACGACCTGGGCAAGGGGCACCCGATCAACCTCGGGCATCGGTTCCTGGAGGATCGCCTGCCGGGGTTGACCGATCGGTTCAACGCGGAGGAGCGGGGTGGACTTGAGGCGATGCCGCGGCTGGCGGCCTTGATCTGCGCCTCGGCCTTCGACCTGGCGTTGCACGATGCGTATGGGAATCTGAACGGGGTGCCGACGTACGGGACGTATGTCCGGGAGTTCATGAAGGAGGATCTGGGGACGTTTTTGGAAGCGGAACCGGGGGGGGCGTCGTTCGCGGGGATGTTCCCGGGAGATTTCCTGGCGAAGGCGCCGCCGAAGGTCTTGCCGGCGTGGCACCTGGTGGGGGGGAAGGACCCGATCGGGCCGGACGAGCTGACGGGGGAGGAGCCGGAGGACGGATATCCGGTCCTGCTCCGCGACTGGATCGCGCGGGATGGATTGAAATGCTTGAAGATCAAATTGCGCGGGAATGACGCGATCTGGGATTACGACCGGATGGTGCAGGTGGGACGGATTGCCGAGGAGACGGGGGTCGACTGGCTCTCGACCGACTTCAATTGCACGGTGCAGGATCCGGGGTACGTCAATGAGATCCTCGATCGGCTGATGGCGGACGAGCCGAGGACGTTCGGCAAGATCCTGTACGTCGAGCAGCCGTTCCCATACGACCTGGAGGCGAACCGGATCGACGTGCGGTCGGTCTCGGCGCGCAAGCCGTTGTTCATGGATGAGAGTGCGCACGACTGGAAGCTGGTGCGGCTGGGCAGGTCGCTCGGTTGGACCGGGGTGGCGTTGAAAACCTGTAAAACCCAGACGGGGGCGTTGCTGTCGCTCTGCTGGGCGAAGGCGCACGGGATGACGTTGATGGTGCAGGACCTGACGAACCCGATGCTGGCCCAGATCCCCCATGTGCTGCTGGCGGCGCACGCGGGGACGATCATGGGGGTGGAGACGAACGCGATGCAGTTCTACCCCGAGGCCTCGGCGGCCGAGGAGCGGGTGCATCCGGGGTTGTACGCGAGGCGAGGGGGGATGCTGGACTGGTCGAGCGTGCGAGGCTCGGGCTTCGGCTACCGGCTGGGGGAGATCGACCGGGGATTGCCGGGGCCGGCGGTGGAGGTGGGCTGATCGGGGGGAGAATTCGAGGGGAATCGGGCTTGATGCGAGGGCGGAAATCGAGTAACACCTGAAGCATCGTCGCGGCCGGATCGGGAGGATCACCGGCCGGCCGCGGGGTCCAACGCGCCGGGCACCACACCAGGGATGGTCACCAATGAGCCTCGCCGGGACGCAGCATCTCTATTCGTCGTACACCGCGTCGATCCCGCATACGCACACCTATTTGTGGCCGCCGGTCTTCCGACAACTGGCGAGCCGGCCGGAGATCAAGACGATCCTCGACGCCGGGTGCGGCAACGGGGCGTTCGCCTCGGCGCTGGAGGATCGGGGGTACGAGGTCCTCGGGATCGACCTGGAAGAATCGGGGGTGGAGATCGCCCGGCAGCAACGGCCGAGCATCCCGTTCTCGGTGGCCTCGGTGTACGACGACCTGCGCGAGCCGTTCGACCGCTCGTACGATGCGATCGTCGCGCTGGAGGTGATTGAACACTTGTATGATCCGCGACGGTTTGTCGCGCGGGCGTTCGAGGCGCTGGAGCCGGGGGGGAGCCTGATCCTGTCGACGCCGTATCACGGGTACCTGAAGAACCTGGCGTTGGCGGCGACGGGGAAGCTGGACCAGCATTTCACGGCGCTCTGGGACGGGGGCCACGTCAAGTTCTGGTCGCGCAAGACCCTGTCGACCCTGCTCGAAGAGGCGGGGTTCGAGGTGACGGCCTTCGAGGGGGCGGGGCGGCTGCCCTGGCTCTGGATGTCGATGGTGATGGTCGGCCGTCGGCCGTGAGGATGGGAGCGGTTGACGGGAGGGGGCGATCGGTCCTAAGCTACCGGTCGCCTCTCGCACGCAAACGGACTTGCAACCGAGCCGAGCACGACTCAGGGAAGACGCCGTGACGCAACTTGCACCTCCCCCTCGCCGAGCCGGCGGGGGGTCGGCGACCGATCGAGCGCCCTCCGTTTTGGTGGCGTGCCCGGATGCGCGGCCGCCGGCGTATCAGGCGGCGGCGGGACTGGGGGATCGGGGGCAGCTCGATTCCTTCCTGACCGGCTTTTATTACCGGGGGGACGAGCCGTGGGGCCGGCTGGGGGCGGCGATCGCGCCGGGGCGGTTCGCTCGGGTGGAACGGTCGCTCAGGCGACGACATCTCGATGCGATCCCGGGGGATCGGGTCCGGCGGACATTCGCGTTCGACGCGAGCCTGGCGGTGGAGCGTCGTCTGTCGGGGCGATGGGCGCAGGCGAGGGGACGCCTGGCGCGGTGGCGGACCGATCGATTCGACCGGACGCTCGCCCGGGCGATCCGAGAGACCTTGCCCGACGCGGCGTTGATCTTCAGCGACGTGGGATCGGAGCATGCGTTGCCGGAGTGCCGTCGGCAAGGGGTCTTCGCCGTCCTGAGCATGGTGCACGGCGACGTGCGCGAGGAGCGGCGGATCCTGAGGGAGGAGGCGGAGCGATCGCCGGAAGTCTTCCACCTGTATCTGGGGGACGAGCCGATCGACCGGGGGGAGCTGGACTGGCTGCACGAGCGTCGATTACGAGACCTGGAGCTGGCCGATCGAATTTTGGTCCCCTCGGAACACATTGCCGGGGAATTGCGCAAGCACGGGACGCCGGGGGAGCGGATCCGGGTGATCCCGTACGCGGCGGACACGGGGCGGTTCCGGCCGAAGGAGGGGAAGACGCATGATGACTCCTGCACCTTCCTGTTCGCGGGGGGGATCAGCCAGCGGAAGGGGATCGCGTACCTCTTGCGGGCCTGGCAGCGGGTGAGGCGGCCGGGTTGGCGATTGCAACTGCTGGGCGCGGCCCCGAGGGATCTGGGCCCGCTGGCGGGGTTGATGGGGGGGGTCGAGCTGCTCGGGCGGGTGCCGCACGGCGAGGTGCCGGGGGTGATGGCGTCGGCCGACGTGTTCGTCTTCCCGTCGTTGTTCGAGGGGTCGGCGGTGGTGACGTACGAGGCGCTGGCGTGCGGCCTGCCGAGCGTGGTCACGCCGTCGTCGGGGTCGGTGGCGCGGGACGGGGTGGACGGGATCGTGGTGCCGCCGGCGGAGGTCGAGGCGCTGGCGAAGGCGATGGAACGGCTGGGGACGGACCCGGAGTTGCGGGCGTCGTGCGCGAGTGCGGCGCGGTCGAGGGCCGAGGCGTTCGACTGGGAGCGGTATCACCGATCGGTGGCCGAGGCGGTTTCGGCGGGCGAGGCGGGGCAGGGATGATCGGCCCTCGGTCGTCGCCCGATGTGTGCGGGAGCGGCGAAGCGACGAGGGCCGGGGCGAAGGATTCGCACCCATGGATCACGATCAGCAGTATGTTCTGGGCACGGCCTCGGTCATCGTGGGCCTGGTGCTGGCGCGGGTCTTTCGCCGCGATTTCGACCCGTTCGCGCCGATCTGGCTGTTCCTGACCGGGTACTTTCATGTCTACGTGATCCAGGCGACCATGCACCGGGACTGGGCGATCAACGTCCGGGGCGTCGACGTGACGACGGCGGCCAATGCGCGGGCGTTCTGGGCCTTGCTCTGGTTCGTGGCGGTCTATTACAGCGGGATCGGCAAGGTGATCGCGCGGTGGTTGCCGAGGGCGCCGCGGTCGTGGTCGCCGGGGATCGTGATGACGCTGGTGCCGCTGCTGGTGGGGTGGGGCCTGGCCAGCGCCTGGCTCGTCCTGCGGCGGTGGAGCGGCGACGACCCGAACCTGATGAGCAGCGAGCAGCGCCTGATGCTGCAGTTCCCGACCATGCAACTGGTGGCGGGAATTTTGCTGATCGTCACCGGGCGGCAGCCGCACAAACCCCGGCCGGCGTTGACGATGGCGGGGCTGGCGATCACGTTGGCGTACACGTTGATCTGGATGTATTTCGGCAAGCGGTCGCACTCGCTGTTCGGGATCTTGACGGCGTTCGCGGCGTGGTACCTGCCGAGGTACCGGAGGCCGTCGATCGGTACGATCGCGACGGCGGCGGCGATCGGGTGTCTGGTGGTGGCGGTGTCGATCGGCTGGAGGATCCAGCACAACCGGAGCAAGGAGGGGGGGATCGACTCGTTCATGGAGTTCGTGACGACGTTCGACCCGTCGGAGATCCTCGTCAGCCTGAACCTGAAGGAGTCGAGCAACACGCAGGGGATGCCGCTGCGGTACGCGATGAGCCACGAGACGAAGGAGTACGGCGGCTTCCTCCTGATGATGGACACCGTGCCGCACAAGTCGGGGTACGACTACGGGGCGAATTACCTCCGGCTGTTCTCGACCTGGATCCCCCGGCCGCTCTGGCCGGAGAAGCCCTTGTTCGGGCGCGACCAGTGGAAGGCGGCCTGGATGGCGGGCTCGGAATTCAAGCGGGATGAGAAGTTCACGGGCCCGGCGATCGGGATCCTGGGCGCCACGCAACTGAACGGCGGGGCGGTCGGCACGCTCATCGTGCTGGGGGTGGTGGCGCTGGTGATCCGGAGCGGGTACGACTACTTCCGCTATCACGCCGATACCCCCTGGGCGCAGGCCTGGTGGGCCTTGACCTATTTCAATGCCTGGCTGATGACGGTCAACGACGACCCGGCGATCTGGTTCTATTACCTGTACGGCCACACGATCTTCGCCCCGATGGTGATGCTCTGGGTGGTGCATCGGGTCACGGAATCGACCCGGTGATCCCGCCGGCATTGCACGTCGAGCGAATGCGGGAGGAACCATCCCGCCCACGACAGGATCGGCCCCACAACGGAGTGTGCTTGCCATGAGAGTAGCGATCAGCTTTACCAACCTCGGCCCGTACCACCTGGCCCGGTTGCGGGGGGCGGCGGCGCGGTTGGCGAGGCAGGGGGGGCGGCTCGTCGCCATCGAGACGGCGGGGGCCGAGCGGCGGTATCCGTGGCAGGCGGACCGGCGCGACGAGCCGTTCGATCGGGTCGTCTTGTTCCCGGGGAAGGTGCTCGAAGACCTGACCGATCAGGATTGCGCCCTGGCGATGGAGGAGGCGCTCGATCAACAGCTCCCCGACGCGGTGGCGGTGAGCGGTTACGTCCGGCCCGAGGTGATGGCCGCGGCGCGCTGGGCGAGGCGGATGGGGAGGCCGTCGGTCCTGATGTCGGAGAGCCAGGAGATCGACCGCCCCCGCCAGTGGTGGAAGGAGGCGATCAAGCGGCGGCGGTTGCGGGTCTTCGATGCGGCCCTGGTGGGGGGGGAGAGTCACCGGGCGTATCTGGAAACGCTGGGGATGCCGCGCGATCGGATCGCGATGGGGTACAACGCGGTCGACAACGCCTCGTTCGCGAATCGGACGGCGGCGGCGCGGCGGTCGCCCGGAGGGAGGAAGGGGGTGCCGGATCGGCCGTACTTTCTGAGCGTCTGCCGGTTCGCCGAGGAGAAGAACCTGCCGGCCTTGATCGACGCCTACGGCGCGTACTGCCGGAGGGTCGGAAGGGCCGAGGCGTGGGATCTCGTCCTGTGCGGCGGGGGCCCGGAGGAACTGGCGGTGCAGCGGGCCGTGACCCGGAGCGGGGCGGGGCAGGGGGTCCACCGGCCGGGGTTTTTGCAGGAGGATGGGCTGGCCCCCTGGTATGCGTTCGCGTCGGCCTTTGTGCTGGCGAGCGTGTCGGAGCCATGGGGCTTGGTGGTGAACGAGGCGGCGGCGAGCGGCTTGCCGTTGCTGGTGAGCGACCGGGTGGGGGCGGCCGGGACCCTGGTGCCGGAGCCGTCGGGGACGACGGGGATGCAGTTCGATCCGACGCGGGTCGAGGCGATCGCCGATGCCCTGACCTGGATGGCGACGCGATCGGACGCGGAACGCGAGGCGATGGGCCGACGGGCGGCCGAGATCGTGGCCGATTGGGGCCCGGAACGGTTCGGCGAGGGATTGCTGGAGGCGGTCGATCGCGCGGCGGCGGCCCGATCGCGGCCGGGGCTGCGGCGGGCGTCGTGAGGGATGGCGCGATCGAATCAGACGAACGACATCGAGGGATCATCATGGCGGTACGCACCAGTTCCGAAGCGACTCGCGGCGAATCGGCAAGGACGTCGGGCAAGACCAGGACGGGATGGCTGCACCTGTGCAACGGGCTCGATCCGAGGCGGGACGGGGGCATGGTGCCGAGCATCCTGGGGATGACCGGTGCGCTGGCGGGTCGGGGGGAGGAGCGGGTCGAGATCGTCACGCCGACGCCGTCGCGGCGCGAGGCGCTGGAGCTGCCGGTCGGCCTGACCCTGCACGGTCCGGAGGCGGATCTGGAGGCGAGGGTGAGGCGGGCGGAGGTGGTGCACATGCACGGCCTCTGGCAGTCTCACACCCGGCGAGGGGCGGCGGTGGCACGGCGGTCGGGGGTGCCGTATCTGATCGCGGCGCACGGGATGGCCGAGCCGTGGGCCTTGAAGCACAAGGCGATCAAGAAGCGGGTGTATACGGCCCTGATCGAGGGGAAAAACCTGAAACGGGCATCGTGCTTGCATGCGCTTTCACGTCCGGAAATCGGGCATCTGAGGGCACTGGCCCCGAAGGCAAATGTCTGCTTCGTGCCGAACGGGGTGGACCTGGGGCCGTTCGAGGACCTGCCGGGTCGGTCGGGCCTGGAGGCGGAGCATCCGGAGCTGGCCGGGAAGTTCTGCCTGCTGTTCTACGGTCGCTTGCACGTGAAGAAGGGGCTGGACCTGCTGGCCGAGGCGTTGGGGACCCTGGCGAAGGATCACCCGGAGGTGCATGTCCTGCTGGCCGGGCACGACGACGGGGCGTTGTCGCCCTTCCTGAGTCAGATGGAGGGGAACGGGCTTGGGGATCGGGTGACGCGGCTCGGCCACGTCTCCGGGAGTGCCGCGAGGCGGGTCTGGGGGGCGGCCGATGCGTTCGTCCTGCCGAGCTACAGCGAGGGGTTCAGCATGGCGATCCTGGAGGCGCTGGCGGCCCGATTGCCGGTGGTGGTGACGACGGCCTGTCACTTCCCGGAGCTGGATCGGGCCGGGGGGGGGATCGTGGTCGAGCCGACCCGGGAGGGGGTGACGGCGGGCTTGCGAGCGCTGTTGGAACGATCGCGGGAGGAGCGGGTCGAGCTGGGAAGGCGAGGCAGGGCGTTGGTCGAGGAGCATTACACCTGGGACCGGCAGGCGGAGCGGCTGGCCGAGGTCTATCGCTGGCTCGCCGGGGGAGGCCCGAGGCCCGAGGCGGTGGCGGCGGCCGATCATTGAGCCGATCACGCGAACCGATCGCATCGACCCGACGGGATACAAGGGAAAGGATCATCCATGACGAGCATCGTTGAGACCAAGACCGAAGGCCGGGGCGAGACGCGGACGGGCCGGGTGCCGGTGAGCGTGATCGTGCCGGTGAAGAACGAGGCGGAGAACCTGAGGCGATGCCTGCCCGCGCTGGATTGGGCGGACGAGGTGTTCGTGGTCGACAGCGGGAGCGACGACGCGACCGCGTTCGTGGCCGAGGAGCACGGCGCGACGGTCGTGCAGTTTGCATTCAACGGGGTTTATCCGAAGAAGAAGAACTGGTCGCTCGACACGTTGCCGTTCCGGAACGAGTGGGTGTTGATTGTTGATGCCGACGAGGTGGTGCCGCCGGAGCTGGCCGAGGAGATCGGGCGTCGGATCGCCGCCGACGAGGCGGACGGCTATGAATTGAACATGAAGTATTATTTCCTCGGCCGGCGGATTCGCCATTGCGGCTACGCCGAGTGCTGGAATCTGCGCTTCTTCAAGCATCGGCTGGGGCGTTACGAACGGATGCCCGTCACCCCGGGGGCCCGGACCGGGGACAACGAGGCCCACGAGCACGTCGAGCTGAAGGGGCGGGTCGGGCGCTTGGTGCATGAGCTGGACCACTACGCCTATCCGACGATCGACACCTGGGTCGAGAAGCACAACCGCTACGCCTCGTGGGAGGCGGAGCAGTACGAGCGGTTCCTGAACGCGCCGATCCCGGGCATGATCGGCCGGGGGAAGCGGTTCAAGCGGTTCTTGAAGAAGGTGTATCTGCGCCTGCCGATGCGCCCCTTGATCCGGTTCGTGTATGCCTATTTTTTCAGGCTGGGATTCCTGGACGGGAGGCCGGGCCTGGTCTTCTGCGGGTTGCTCTCGGTGTACGACTTCCTCTGCTGGGCGAAGGTGTACGAGCGGAAGGTGATGGACGCGGGGGGCGAGGAGGGGTTCGGGCAGGGGCGGTGAACACCGACCGGGACATCGGGGCCGCGCGGTGCTGATCGTCCGCGCGGGGCGCGTGGCCGGCGGCGGGGTTCAGCGGTGGTGTCGGGGGGGATGGACGGTCGCGTGGTAGAGGCCGGCCAGGGCGTCGGCCTCGCGGTCGGGGTCGAAGCGGGGGACGGCCCAGGATCGGGCCTGGTCGGCGAGGGATCGGGCGCGGAGGGGCTGATCGAGCAGTTCGAGGATGGCGGCGGCGAGACGGGAGGGGTCGGCCGGGGGGACGAGGACGCCGCGGCCGTCGGCGAGGAGGGAGCGGGGGCCGGGCACGTCGCCGGCGAGGCTCGGGGTGCCGGAGACGAGGGCGGACCGGAGGGCGGGGGCGGTGGTGGCGCCGGTCGCCGGGTGGACGTAGAGGGTGATGACGCGCCAGAAGGCGGATTCGAGGGCGGCGGGGGGGGCGAAGGTCAATCGCGCCGTCAGTTCGAGCCGCTGTGCGCGGCGGCGGAGGCGAGGCTCGCCGGGGCCGAGTCCGCCGATGAGGAACTCGATGTCGCGGCCGGACTCGACGATGCGGAAGATCGCGTCGAGGAAGGTCTCGAACCCGGAGGCCGGGCCGAACCGCCCGATGGCGCCGATCACCGGCAGCCGGCCGGAGGCGGGCGGGTCGTGCTCGGCCCGGGAGCCGATGCCGGGGTCGATCCCCGGGGGGATGACGCGGAAGAAGTCCTCGGCCAGGAACGAGCGGTCGACGAGGCGGCGGCGCAGTCCCTCGTCGGGGACCACGACGGCGGCCAGGTGGGGGACGTGGAGGCGGAGCGAGGCGTCGGTCGGCGGGTCGTCCTCGATCGTCCGGATCAAGGGGACGGACCGGGTGGCGGAGAGCTGGGCGGCGGCCTCGGCGACCTCGTCGTGCAGGGCGTGGACGAGGGAGAGCCGGGGGTCGGAGTCGTCGATCAGCAGGCGTCTGACGGCGAGCCGGGAGAGCCAGGGTCGGTGGAGCCACGGATCTTCGAGGACGGGGACGCCGAGCTCTCGGAGGTCGGCCGCCCCCCCGGCACAGATCACCAGCGCGGCGACGCTCCGGTGGGCGAGGCGGTCGACGAGCTGGGCCAGCCGGCGGACCTCTCCGCGGTGGGAGATGTGGCCGGCCAGGAGGGCGACCGTCGGCGGTGCCTCGGCCATCGGCCCGATTCTCTCCGGGACAGGTTGGGGCGATCGACCGTCGAATCGCCCACGGCTTCCGGGTCGAACCATACCATACGGAGGGCGTGGCGTCACGGAAACGAGGGGGGAGGGCTCTGGGGGGAGGGGACCGCGCGCAGAGACGCGGAGGCGCAGAGAAGAGGAGAGGATCGAGGGGAGGTGAGGGGGGGGCGATTCCGGGGCGTAGCAACGGGAGATCGGGGCCTGTATAATCGGCCGGATTGTGATTCGCCGGCCCGCTTCGAGCGACCTTCGCGGAATAAGGTTTCATGAGTGCTCCGACCACCGACGAGTTGTCCGCGCCGGAACTGGAATCGCTGCTCACGCTGCTCGATCGCCTGATCGACAACGTCGGTACGGTCGTGCTGGGCAAGCCGGACGTGATCCGGCTGGTGGCCGTGGCATTGCTGGCCGAGGGGCACGTCCTGATCGAGGACGTGCCGGGGGTGGGCAAGACCCTGCTGGCCCGGGCCCTGGCCGCGAGTATCGATTGCAGTTTCCGGAGGGTCCAGTTCACGCCCGACCTCCTGCCGTCGGACATCCTGGGATCGAGCGTGTACAACTCGGGGACCGGGGAGTTCGTCTTCAAGCCCGGCCCGCTGTTCGCCAACGTGATCCTGGCCGACGAGATCAACCGGACGACCCCCCGCACGCAGAGCGCCCTGCTGGAGGCGATGGGGGACCGGCAGGTGTCGGTCGAGGGGAACTCGTACCCGCTGGAGCCGCCGTTCCTGGTGCTGGCCACGCAGAACCCGTTCGAGTTCGAGGGGACGTATGTGTTGCCCGAGAGCCAGCTCGACCGGTTCATGATGCGGGTCCGCATGGGCTACCCCTTGCCGAGCGAGGAGCGGAACATCCTGACGACCCACCGCCAGGGGGAGCCGGTCGAGTCGCTGCAGCCGGTCCTGGCCCGCGAGGAGCTGCTGAAGCTGCAGCAGGCGACCCGGTCGGTCAGGGTCGACGACGCGATCGCCGACTACCTGCTGGAGATCGTCCACGCGACCCGGGACAGCGAGGACCTGAACGTCGGGGTCAGCACCCGGGGGGCGTTGACGCTCTATCGGGCGGCGCAGGGGTTCGCCCTCGTCTCGGGGCGGTCGTACGTGGTGCCCGACGACATCAAGGCGATGAGCCTGCCTGTGCTGGCGCACCGGGTCGTCGGCAAGTCGTTCCTGCAGGCCGGCGAGTTCAACGCCTCGGAGGCGATCATCAGGGACCTGGTCGATCGCATCCGGGTGCCGTCCTGATCGGGGCCTCGTCCCCTCGGATCGGTTGCCTGACACCCCTGGTCCCGTAAGATTCCAACGCCCAGCCGGACGGCCCTTGAACCCGCCGGGGATACCAAACGCAATGGCCCGAAGCCCGATCGGTAAGCTCGCCCGCGCCGCCACCGCCGCGCTGCGGCCGAGCCAGACCTTGCGCTGGACGGTCGAGGGGGTGGGGTACATCGCCGTCTGGCTGATCCTGCTCGGCACGGGCTTGTACCAGCAGATCAACCTGGTCTTGCTGATCGCCGGGTTGGCGGCCGGCCCGATCGTGGGGTCGATCTTCGTGAGCGCCTCGGTGCTGCGGGGGCTCCTGGTGATCCGGAGGGGGCCGCCGTACGTCTTCGCCGAGGACCCGCTGGTGATCGACTACACGCTCGAGAACCCGCACCGATGGCGCGAGGCCCTGGCGATGTCATCCGTCGACCTGCTGACGCCCGAGGAGCCGGGGACCCCGTCGGCCCGAGAGCTGTACCCGAAGGTCTTCTTCTCGAGGGTGCCGGGGAAGGACCGGCAGCGGGTCTCGTGGCGGGGGCAGGCCCCGGCGCGGGGACGGTATCGGTTCGGGACGATCGAGCTGGTGACGCGGCTGCCGTTCGGGTTGCTGGAGCGCCGGGTGACGATCGAGCAGCCGGGGTCGTTGATTGTCTACCCGACGGTCGGCACGCTGACGAGGCGCTGGCGGAGGATCTTCCGGGAGGCGACCGAGACGCGGCGAGGCCGGCGGCACGACCGGTCGTCGCAGCAGCAGGAATACCACGGCCTGCGCGACTACCGGCCGGGGGACAGCCCGAGGTGGATCCACTGGCGGACGAGCGCCCGGCTCGGGCAGCCGATGGTCAAGGAATTCGAGCAGCAGAGCGATCAGGACCTGGCGGTCTTGCTCGACCCGTGGCTCCCCCGGACGAAGGCGTCGGCCGAGCAGCGTGAGGCGGTCGAGCGGGCGATCCGGTTCTGCGCGACCGTCTGCCTGGAGACGTGCCGGTCGCAGGGGAGGCGGCTCCTGCTCGGCTGGACCGGGCCGGCCCCGGCGATCCGGCACGGGCCGGCGTCGATCCGGTTGCTGCATGAGTTGCTCGAGGCCCTGGCCCTGCTCCGGCCGACGCCGGAGGGGCACGTCGGGGGATTGCTCGACGTGATGCCGCCGGCGATGCTGCGCGACGCGATGATCCTGATCGTCTCGACCCGGTCGATCAACCTGGCCGAGGAGTACGAGCGGTCGACCCGCCTGAACGAGTCGACCGGCCTGAGGCTGACGGGGCGGACCTTGCTGCTCGACGCCTCTCGGGGGGACCTGGAGCAGTACATCCGATTCGACGGCGGCCGGGGGGTCGGGCTGGACGTCGGCCCCCTGAGCGACCGGGCCGGATCGCGGGTCGAGGAGGAGGCCGAATCCGAGGCGACACCCGGGCCGATCGCCTCGGGCGACGGGGACCGGCCCGGCGGCCGCGATGGGGCCATCATTTCCGGACCGTCGGCGCGCGACGGGGGAGGGCGCTCGTGAGGTTCGCGTCACTCTATCGGATCAGCATGTATGTGCTGCTGTTCCTGTCGTCCCTGATCCTGAACATCGACTCGGACGCGACGATCGACCTGGGCGGGTCGTTCGTCCACTATCCGAAGTTCTTCCCGATCGCGATGGCGCTGGCGGGGATGATCGCGTATTTCACGGTCGATCGCCGGCCGGGCACGGGGCTGAGCACGGGGGCGGCGAACCTCCTGGGGGTGGCCTCGCTGCTGCTGGTCTACTTCGAGTATCAGCTCGACCGCAGCCAGCTGGTCCTGGCGTGCGGCCACTGGCTCTACTACCTGACGATCGTGAAGATGTTCAGGCCGAAGGAGCCGTCGGACGACTGGTACTTGATCGTGCTCGGACTGATGCAGGTGCTCGTCGGCTGCTTCCTGAGCCAGGGGGACCGCGTCGGGATGCTGCTGGTCGTCTGGGCGATCCTGGCGTTGTGGGTGCTGAGCCTCTTCTACCTGCACCGCGAGTCGCTGCGGTCGGGGGCGGAGTGGCAGCGGAGCGGGCCGGTCCGGCTGCCGGAAGACCGCCGGCCGGGCGACGAGCCGGAGCCGTATCCGGGGCTGTTCGGGCTGCCCTTCTACTTCTCGACGGCCCGGGCGGCGGCGATGACCCTCTTGCTGGGCATGTTCATCTTCCTGATCATGCCGCGGTCGGAGGTGCGGTCGCAGTCGCCGCGGGGGGCGACCGCGCCGAAGAGCCTGACCGGCTTCAGCGACGAGGTGCAGCTCGGCCAGATGGGGGAGATCCTCGAGAACAACGCGGTCGTCTTCACGGCCGAGCTGCTCAAGGGGGGGCGCCGGTTCGAGCCGGAGGAGGGGGCACTGCTCTGGAGGGGGGTGACGCTGACCCGCTACGAGGACGGCCGATGGGCCCGCGACCGGGGGGCCGTGCAGCTCGGCTCGCCCCCGGCGTCGCGGCGGTCGCCCGACCAGGTGGTCGAGCAGCGGATTCGCCTGGAAGAGACGGCCGAGCGGGTGATCTTCGGCCTGCGGCCGATCCTCGACATCGCGGTCCGCCCCGAGGGCCTGATCGCGCTGAACTCGCACGACGGGACCCTGATCCGCGACCCGGACCGGGGCATGAGGCGGATCACCGGGTTCCGGCGCAACTACGGCCCGCTCGACTACGTGATCCGGTCGGAGCTGGACGCCGGCCCGATCTCGGTCCAGCCGGGCGAGAACGATGTTCTGAACTACTTCCCCGACGCGGCCGGGATGCGCGACATCCCGCAGGACCTCCGGGGGCCGCTCCGGGAGATCTCGGCCCGGGTGGTCGAGGGGATCCCGCCCGAGGAGGTCATCGACCGGGCCCAGGCGCTGGAACGCTACCTGAGGGATTCGGGGGCGTTCCGCTACACGCTGCAGATGACCCGGGGCGACCCGGGGCTCGACCCGAACCTCGACTTCCTGCTCAACACGAAGCAGGGGCACTGCGAATACTTCGCCAGCGCGCTGGCGCTCTTGCTGCGGAGCCAGGGGATCCCGAGCCGGGTGGTCAACGGGTTCAAAGGGGGGGACTGGAACGACCTGTCCCAGACGGTGACCGTCCGCCAGCGCCACGCGCATAGCTGGGTCGAGGCGTACGTGGGGTCGACCAGCACCTCCGACCGGTTGCCCCGCTGGCTGACGCTCGACCCGGCCCCGGCCGCCGAGCGCGAGGAGCAGGTGGCCCTGGCCAGCCGATTGCCTCAGAGCCTGCGGCAGGTGGTGGACTTCGCGCGGTACCTGTGGGTCTTCTACATCGCCGGCTTCAACGCCGATCGCCAGGAACAATTGCTCTATCAGCCGATCCGGACCCTGGTGGCCGAGGCCCGGGAGGGGTTCCGGATCATGCGGATGGCCCTGATGAACGTCGTCCGGTGGCTGACCGATTTCCCCAGCCCGACGGCGTTCTTCAGCATCCGGGGCTTCATCGTCTCATCGCTGGCCATGCTGATGCTGGTCGGCCTGCTCGCCCTGGCCCGACGGCTCTGGCGAACGATGAGCCGACGCCTGGCGGGCCAGGACGACCGGGCGGGGGACCTCTCGGGGGCGCTCGCCGCCTACGTGCGGCTCATCCGGGTGCTGGAGCAGTATGGCCTGCAACGGCCGGCGACCGAGACGCCGAGGGAGTTCGCCCGGCGGGCCTCGTTGCTGCTCGGCGACCGGATCCGGGACCACGACGGCCGTCCCCTGACCGACGTGCCGGCCCGGGTGGTCGAGGCCTTCTACCGGGTCCGGTTCGGCGACCTGCCGCTCGGCCCCGACGCCATGGCGCAGCTCGATGCGCAGCTCGACGCCCTGGAACTCGGCCTGAGGCCGAGCCCGGGCTGATCGGGGGAGGCGGCGTCACGCGCCCTCGATTCCTTGGTTTGATTCCGAACGATTGGAAGGACTTCACGTCGATGCAAGCGGGTCTGGTCGGTTTCGCGGGGAGCGGCAAGAGCACCCTGTTCCAGTTGTTGACCGGGGTCACGCCCGACCCCGGCAAGGTCCACTCGGGGCAGGTGGGCATCGCCGAGTTGAACGACCCGCGCATCGATGCGTTGGTGACGATGTTCTCGCCGAAGAAGATCACGCGGGCGAACCTCGAAATCCTCGACACGCCCGGCCTCTTGCCGGGGAGCAGCGGGGACAACCCGCAGCGGCTGGCATTGATCCGCAAGGGGGACGCGCTGGTCGTCGTCCTGAACGGCTTCACGCCCGACCAGGACCCCGCCGCCGAGCTGGCCAGCTTCCGAGACGAGTTGGTCTTCGCCGACCTGAGTGTCCTGACCAAGCGGGCCGAGACGCTCGAAAGCCAGGTGAAGAAGCCGAGGCCCGACCGCGACGCCCTGATCAAGGAGCTCGAGGTCGTCAAGCGATGCGCCGCCGCCCTGGAGAGCGAGCAGGCGATCGCCGACCTGGAGCTGACCGAGGAGGAGAAGAAGCCGATGCGGTCGTTCGGCATCCTGACCGACAAGGCGATGGTGGTGGTCGTCAACGCCCCGCAGGGGGAAGGGGTGCCGGAGAAGGTCGCCGCGATGTTCCCGAACGCGCTGGCGATCGACGCGCAACTGGAGCTGGAACTCCAGCAGATGACCCCCGACGAGCGGGCCGGGTTCATGGAGGAGTGGGGGATCACCGAGCTGGGCCGCGACCGGATCATCCGGGCCGCTTATGACGCGGTCGGCGTCATCACCTTCTTCACGGCCGGCGACCCCGAGGTGCGCGGCTGGAACCTGGAGCGGGGGAGCAACGCGGTCGAGGCGGCCGGGAAGATCCACACCGACCTGGCCCGCGGGTTCATCCGGGCCGAGGTCACGGCGTACGACGACCTGATCCGGGCCGGCTCCGAGAAGGAAGCGAAGGCCCAGAACCTCCAGCGCCTTGAGGGCAAAGGGTACATCGTCCAGGATGGGGACGTGATGTACTTCCGCAGCAGCGTGTGACCCCCTCTCCCGGGAGGAGCAACCCATGGACCTTCGATCCGCCCTCGCTTGCCTCGTCGTCGTGCTCGGACCCGTGACTGGATCGGCCGACGGGCCGGAACGTCCGGGGGGAGCCCAGGACTGGCCCCTGGTGGGCATCTCGGACTTCGAGTCGCAAGGGCTCGAGGGCTGGACCTTCACCGACCCCGGCGCCTGGCGGATCACAGAGGTCGATGGTCGGAAGGTGTTGGAGCAGCACAAGCGTAGCGACTATCAGCCCGAGGTCCGATCACCCTTGAACATCGCCCTGGTGGAGGACCTGCAGGTCGGCTCGTTCAAGATGGATCTGGAGGTCCGCTCGACGACCCGAGACTACGGGCACCGGGATCTCTGCCTCTTCTTCGGCCACCAGGACCCGAGCCACTTCTACTACGTGCACCTTGGGAAAGAGGCCGACCCGCACGCGCACAGCATCTTCCTGGTCGACGGCGAGCCCCGCGTCTCGATCGCGAAGGAGCGGACCGATGGGACGCCGTGGACCGACGATTGGCACCGTGTTCGGCTCGTCCGTGACATTGAGGACGGGACGATCGCCGTGTATTTTGACGACATGGAGACGCCGATCATGACCACCGAGGATAAGACCTTCGGGGCCGGTCGGATCGGCGTCGGGTCGTTCGACGACTCGGGGCAGTTCCGGAATATCCGGATCTGGGGGAATAAGGGCGGCCGGCCGGCGGCGGAATGATACCGAATCGCCTGGATCAGTCTTCGCTCGTAGGGTCCGCTGTGCGGACCGATCCCTCGACCCTGCCTGGAGATCGGTCCGCACAACGGACCCTACAAAGGCAACTCTTTCCGGGCGAGTCGGAATGAGACGGTGGTGAGGCCAGGCCACCGGCCCGGCGTTCAGGGCGAAGGGGGAGAGGAGCGGGGGCGGATCGGCCGCCAGTGCTCCCGCCCGTGACTGCGCGAGGAGTCAGGGGTCGCTTCGGGGGCATCGAGGAGCGGCGGAGGCTGCGGGGCCTTTGGGATTGGGCTGGGACGCGCCGTCGCATCGGGTAGGCTTGTGCCCTGCTCGTCGGGCGGGTGCTCCTTGACGGGGAACGGGTCCGCAGTCGGCTCGGTCGTCGGCACCGGGGCTGGGGCCGGGGCCGAGGCGGGGACTTCGGTCGGTACAACCGGGTCTTCGGTCGGGGCGACCAGGGGCGCGGTCGGCGGGGCCAGCGGCTCGGACGGCGCGACCGGGGACGGCTCGGCGACCGGGGGAGGGTCGTCGGGAACGGCGGCCGGGAGGGCCGGGTCGGCCCGGCGGGCGGTGCCGGAGAGGGCCACCGCGGCGACCAGGACGATGGCGAAACTGAGCGGCATGCTCAGGATGGCCTGGCGGCTCATCGGTCTCGACTCCGAAGATCCATCACGGGTGGGCATCACGTCGGCAGCGGGAGCGGGGGGATCGGGCGAAGGACACTCGTCGGGGTCCGATCGCCACCAATGCCCCGTCTGAAGCATACACGCCGGATTGCCCAGATTTCCCGAATCTCCGAGCTTTTCGATCGACAGGGAAGGAATTCGGAGTGATCAGAAGTCTTCTCGCACAATTCGCGGGATTGTGCGTACAATAACCATGTTCTGGATCGAGGGGGTCGGCTACGGGCCGGCGTCCGAGACCGGAGCCCGCCCGTCGGCGTTGGCCATTGGGAGGTCTGCGTCGCGTTGATCGGATCAGGTGGGAACGGATCGTCCCGCCCCACTCGCAATGGTGTTCGTCACGCGATCGTAACGGGAGCCGCCTGTATGCCCCGGATTTCACGACATCGGTTCAAAGGTATTGCGGCGGCCCTCGGGGTCGTCGTGGGCGTCTCGGCGATGCTGGGCGCGCAGGACGCGAAGATCGACCCCTCGCAGGCCGACCGGATCACGGCCCGGATCGTGGCCGAGCTGATCGAGCGGGCCCACCTCTCGAAGCCGGAGATCGACGACGAGGTCTCGGCCAGGTGGTACGAGAAGTACATCGAGTCGCTCGACCGCGGCAAGCTGTTCTTCACGAAGGACGACCTGGCCGAGTTCGAGCCGTTCAAGGACGAGCTGGACGACCAGATCCGGCGCGGGGATCTCTCGTTCGCCCAGATGGTCTTCGAGCGGTTCCGGACCCGGCTCGACGAGCGCTTCGAGGCGATCAACGAGCTGCTCGACGCCGGCTTCGACTTCGAGGTCGAGGAGACCTACATCGACGACCCGGATCTGCTCGACTACCCGGCCGACGCCGAGGAGGCCCGGGAGCGCTGGCGGAAGGAGCTGAAGTACCAGTTGCTGGTGCAGATGCTCAACGACACCGAGTACGACGAGGCCGTCAAGCGGCTGAAGATCCGCTACAAGGATAATCTCTACAGGTACTTCCGCCAGTTCGAGATGCTCGAACTGATGGAGTTCTACCTCTCGGCCCTCTCGCAGTCGATCGACCCGCACAGCGAGTACATGGGCTGGAAGAACCTGGAAGACATGATGAACCAGCAGCTCCAGCTCTCGCTGGAGGGGATCGGCGCGTCGCTGACGATGGAAGACGGCCTGCCGGTCATCAAGGAGATCATCCCCGGCGGCGCCGCCGCGAAGGACGGCCGCCTGAAGGCGGAGGACAAGATCCTGGCCGTCGAGAAGGAAGACGGCGAGATCGAGGACTTCTACGAGAAGAAGATCAGCGACGTCGTCCGGGTGATCCGCGGCAAGCGCGGCACGACCGTCAAGCTGATCGTGCAGCCGGCCGGCACCAAGGAGCGGAAGACGTACGACATCGTCCGCGAGAAGATCGAGCTGGCCGACCAGCACGCCAAGGGTGAGGTGATCGAGGCGACGGCCCCCGATGGCACCCCGTTGAAGATCGGCGTGATCAACCTGCCGAGCTTCTACGGCGACACGGCCGCCGTCCGCCGGGGCGACGCCAACGCCGTCAGCGCGACGGGCGATTGCAAGAAGCTGCTGGCCGAGTTCGAGGAGCAGGGGGTCGACTGCGTGATGATCGACCTGCGCGGCAACGGCGGCGGCCTGCTGCTGGAGGCGATCTCGCTGTCGGGCCTGTTCATCGACACCGGCCCGGTGGTCCGGGTCCGCGACGCCGACGGCATCCTGCCGTACAACGACGAGGACGCGGGCACGGCGTATGACGGCCCCTTGGCCGTCTTGATCAGCCACACCAGCGCGAGCGCCTCGGAGATCTTCGCCGGGGTGATCAAGGACTACGGCCGGGGGCTGGTGATCGGCGATTCGAGCACCTTCGGCAAGGGGACGGTGCAGAGCATCATCGACCTGAACAACTGGCTCCGCAACCCGGAAGGCTTCCCGAACCTGGGTGCCCTGCGGCTGACGATCCAGCAGTTCTACCGGGCCAACGGCATGAGCACGCAGGTGCGGGGCGTGACCCCGGACGTGCACATCCCGAGCGTCGCCGACCACATCGAGAAGCTCGGCGAGGGGGAGATGGACAACGCCCTCGATTTCGACGAGATCGACCCCCTGCCGCACGAGCACTGGGGCCGTGTCTCGCCGGAGCTGGTGTCGCAACTGATCGACCGCTCGGCCAAGCGTCGGGAAGCCGACGAGAAGTTCCAGAAGCAGGCCGAGGCGATCCAGAAGTTCATCGATCGGCAGACCCGCAAGGACCTGCCCTTGAAGAAAGACCTCTTCATCGCCGAATTCAAGAGCGACGAGGACGACGAGGTCGAGGAGATGATCGAGCAGCCCGAGGCGATGGCCATGCCCGGGGCCGACGACAAGAAGGTCTGGAATCGCGAGTCGTTCTACAACAAGGAGGTCGAGAAGATCGTCGGCGACTACGTCACGATCGGCGCGGAGGTGGTGGCCTCGGCCCCCGTCCCCGCGGGCGAGCGTGACGGCAGGAACTGACCCGACGGATCGAGCATTCGCCCTCTGACACGCCCCGCGGGGGAGCGGCTTCGACCGCCTTCCTCGCGGGGCGTTTTGCGTTGGCTTCGGGCAGCACGACGGGGAGCCGAGGCGATCGGGATTGGCCCGATCGGGATTCGAGACCGGTTGAACCGATCGGCCCGGAGGTCATAGCATGGAATCGCGCGGCGGCGGCCCCTTGGCTTCGTCGGAGCGAAGCTCGGGGCGTGCCATCGCCGGCCATTGAAGGAGAGCGACCGCATGACCTTTGGAATTGATTCGCGGGACATCGCCCTGGCGGGGGCCGCGTTGGCCCTGTTGCTGGGGCCGAGCCTGAGGGCGTCGGAGCCGATCGACCCGGGGCGGTTCGAGACGCTCCATCGGACGATCCAGCCGAGGCCGGATGAGGAGCGATGGCTCCAGATCCCCTGGGAGACGAGCCTGTGGGAGGCGAGGCGGAAGGCCTCGGCCGAGGGGAAGCCGATCCTCCTCTGGGAGATGGACGGCAACCCGCTCGGCTGCACCTGAAACAACGGGGTCCTGGGCCGTGCGCTCAGCTTCTCGGATCCGGAGATCATCCGGATGGCTTCAGAGGATTTCATCCCGGTCGTCGGCGACGACTGGTATCAACGGCGGCGGCAGGACGCGGAAGGGGAGTTCCTCCGCAAGGTCGCCGGACAAGGGCCGCGAGGCGGCCAGGGGGGCACGCTCCAGGGGATTTACACGCTGACCCCCGATGGAACCCTGCTCGCCTACAAGAATGCCGGACAGGCCCCGGACGTGATGCGGGAGGTGCTCCGCAACGCGCTCGACGCCTGGAATCGGCTCCCCGAATCACGACGCCGGTCGGCGGCGATCGCCTCGGAGGACCTGGGGACGGTCGACGCCCAGTACGATCGCACCCCTCCCGAAGGCGGCTTGATCGTCAAGGTGTTCACCCGGGCGCTGGAACGGGATGAGTCGGGGGACGATCCCAACGTCTACTCCTGTGCCCCCGGCCGAGGGGGCGAGGCCGCTCGGGATCACCTCTGGCTGACGGAGGAGGACTGGAAGGCCTTGATCCCCGAGGACCCGACCCCGGGACAGATGATCTCGATCCCCGATCGGGTCGTCCGGCGCATCGTCCGCTTCCACCTGGTCGACAATACCCGGGGCGAACCGCCGTTCTGGGGCGACGAGGAGGTCCGGGAGGCGACGATGACCCTGACGGTCGAGGACGTTTCGCCCGATCGGGTGCGCCTGCGGCTCGTCGGGAACGCCTTGCTCGCCACCTCGGCCGACGTCTCGCAGGCCGATCGCGGCTACGACGCGAGCCTGCTCGGCGTTGTCGAGATTGATCGCCCGTCCCGTTCGATCACCCGGTTCGATGTGGTCGCCCTGGGCGATCACTGGGGCGAGGGCCCGTATACCCGAGGGGCCCGGCCGGGGCGGTCTCCGCTGGGGGTGGCCTTCATGCTCGTCGACGGCTCGAACCCGGCCGACCGGATCGCCCCCCAGGCGAGCCGGTTCCTGCCGGGGTATCTGGAGCCGTAACGCTTGGGTTTGAGTGACGATGAGGGGCGATCGTCATCGATCGCCCCTCGTTGGTCAAACCGGGACCGATAACGATTCGCCCGGATCGGTGTCCTGCTCGTAGGGGCCGCAGGGGACCGATCTCCTGACGAGGTCGAGGGATCGGTCCGCACAGCGGACCCTACGAAGGTCACTTTCCCGATCAATGCGGGATGACCTCGACCGGCTCAGCCGCCGGAGAGGCTCTTGAGGTAGGTGATCAGGTCGGCCATCTGCTCGACGGAGACCTGCTCCTCGAGCCCCTCGGGCATGAGGGACTGGCCGGTCGAGACCAGCTCGTCGATCTGGTCGCGGGGGACGACGTCGGTGACCCCTTCGGCGCGCTTGAGCGTGATCGAGGTGGGGGTCTCCGAGGCGATCTGGCCGCTGAGGATGCGGCCGTCGACCGTGGCGACGTTGTAGTTGAGGTACTGGGGGAGGACCTCGAGGTTCGGGTCGAGGATGTGGATGATCAATCCTTCCTCGTCCCGGTTGGTGACGGTGGCCAGGTCGGGGCCGACCTCGGCGCCGAAGCCCTCGGCCTTGTGGCAGGTGGCGCAGGCGGCTCGGAAGACGACCTGGCCGCGGTCGGCGGCGCCGGAGAGGGCGAGGGCCCCCTTGTAGGTCTCGACCACCTCGGCCCGGGAGGAGGAGCCGATGTTGGCCAGCAGCAGCTCGGCCCGGGCCCGGAGCTTGGCGTCCCGGGACTGGAGGAGCTGATCGCGGCGGGCGGGGTCGAGCTGCCCGGCGGGGATGTCGCCGGCCTCGATCGCGTCGAGCAGGGCGACGATCCGATCGGGCCGGGCGAAGAGGACCTCGGTGGCCTCGCGCCGGGCGGCCGGGCTGAGGGCCCGCCAGGCGGCGGTCAGGATCGGGCCGACCTCGGCCTCGGACCGGTCGCCGAGCGTCCGCAGGGCGGCGAGCTGCACGGGGGCGGGCTGGCGGCCGTCGATCAGGTCGGGGAGCACGTCGATCGCCAGGTCGCTCGGGGCGAGGGCGAGCAGCCGGACGGCCTCGACGCGGTCGCCGCCGCCTTCGCCTTCGCCCAGGGCCGTCTCGGCGGCCCGCTCGAAGACGGGGATGAGCGCGGTCCCGGCCTCTCCGGCGAGCAGGGTGGCGGCCGAGCCCCCCGAGCGTCGGAGACCCTCGCCCAGGCCGGTCAGGACGGCGAGGACGACCGAGGGGCGGGCGTCGGGCTCGGCGATCCGGGAGAGCAGGGCGTCGAGGGCCTCCGGGTCGGCCGAGGCGCCGACGAGCAGGGCCAGCTCGCTGATCCAGGCCGAGGACTCGGGTTGATCGAGCACGCCCGGGCGGTCGACCAGGGCGGTGAGCAACCGGTCGGCCCGGCCGGCCAGGGAGCTCATCACGGCCGATCGGGTCCAGCGGTCGTCGATGTCGCGCTCGACGATGGTGGCGAGGGCGTCGATGGCCGAGGCGTCGGCCACGGCGCCGATCGAGAAGGCGGCCTGGAAGCGGACCATCGGGTCGTCGTCGTCGGCCAGGGCGAGCAGGGCCTCGCGGAGATCGGGGCTGTCGGCGACGATCGGCTCGGCGAGCTTGGCCGAGGCTTCCCGGACGCGCGGCTCGTCGTCAGACAGGGCGGGCAGGAGGTCGTCGCCCGCCAGTTGGCCGAGGGCGGCAAGGGTCCAGAGGGCGTGCATCCGCCCCAGGGCGCTCGGGCGATCGGCGGCCATGGCGCGGAGGGCCGGGGCGACCTCGACGGCGTTGCGCTCGATCAAAAGCCGCTGGGCCGTCTCGCGCCACCAGGCGTCGGGGTCGGCGAGCAGGGGGACGAGGTCGGCCGAGGCTGCCTGGCTCAACCGGGGCGGCTCGCGGCGGGTGAAGCCGGCGGGGACGAGGTTATACAGTCGGCCGCGGTCGTAGCCGCTGGTCAGGTCGAGGTGCTTCTTGATCGGCTCGGGGATCGAGGCGGGGTGCTCGATCGTCTCGCGGTACATGTCCATGACGAGCAGGGTGCCGTCGGGCGTGTTGCGGAAGCCGACCGGGCGGTGCCAGTTGTCGGTCGAGGCGACGAATTCGACGTCTTGCTCGGCCCGGGTGGCCTTGAAGGCGGCGCCGTCGACCTCCATCGTCTTGCGGTGGATGAGGTTGCCGCCGACGTCGCCGATGAAGGCGTTGCCGAGGTACTCGGGGCCGTAGGCGGACCCTCGGTAGATGGTCACGCCGGTGGCGGAGGTGAAGAAGCCGGCGGGGACGAGTTCGTTCGGGGGCAATCGGCGGCGGAACTCGGGGTCGGCGGCGCGCTGACGGGTGCGGACGATCCGCCAGGGTTCGACCGGGCTGATCCGGAAGACCGGGGCCGCGGGCCCCTCGACGGCGATGTCGGCCACGGGGGTGCTGGCGGCGTAGTCGGGGTTGCGGGCGAGCGAGTCGGCCGGCAGGACGATCTGGCGGATGTGGTTGCTGTTGGAGCAGGTGAAGCGGTGCCCCCAGTCGTCGAAGCTGTGGCCGTGCTGGCCCCCGCCGGAGATCGGCTCGAAGACCGAGGCGTCGGGCTTGAAGCGGAAGTCGCGGCGGCCGAGGGGGATGGGCGGGTCGTTCGGCCTCGTGTGGTTGACGACCTCCTCGGCGCCGTTGGAGCTGGCCACCCCGTAGATCCAGCCATCGGGCCCCCAGAGCAGGCCGTTGAGCAAGCCCTGGACGTTGCTCAGCCCGAAGCCGGAGAAGACGACCTTGCGGACGTCGGCCACGCCGTCGCCGTCGGTGTCCTTGGCGTAGATGATGTCGGGCGCGACGGTCAGGTAGATGCCGCCGTCGTAGGGGGCGATGCCGGTCGGCCAGGAGATGTCGTCGAGGAAGGTGGTGCCGGAGTCGTACACGCCGTCGCCGTCGGTGTCCTCAATCAGGCGGATGCGGCCGGTGGGCACGTCCTGGGGGTACGGATAGCCGCGCATCTCGACCACGTAGAGCCGGCCGTCGGCGTCGTAGCAGACGTCGACCGGGTCGGTCACGAGCGGCTCGACGGCCACGGGGACGAGCGAGAAGCCGTTTTGAATTTCGAAGGTGGCCAGGGCGTCGGCCGGTTCGGTGGCCGGGAGGCGGGGCAGTTCTCGGGCGAGGTCGTCGTCGTTGACGGCGTCGTCTTGAACAACCGGCGCGGCCGAAACCGCGACGCAGAGCAGGAGGGCCGGGGAGAGGAGGGCCCAGCGAAACCGATGCTGCATCGGAGATCCCTCGGAGGGTAAGGAGGCTCCCCCCGGCTTCAGTTCTCGTTGTGACGGAGAGCAAGGCGGATCGAAGCCGGGGGGTCAACGAAAGGCAGAGGCGGGACGGCCGGGAAGGCCCGGCCAAACGTTGGCGGAGGGCGCTACCCCTGGATCGCGTTGGTGCGTCCCAGGGCGATGTCGAAATCGCTGACCGCCGGGATCAGCATCGACAGCAGGGCGAACGAGTAGACCGCCAGGCTGACCAGGAAGGCCGCCCCGAAGTCTCCCTGCAGGATACTGATGATGCAATAGAAGCTCCAGAAGGGGGTGAGCAACGCCACCAACCCGATCGCCGGCGACGGGTTCTTCGCGCCGAGCGACCCGTAGAGCGCCACGCTGCCCGCCCCGATGAAAACCAGGAAGCTGAGCAACTGCCGGGCGAATTCCTGTCGGCTCTGGATGATCAGGGCGGCGCAGAAGAGGATGCCGAGCATCAGGAAGAAGATCGTCCCCAGGCTGTTGGCCACCGCCTGCCGGCTGTTCGTGTACGTGATGGCCGCGTGCAGGCCGAGCATCGCCGAGAAATGGACCAGAACGGCGAAGTTGATGAGCACGAAAATCAGGGAGTCGAGCTTCATGTAGCCCATCGCCCAGATGCCGATGGCCAGGGCAATGGGCAAGACGACCATCTCCTTGGCGTTGTAGAGCACGCCGTAGAGCTTGCCGTAGATGAATTGCTGCGGAGACAGCTCGGTGACGAGCAGCAAGTCAAGCGCGCCGGTGTCGCGCTCGCTGGTCAACGCCGTCACCCCCTGAGCATTGATGAGGATCAGGCTGAGCACCGCCAGCAAGGCCGGGATGGCCGCCTTGGCCCCGTCCCAGGGGCCGGAACCGGGGCCGATGCCGCCGAAATAGGCCGCGACGCCGAGGGCGAAGGCCAGCACGTAGGCCCCCTTGATGATCAACGGCTTGGTGCCGTAGGCCCGGGTGCGTAGCTCTCGCCAGAGGATCGGGTTCGACCAGACCTCGCGATAGGGTCGGAACTTGCGGACGACCCGGCGATGGGTCCGGCGGGGGACGTGCAGGCCGGTCGACTCGCGCCGGACGTACTGCTCGGCATCGGCATCGGCCATGACGTCGCCCGGGGCGACCGGCCCGCCGACCCCGAGGCCGGGGGAATCGGGGCGATCGCCGCGGGCCTCGGACACCTGCTCGGCGATGACGGCGCCGACGGCCGCGGGGGAGCGTCGGGCCGACTCGGCCAGGGCCTCGGCCTCGTCGACCTCGTAGAGCTGCTCGACGACCTCGACCTCGCCCTCCTCGTCCCCTTCGCGCTGCTCCCGGGGCTCGTTCTTGCCCGGATTCCAGACGCGGAGCTTGACGATCGAGGCGAGGACGATCAGGCCGGCGGCCGCCAGGTAGATGCCGGTGAAGACGAGGCTCGACCCGCCGAGGGGGCCGACGAGGCGCTCGGGCCGGGGTCGGATCGCCTCGGCGATCGCCTGGAACGGGCTGAGGGCCGAGGTGATCCAGACGGTCTCGGGGAGGACTCGGGCGGCGGCCTCGCCGAGAATGAGCACAAGCACGACGAGCAGGACCGTCAGGGCGATCGACTGGAACGTCCGGTCGCGCCAGAGGGCGACGATCATCCCCAGGGCCCCGCCGAAGAACCCGGCGGCGAAGGTGACGAGGAAGACGTCGATCACCTGGCCGAACGAGACGCCGCCGAGCAGCAGGCACAACGAGAAGACCGGCAAGGAGGTGAGCAGTAAGGTCAGGATCTGGAGCAGGCTGGCCACGAGCTTGCCGACCACGATCTCGACGTCGCGCAGGTCGGTCATGAGTAAGAGGACGAAGGTGCGTCGATCCTTCTCGTGGGCGACGGCCGTGGCCGCGGCGATCGGCGCGAAGAAGAGCATCAGGGTCAGTTGGAGATAGGCGAAGAATGAGAACAGGATGGCCCCGAATCGGGAAAGGATGCTCAGCGCGTTCCCCTCGTCCCAGCCGACCAACACCTGCCAGACCGTCAGCATGACGATCAGCAGGCCGCCGGCATAGGACGCCCGGGCGGCATAGTAGCGCGGCGGCCGGGGAGCGGTCAGCAGTTCTCGGGCGATGATGGGTCCGGCGAACAACGCGTGGTCCTCCTCGGTGGGCGGCAGAACGAACACAACAACAGGCGATGCGACGGCTCATTCCCGGCCGTGGGGCGGGGACTGATCGAGGCGGCGCTCGGCCCACCTCATGACCCCCCAGGATAGCATAAGCGCGGCGGGAGGGGTCGAGTCGGTCGGGGCGGATTGCCCAGAATACCGGCCTCGGCCGAGTCGCGGGGCATCGTCGGGCGGGACCGGCCGGGGCGGGGCCGACGGGGTGGCCCGGCCCCGGCGTCTCGGGAATCGTCCTTGACTTCGGGCGGCCGGGTTCGCAGACTGAAGAGTTGTGAGTGCACGTCTTGCCCAAGCGTCTCGTCGAACGATGTTGAGATCGGAGCCGATCCCGGTGCCCGTGCTGACTCCGAAGGCCCGGCACGCCCTGATGCTCGCCGCCCTGCTCGGGTGTGCGCTCGCCCTGGGTCCGGCCCGAGATGCGACGGCGGCCTCGTGTCACGTGGACGATCGGCCGGTCTTCGGCCTCTCGAACGGCCCGAACGAACATCAACAGCAGCACCAGGTGACGATCGCCGACACGGTGATCGTCGAGGCGTCATCGGCTCCCCTCGAACTCGAACGCCGATGCCCTTCGAATGATCCCGACCGGCCGCCGTCGCGGTCCCTAGTCTCGGCCGGAGACTCGTCCTTCCCCTTGCCGGCCCGGATCGACCCGATTGAGCAGGAGCCTTCGACCCTGCTCCGCCCGGGACCGGCATCGGCCCGGCCGATTCGCCGGTGTGCGCGGATCGATCGCCCTCCCCGATCGCGCTGAGACACCGATTTCCGCCCGTTGATGCGATGCGTCGATGGTGGGTGGTCGCCGGCCCCGGCGACGGCCGGCCGCCGACGGCGTCGACGCGGCGCGACCAGGACGCCGGGCGATCGCGGCCCGGCGGGTGTTTCATCTCGTCTCGTCGGGCCGAAGAACGATTGCGAGGCGGCCCAGGCCGCCGGGGAGGGTTTGCCTATGTCTGCGACCGAACGTCCCGCGCCTCGACCGATGCGCGACCGCCGAGGGTTCGTGTACACGCCGGCCATCGGCAGCGGCCTTCGGCCGTTGCTCTGGTCCGTCCTGATCGGCTTCGCCGTGCTCGGGGCCACGGGCATCTACATGGCCAGCGTCACGCTGTTGACCTGGCTCAGTGGGGCGCCCCAGGACACGTATTTCTACATGCTGATGGTGGCCCTGCACCTGTTCCTGGGCTTCGTCCTCATCGTCCCGTTCATCGTGTTCGGCCTGGGGCACCTGGTGACCGCCTGGAACCGGCCGAATCGGTCGGCGATCCGGCTGGGGTACTGGCTGCTGGGCATCTCGGTCGTGGTCCTGGTCTCGGGGGTCGTCCTGATCCGGATCGGTGGATTCGAGGTCCGCGACCCGGTCCTCCGCGAGATCGGCTACTGGCTGCACCTGATCACCCCCCCGCTGGCCATCGTGCTCTACGTGCGGCACCGGTTGGCCGGGCCCCGGATCAAGTGGCACTACGCGAGGCTCTGGACGGCCGTGGTGGGGGTGGTGGTCGTCCTGATGGGGATGATGCACGCCTTCGACCCGAGGGAGACGAACAAGGTCGGCCCCCGCGAAGGGGCGCAGTATTTCTTCCCTTCGGAGGTGAAGACGGCCGACGGCAACCTGATCCCGGCCGAGACCCTGATGATGGATCAATACTGCATGGACTGCCATCAGGATTCGTACGACGGCTGGTTCCACTCGTCGCACCACTTCAGCTCGTTCAACAACCCGCTCTACCTGGCAAGCGTCCGGGAGACGCGGGAAGTGTCGATCACCCGGGACGGCACGACGAAGGCCGCCCGGTGGTGCGCCGGCTGCCACGACCCGGTGCCCTTCCTCTCCGGCAAGTTCGACGACCCGGAGTATGATGACGTGAACGACCCGACCGCCCATGCCGGCATCACCTGCACCTCGTGCCACTCGATCACGCACGTCAACAGCACGAGGGGCAATGCCGACTACACCATCGAAGAGCCGCAGCATTACCCCTTCGCCCAGAGCGACAACGCGGTCCTGAAGTGGATCAACCACACCCTGGTGAAGGCCAAGCCGGAGCTGCACAAGCAGACGTTCCTCAAACCCTTGCACAAGACGACCGAGTTCTGCTCCACCTGTCACAAGGTCAGCTTGCCGTTCGATCTGAACCACTACAAGGACTTCACCCGGGGCCAGAACCACCACGACTCGTACTTGCTCTCGGGGGTCTCCGGGCACGGGGCGAGGAGCTTCTACTACCCCGAGGTGGCGAAGACGAATTGCGCGGAATGCCACATGAACCTCATCCCGTCCGATGAGTTCGGCGCCCGCAATTTCGACGGCGAGGCCGGCCGGGAGATCCATAATCACCTGTTCCTCGGCGCCAATACCGGACTGGCGGCAGCCCTCGGCGATGAAAAAGCGCTGAAGGCCCACACCGAGTACCTGCAAGACAAGAAAGTTCGCGTCGATCTGTTCGGCGTGATCGAGGGAGGCACGATCGACGGGCCCTTGATCGCCCCGCTCCGGCCCGAGCTGCCGGAGCTGGTGCCGGGCGAGTCGTACCTGATCGAGGTCGTGGTGCGGACGCTCGGCGTCGGCCACCATTTCTCGCAGGGGACCGTCGACTCGAACGAGATCTGGGTCGAGCTGACGGCGTCGAGCGACGGCCGGGTGATCGGCAAGTCGGGCGGGATGGGGGACGACGGGCACGTCGACCCCTACTCGCGGTTCATCAACGTGTACATGCTCGACCGCGACGGCAATCGGATCGAGCGGCGCAATCCCCAGGACATCTTCGTCCCCCTGTACAACCGCCAGATCCCGCCGGGGGCCGGGCAGGTGGTCCACTTCCGGATCGACGTGCCGAGCGAGGGGATCGTCGGGCCGATCGAGCTGGAGGCGAAGGTCAACTACCGCAAGTTCGACCGCACGTACCTCGACTTCGTCTATGGCGAAGGCCAGTGGCCCGACCCCGACGGCGACGGCGAGCCGGACCCCTTGCCGGTCATCGTGATGGCCCGCGACACGATCAAATTGCCGGTCGCCGGCGGGCCGACGCCGGAGAATCCGCCCTCGCCCATCGAGCAGGAATGGCAGCGCTGGAACGATTACGGGATCGGCCTGTTCCTGGAAGGGGGCGAGACGGGTGCCCAGAAAGGCTTGCTCAAGCAGGCCGAACCGGTCTTCCGGACCGTGGCCGAGCAGTACGACAAGGCCGACGGCTGGATCAACCTGGCCCGCGTCTATCGCCGGGAAGGCCGGATTCCGGAGGCGCTTGAGGCCCTTGAGAAGGCCGCGGCCGATCCCGAGTTCCGCGCCTCGTGGACGATCAACTGGCTGACCGGACTCATCAACCTGGATCAAGGGAACCTTGATGCCGCCATCAAGAACTTCGAGGACGTGCTCAGCACCCGAGATCCGGCGAGGAAGTTCGATTTCAGCAAGGATTATGTGGTGATCAACGACCTCGGCCGCGCCCTCGACCGCCGGGGCCGGATCGAGCCGCTCGATAGCGAGGAGCGGCTTGCGTACATGAGCCAGGCCATCGCCGCCTTCCGCCGCACCCTGGCGCTCGACACCGAGAATGAGGCGGCTCATTTCGGGATCGGCCAGGCGTATGCCGAGTTCGCCCACAATTCCTCGACGCTCGAACCGTGGGAGGGAGAGCCGCCGTCGCCCGCCTCGCTCGTGGAGCAGGCCGAGGCGATCGCCGCGGACCTGGATCAGGGCGACGGGCGCTCCGTCCTGGCGGAAGGGGAGGCTCGATCGGATCGCTCCCGAGAACTGACCCGTTCCATCAAGGCCTTCGTCGAGGGTCAACGCCCGCCGTATGCGACCCGGGTCGGGATCCTGATCGAGGTGACCGAACACCTCGGCTCGGCCTGGCAAAACGAGACGGATCCCTCCGCGCGATCCGAGCTGTCTCGCGCGCTCGAAACCGCGCACAAGGCCCTGCATAACTTTGTCCGACCGGACGAACTGGCGGTGGGTCGCGCCATCCGGATCGCCCGGGAACGTGATCCCGCGGCCGACATGAACGCGCAACCGATTGTGATCTATGATCTTCATCGTCCGGGTGCCCCGGGGCTGCCTGAACCCGCCGGCCGAACCGCTTCCGATGATTCTCAAACCAGCCGAGAGGTGACGGAATGACTCCCCATTTGAACCAGCACTCCGGCGGGTCGACGCTTGAAATCATGAACTGGGCCATCATCGTCGCGGTGCTGGGTACGATCGCCCTGTCGCTGACCGGCTGTCGGAGCGAGGGGAGTACCGAGTACGTGCCTGAGGCGACGGCTCCCGAGCGGGCCCCCGTGGTGGAAGCCGAGGCGTTGCCTTCGGTCCGATTCGTCGAGATCACCGACGCGAGCGGCATCGACTTCGTGCACGAGAATGCCGCCGAAGGCAAGAAGCTCCTGCCCGAGACGATGGGGTCGGGCGTGGCTGTGCTCGATTACGACACCGACGGCCTGCCCGACCTGCTCTTCGTGAACCAGCTCCCCTGGGATGCCGGAGACGGCGCCGCCGGTGCGCCGACGATGGCCCTGTACCGGAACGAGGGGGAGGGGCGTTTCGCCGACGTCACCTCGTCGGCCGGGCTGGCGATCCCGATGCACGGCATGGGGGCGGTGGTCGGCGACATCGACAACGACGGCGACCCCGATCTGTACATCACCACCGTGACCGGCGGACGGCTGTTTCGCAACGATGGCGGCACCTTCGTCGACGTGACCGAGGGGGCGAACGCCGGGGCCGGCGACGGCTGGCTCACCTCCGGGTCGTTCTTCGACATGGACAACGACGGGTTCCTCGACCTGTTCCTCTGCTGCTATGTGGAATGGTCGGAGGCGTTCGACAGCTCCCAGGGGTTCCAGCTCACCGGGACGGGTTCGGGGCGGGCCTACGGGCCGCCGACCGCCTTCCGGGGGGATCACAACGTCCTGCTCCGCAACAACGGCGACGGGACGTTTACCGATGTGAGCGAATCGGCCGGCATCCGGCTCGTGACCCCCGAGCTGAAGGACCCGATGGCCAAGTCCCTCGGCGTGGCGCCGTTCGACGTCGACGGCGACGGATTCGTCGACCTCGCCGTGGCGAACGACACGGTGCGCAACTTCCTGTTCCGGAACAAGGGGGACGGCACGTTCGAGGAGCTGGGGATCGTCTCCGGCGTCTCGTTCGACCCGTCGGGGCAGGTCCGGGGGGCGATGGGGATCGACTGGGCCCACTTCCGCAACGACCGGTCGCTGGCGCTGGCGATCGCCAACTTCGCCAACGAGATGACGGCCTTCTACGTGGCCGATGACCCGACCCGGATGCAGTTCATCGACCTGGCGAACGTCTTCGGCCTCGGGGCGCCGACCCAGCCGCCGTTGAAGTTCGGCCTCTTCTTCTTCGACTACGACCTCGACGGCCGGCTCGACCTGCTGTCGGTCAACGGCCACCTCGAATCGGACATCGAGAAGACCCAGGCGAGCGAGACCTATCGCCAGTCGGCGCAACTGTTCTGGAACAGCGGCCGGAAGGGCTCGGCCCTGTTCACCCAGGTGAAGGCCGAGACGGCCGGGCCGGACCTGTTCACGCCGATCGTCGGCCGGGGCAGCGCCTACGTCGACCTCGACGGCGACGGCGACCTCGACGTGGTGATGACCTCCAACGGCGAACGCGCCCGGATCTTCCGCAACGACGGGGGAAATGAGAACAACTGGGTGCGCATCGAACTGATCGGGCGCGAGTCGAACCGCGACGGCATCGGCGCCAGGCTGGCGCTGAAGGCCGGGGGGGTCGAGCAGCTCCGGCAGCACTTCCCGGGCAAGGGGTACTTGTCGTCGGTCGAGTTCCCGATCACGTTCGGGCTGGGCGAGGCCGATCGGGTCGAGTCGCTCCGGATCGACTGGCCCTCGGGCGCCTCGACCGAGCTGGGCGACCTGGAGCCGAATCGTTCCTACACGATCGACGAGGCCGAGGGGATCGTCTCGTCCGTCGCGCCGGAGGGCGAGCCGGGCGAAGGCTGACCGTCGCGGGGTGGCCACGCCGGCAAGTCTGATTCGGACGGCCGCGACGGGCCGCCCGAATCAGGCATGATCAATCAGGCCGAGGCCGTCGCGCTGGTGGCCTCGGCGTACACCTCGGACGCGGCCGCCAAAGCGGCGCCCGGCTCGATCGAGACGCCGGAGTCGCGGAGGCAGGTTTCGAGGGCGGCGAGGACGAGCGTGACCGACTCGCGGCGGGAGCCGTAGCCCATCAGGCCGATCCGCCAGGCGCGGCCCTTCAGGTCGCCCAGGCCGCCGCCGATCTCGACGTTCCACTCGTTGAGCAAGCGCTTGCGGACGGCCAGGTCGTCGACCCCCTCGGGGATGGTCACGCAGTTGAGCTGCGGCAGGCGGTGCCCCTCGGCGGTCACGTAGTCGATCCCCATCGCCTTCAGGCCGGCGGCCAGCGCCCGGGCGTTCAGGGCATGGCGGGCGAACCGGGCGTCGAGCCCTTCTTCGAGGACCAGCGCAAGCGCCTCGCGCAGGGCATAGTTCATGTTGATCGGCGCCGTGTGGTGGTAGAAGCGGTCGGAACCCCAGTAGCGGCCGATCATGGTCATATCGAGATACCACGACTGGACCTTGCTCTTGCGGTTCTTGATCGCCTCCATCGCCCTCGGGCCGAACGAGACAGGCGCAAGGCCCGGCGGGCAGCTCAGGCACTTCTGGGTGCCGGAGTAGACGGCGTCGATGTCCCAGGCGTCGATCTCGACCGGGACGCCGGCCAGCGAGGTCACGGTGTCGATGGCGATCATCGCGCCGTGGTCGTGGGCGATCCGGGCGATCTCCTGGACCGGCTGGTGGGCGCCGGTCGAGGTCTCGGCGTGGACGATGCCGACGAGCTTCGGCTTGACCTTCTTGATGGCGTCCTCGACCTCCTGGGGGTCGAACACCTCTCCCCAGGGGCGTTCGATGGCGGTGACCTCGGCCCCGGCGCGCTGGGCGACGTCGACCATCCGGCCGCCGAAGACGCCGTTGACGCAGACGAGCATCTTGTCGCCCGGCTCGATCACGTTGACGACCACCGCCTCCATGCCGGCCGATCCCGTGCCCGAGACGGCCAGGGTCATCAGGTTCTCGGTCCGGAAGACCCGGCGGAGCATCCCCTGCATCTCGTCCATCAGGGCGACGAACTCGGGGTCGAGGTGGCCGACCAGGGGCATCCCCAGCGCCGAGAGCACACGAGGGTGCACGTTCGACGGCCCGGGGCCGAGCAGGACTCGGGGAGAAGGCTCCAGGGACTTGGCGGCGGGTGTCGTCACGGGAAGAGTCCTTACCTTCGGGGAAGAATGGAGAGGTCGGGGGCAATACCGAGGGGATTCGATGGAGGGCGGTACGAGTGCCGCGAGGCCGGCCCGCCGACCCGGCTCACTCGTCCTCGTCCGGGTCGGTGTCCTTGGGCCGGGGGCGGTCCTTGTGCTTGTCTTTCCGCTTGCGGGGGGGGACGAAGTCTCGGACGAGGGCGCTGATGGCCTTGAATTCGGGGCGATCGGCCGTCTCGGCCCACTCGAACAGGACGGCCTCGGTCGTCGTCAGGACGGCCCCGGCCCGCTCCATGCGCCGCAGGGCGAATTCCCAGTCCATCCCGTTCCGGGAGCCGACGGCGTCGGCCGGCACCTGCACCCGGAACCCGCGGTCGATCAGTTCGAGGGCCGTCTGGGCGACGCAGACATGGGCCTCGATGCCGGTCAGCGTGATGTGGCGGACGTCCCGGGCACGCACCTGGTCTTCGAGCCCCGGGACGCCGAGGCAGTGGAAGGTCCGCTTCGCAGGGCGGTCGGGGACCAGATCCTGGACCTCGGGGACCGTCGGGCCGAGCCCTTCGGGATATTGCTCGGTGGCCCAGACGGGGACCGAGAGCAGCCGGGCGCCTTGGATCAATCGGACGGCGTTGGCCACGACGAGGTCGCCGTAACGCATCGTGGCCAGGAGCTTCCCCTGGAGATCGATGACGAGCAGGCCCCCCTCTCGGGCGGTCAGGCGGTCGGGAGAGGACATGGGGTGCGCCCTTCGATTTTTTTTTCCGAAGCCGGCTCACGAGCGGCGTTTCTCGACGGATCTGACGCCGATGCTAAGGGCAGCCGATCGGACGTGTCAAGCAGACGGGACCCGCCGGGGCGGCCCGCCGTCGCGGCCCGGGAGGCCGCTCGGCAGGTGGCTTGTCCGATCGGGCTCGGCTGCGTTAGGATGAGTCCGAACCGGGGGATCCTCTTTTTTTTCCGTTTTCGATCTGCTTGAAGACCATACGCCCAAAGGCGTGCTTTGGCGTCGAGGTTCGAGTGCGTTGCGGTGCCAAGGAGGTCGTCTCGCGTGTCCGAGAAGCCTCGTGTCCTGGTGATCGATCGCGAGTCCGACCCTGCCTGGCTCTCTCGCTCGGCCTTCGACGACTCTTACGAGGTCGTCCAGGCCCGCAGCATGGCCCGGGCGTTGTACTTGCTGCGCGAGGAGCACTTCGAAGGGGTGTTCGTCACGGCCTCGCAGCTCCCTCCCTTGCGGTGGGCGGGGATGCTCCTTCAGTCGGATGAGATCCTCGAGGCCATCGCCGACGGCGTGGCCGTGGTCGAGCCGGAGAGCCAGCGGGTGCTCTGGTACAACCCCGAGTTCCGCAACCTGGTCGCCACCGAGGGCGACCCGATCAACCGGCCCTTCTTCGAGGTCCTGGCATTCCCCGAGCGCTGCGAGCCGGACGTCTGCCCCTTCCTGCAGTCCCAGGTGACGAAGCAGCCGGCCGGTTGCGTCCTGAAACTGGGCACGGGCAACTACTTCCGGCTGAATGTGACGCCGATCCTCGACAACGAGGGGGGGCTCCAATCGCTCATCGCCCTGACCCGAGACATCACCGACGAGGTCCTGCAGGAGCAGAAGGTCCGCGCCATCAACAAGGCCGGCGAGGAGCTGGCCGACCTGACCCCCGAGGAGCTGGCCGCCCTCCGGGTCGACGAGCGCAGCGACGTCCTGAAGTTCAACATCGTGCGCCACATGCGCGACCTGCTCGGCCTGGATTTCATCGAGATCCGCCTGCTGAAGCCCTCGGGCAAGCTCGAGCCGCTGCTCACCGAGGGGATGACCCCGCTGGCGGCCGATCGGGAGCTGTTCGCCTCCGAGACCGGCAACGGCGTGACCGGCTACGTGGCGGCGACGGGCAAGGGGTATCTCTGCGACGACACGACCCAGGACCCGCTCTACCTGGAAGGGGCGGTCAACGCCCGAAGCTCGTTGACGGTCCCCCTGGTGCGGCACGGCCGGGTGATCGGCACCCTGAACGTCGAGAGCCCGAAGCCGAACGCCTTCGATCGGCGCGACCAGCAATTCCTCGAAATTTATGCCCGCAACATCGCCTCGGCCCTGACGACGCTGGAGCTGCTCGAAGCCGAGAAGGTGAGCACGGCCCGGGCCTCGGTCGAGGCGATCGTCAAGGAGCTGGCCCTGCCGCTCGACGACATCCTCGGCGACGCCACGACGGCGCTCGACCGCTACGCCGGGCACGACGAGGACATCGTCAACCGCCTGCGCCACCTGCTCTATCGGGCCAGGGAGATCCGCGGCCTGATCCGACGCGCCGGGGCGACCGTCCTGCCCGAGGGCTCGCGCAACGCCCGGCCGCCGAAGCGCCTGGCCGACGCGAGGGTGCTGGTCGTCGACGCCGACGAGTCGATCCGATGGGCCGCCCACCAGCTGCTCGAACAGCAAGGGGCGACCGTCGAGACCGCCCGGGACGCGCTGGAGGCCATCGCCCTGGCCCGGCAGACCCCCTATGCCGCGGCCCTGGTCGACATCCGGCTGCCCGACCTCGACGGCTACGAGGCGTTCCGCCGCATCCGAGAGGTGCAGCCGGGCGTCCCCGTCATCCTGATGACCGGCTTCGGCTACGACCCGACCCACTCCATCGTCAAGGCTCGCAAGGAAGGCTTGCGCACGGTCCTGTACAAGCCGTTTCATGTCGATCGGCTCATCGACGCCGTCGAGCACGCCGTCCGGTCGCCCGAGCCGATCCCGCCGGCCGACGGCTTCCCGCCGGCCCACGGCTGATGCCGGGGCCCTTCGCCCGATCACGCGGCCGGATCGCCCGAGTGCCGAACCTGTGACGCGTTTGGATCTGATTGGACACGTTTGAGGTCAACCATGATCGATGGCTCGATCCTCCTGGTGGTGGCCGTGGGGCACCTCTGCCTCGCCGTGCTGGCCGTCAACGTCTTCCACGGGCTCGGGGTCCCGGAGGGGACGCCGGCCCGGGTGGTCAAGGGGCTCTGCCTGGGCTTCCTGACCTCCATCTCGCTCGTCCTGATGGGGTTGTTCCTGGCCCTCCCCTGGGGAGACTGGCCGACGATCGCCCGCGCCTATACCTTGCTCTGCCTCTTGATCGGCCTGGTCGGCCTGCCGCTGGTCACGCTGGCCCGGCTCCGCAGGAGGTTGCCGGCGGGCGTCTCGGGGCATTCCCGGTCGGTCGACCTGACCGATTCGGTCGCCCGAGCCGACCTGATCGGCACCGCCTGGGATTCGTTCTGGCTCCGGTTGCCGGGCAATCAGGCGTTCCACCTGACCCTGACCGACTGGCAGATTGAGCGCTCGGGGTTGCCCCGGCCGCTCGACGGGCTCCGGATCCTCCACCTCACGGATTTGCACCTGACGCGGGCCTACTCCGACCGCTTCTTCGATTCGATGGTCGCCCAGGCCGAGGCGTTCGACGCCGACCTCGTCGCCTTCACGGGCGACCTGATCGACGACTCGGAGCTGCTCGACCGGGTCGGGCCGCTGCTCGGGCGCTTCCGAGGACGCTACGGCCAGTTCGCGATCCTGGGGAACCACGACTACCGGACCGACGCCCCGGGGGCGTTCGTGGCCCTGCGATCGGCCGGCTACACGGTGATCGAGGGGGCCTGGCGGCTCATCGAGGCCGACGACGGCGCCCGGGTGGCGATCGGCGGCACGTCGAACCCGTGGGGGCCGCTCCCCGACCCGGCCGCGATGCCCGAGGCCGACGTCCGCATCCTGCTCAGCCACTCGCCCGACCCGCTCGCCTGGGCCGCCCGACAGGGGATCGACCTGATGCTCTCGGGACACACCCACGGCGGGCAGTACCGCCTGCCGGTGATCGGGTCGGTCTTGCTGCCGAGCCGCTACAGCCGCCGCTACGATTGCGGGTTCTTCCGGCGCAACGAGACGCTGCTGTTCGTCTCCCGGGGGATCGCCGCGCAGCACCCGTTGCGGGTCAACTGCCCGGCCGAGATCAGCCGATTGACGCTCCGGGCCTCCTCCCGGGTCGCCCCGCCGGCCTCGTCGCGGGCCCCGGCCCGGGCGATGACCGTGCAGGGGCCCGGCTGATCGAGGCCGCGGCCCTTTTCTCAGATATAAACGCGCCGGTTGTAGACATACCACTCCACCAGCACGAAGCCGAGCGCGGCCATCGCCAGCCACCACCAGCGGTCGAGCCGGGCCGGTCGCGAGGTGCGGGTGCCGGCGACCTCGGTATAACCGATCTTGATGAGATACGGCTCGGCCTCCCGGCCCGTCACGCCCTCGGGCGGGACCCCTCGGGGGGCCAGGTTGCTCTCCCGAGGGTCGAACAGGTTGACGGCGAAGACGCTCCGCTCGATCGCGTCGCCGCTGCCCCAGGAGAGGCGGTAGAGCCCCGGCTCGGTCGCGTTGTTGTAGACGAAGGTCCCCAGGTCGGAGCGGCCGACGTCGCTCGGCGGCCCCTGGGGTGGGTCGATCGTGATCGCGTCGGCCGTCGGGGCGGCCCGCAGGACCACCGGCTGGCCGGGACGCTGCACCTGGTCGCCGAGCCCCTCCTCGACGTTGCCGAGGAAGCGGAGCGTGTTGTAGAGGAAGACCGGGAAGCTGAGCTTCGTGTGCCAGTCGGTGTTCAGGGCCCGCTCCTCGCCGTAGATCGAGAAGCCGACGACCGCGTCGGAATAGCCGTCGCGGGGGGTGATGAAGGCGAGCGGCCCCTTGTCGCTCTCGATCAGGGTCGTCGAGCCGGGGGGAGGGTCGACCACGCGGGCCTCTCGGATCAGGACGAGCGGCAAATCGCGGACGTATTGCAGCATGGGATGGCCGATGTCCCAGTCGAGCACGATCGGCGCCTCGACCAGCCGGGCCTGGTCGAACGCCTCGCCGGGGGGCATGGCGCCGAGATAGAGCGCGTTGCCGACCGGGGGCTCGGCCGGCGCCACCCGATCGAAGACGATCAGGTCGTACAGGCCGGCGAGCAGGGCGCGCCGGATGTCGTCGGTCTCGAGGTCGTCGGGGCGGATCTCGACGACCTCGGCGGCGTCGCCGGCGGTGGCGGTGGTCATGGCGTTGAGCAGGTAACGATTCCCGGACGTGACCACGAGGACCCGGGCCTGACGCGGGCGACCGATCGCGGCATAGGCATGATTGTCCTGCTCGAGGTCGTCCTGCAGGTCGAGCCGGACCTCGAGCCCGACCGGCCCCGGGTCGGGCAGGTCGAACTTGAACGAGCGGGCGCCCCGGGCCGGCAAGGAGACCTCGATGGCGTCGATCAATCGACCCTCGCCGATCGGTTGGTCGAGTTCGTGGCGGAGCAGCCGGGCGACCGCCTCGGCCGGCTCGTCGCGATAGTTCCGCACGCGGCCGAAGAGCTGGATCTGATCGGGCCGTTCCTCGTTGCGGGCCGTCTGCAGGGCGAGGATGGCGACGTTGTTCGAGGGGGGGACGCCCGGATCGCTCGCCTCCTCGGCGGTCGTGCCCGGGGTCGACTGGGCCTCGCTCGGCGGTTCGCCCAGCACCACGATTTCGGGAATCAGGTTGCCGAGACTGAAGCCCTCCACGTCGGGGAAGCCGCCGTCGGTGTAGATCATGAGCCGAGGCGGTTGGACCTCGCTGGCGATTTCCCCCTCGCCGAATTGCTTCGACGGGTTGGCCAGCCCGGCGGCGACCTCGAGGGCGTCTCGCAGCGAGGTCCCCGATCGGGCCGGGCGGACGGAGGCGATCCGGTCGCGGAGCTGGGCCTTGTTCCCCGTGTAGGTCGAGACGACCCGGGCCGACTCGGCGAACGCGATCACCATCGCCAGGTCGTTCGACCCCATCGAATCGACCAGTTCGAGGGCCCGCGCCTTGGCCTCGTCGAGCCGGTTGGGGCGGACGTCGGTGGCCGACATGCTCGCCGAGGTATCGAGGGCGATCACATACCGCTGGCCGACGCGGGTGCTCCCCTTCATCTGCGGCCCGAGCAGGGCAAGCATGACGAGCAGGACCGCCATCAGTTGCAAGAAGAGCAGGAGATTCCGGCGCAAGCGTTGAAAAAGACTGTTGACATGAAGATCCTCCATGCTCCGCTTCCAGAGGAACGTGCTGGGGACCTGGACCGGCTTGCGGCGCAGCTTGAGGAAATAGAGCAGGATGATCGTGACCGGCACCCCGACCAGGGCCATCCAGAAGGTCGGCCCCCAGGCCGACGACCAGGGGACCGGGGGGTCGAACTGGAGGTTCAGGCCCCCCACCGGGTTCGCCTGGGCCAAGGGCAGGAGCATCGGGCCAATCTCCGCGATCGTCGTCACTTGACAAGCCCCCGCTCACGCAAGTAATTCAGGATCAGCTTATCGAACGGCGCGTGATTGGTCGTGAAGATGTGCGAGATGCCGCGCCGGGTGCACCACTCGCGGAAGCCGCCGACGTAGGCGTCGAGCGTCTCCTTGTATCGCTTGATGAGCGGGGCACTCACCGTGATCTCGGCCTCGTCGTCGTCCTCGCAATCGACCAGGCGGAGGTCGCCGGTCAGCTCCGGCTCGACCTCCTCTCGGCTGAGCACCTGGACGACGTAGATGTCCATGTCGCGGGCGAGGAGATAGCGTAGGGCATCTTCATAACCGCGCTTGTCCATGAAGTCGGAGATGACGACCACGATCCCCTTGCCGGGGTGCTTGATGGCGAACGACCGGGTGGCGGCGGTCAGGTCGCTGCCGCCGTGGGCCTGGAGCTGGTCGAGGTACTGCACCACGCGCCACATCTGCGACCGGCCGCGGACGCTGGAGAGGCCCGGTTCGAGGGCGCTGCTGAAGGAGTCGAGGACGATCCGGTCGTGGTTGACCAGGCCGATGAACGACAGGGCGGCGGCGACCTGCTTGGCGTAGTGCAGCTTCGTCGGGTCGCCGAAGTCCATCGAGAGGCTCGTGTCCACGAGCGTGTAGAAGTGCAGATCCTCTTCTTCGAGGAAGAGTTTCAGGAAGAGCTTGTCGAGCCGGCCGTAGACATTCCAGTCGATGTGGCGCAGGTCGTCGCCGACGGAGTAATTCCGGTGATCGGCGAACTCGACCGACGAGCCGCGCCGCCGGCTCCGGCGCTCGCCCTTCATCCGGCCGACGAAGATCTTCCGGCTGATCAGCTCCAGTTGTTCCAGCTTCGTGAGGAACTCGGGGTCGAGCAGCGGGGAGGGGGTCGCGGTGGACATTCGAGGAACCGCCTGACTCCAAGGGGTGTTTTCGTCGCATGCCTCGCCAGCTTGAGGGCATGCTCACGCGGCGATGTCCGTCAGCACGAATAGCCCGATCATCAGGGCCGCCGCCAGGCCGAGGCAGACGACCCAGGGGACCAGGGCCGCGAGGATGATGACCACGCGCTGCCAGGTCTGGTCGGTCGGCCTTCGGGACAGGAACCCGAGCGCCGTGTACCAGCTCTCCAGGACCACGAGCGACCCGCCGATGAGGACGAGGATGCCCAGCAACGCCTCGAACAGGAACGCCACCGCCGTGCCGATCAGCACCAGCGTCCCCAGCACGAGCAGGCACGCCAGGTCCGACCGGGTGAAGGTGAGCGGCTCGCTCCTCGGCGGCAGCCAGGAGGTCCCCGAGGGGGGCGGGTCGTAGATGTCGTGCTGGCTGGTCATCGGGGCAGGGTTCACGCGGGGGTGTCGATCGGGGATCGCCGGGGTGGCCGGCTCAGGCCGCGGCGACGGGGTCTTCCGCCTTCTCGGAGACGGCCCCCAGCACCTTCAGGAGCAACTCGTCGGTGTCGATCCCCTCGGCCTGCGCCTCGAAGTTGAGCAGGACGCGATGGCGGAGGCTCGGCAGGTAGACGCGGCGGATGTCCTCGAAGCTGACATTATACCGCCCGTCGAGCAGGGCACGGACCTTGGCGGCCAGGACGAGGGTCTGCACGCCTCGCGGGCTGGTCCCCCACCGGATGTAGCGGTTCGTCACCTCGACGGCGAAGGGGCCGTCGGGGTGGGTCGCCAGGGCGAGCCGGATGGCGTAGTCCTGCACGTGGGGGGCGATCAGGACCTCCCGGACGAGCGCCTGGCACCGGATCAGGGTGTCGCCGTCGATGACCTTCTCGGCGTGGGGCGTCTCGCCTCGGGTCGTGCGGTCGAGGATCGTGGCCAGTTCCTCCCGGGTCGAGTAGCCGACGACGAGCTTGAACAGGAAGCGGTCGAGCTGGGCCTCGGGCAGGGGGTAGGTCCCCTCCTGCTCGATCGGGTTCTGGGTGGCGAGCACGAAGAACGGCTTCTTGAGCTGGTGGATCGTGCCGCCGACGGTGACCGACTTCTCCTGCATCGCTTCGAGCAGGGCCGACTGGGTCTTCGGCGTGGCGCGGTTGATCTCGTCGGCCAGGATGATCTGCGAGAAGATCGGCCCGCGCTGGAATTCGAACATGCGGCGGCCGTCGGGCGTCTCCATCACCACGTTCGTGCCGAGGATGTCGGCCGGCATCAGGTCGGGCGTGAACTGGATGCGGTTGAAGTCGAGCGAGACGGCGTCGGCCAACGTCCGGACGAGCAGGGTCTTGCCCAGGCCCGGCACCCCTTCGAGCAGGGCATGGCCGCCGACGAACAGGCAGGTCAGGACGCCGTGGACAATCTCGTCGTGCCCGACGATCACCTTGCCGACCTCGTCCTTCACGCGGCGGTAGGCCTGGCGGAAGGCGTCGGCCCGGGCTTCCATCGAGTCGTTCGTCGCGGTGTCGCTCATGATGCGGTTCCGGTTGCGGGGTCGGGCTGAGTGGGGAATCGGGGCCTTGATGGTCCGCCGGGGCCTGGTGGGGCGGCCTCACGACTCGGGGCGCTTGTCACCTCGGCGAGTCCTGATCCTTGCCCCTGTCCTGATCGCGTTCTTCCCAGACCTTCTTCTTGGCCTTGAGCAGGCGGTTGGTGTACGTCTCCTCGCCCGGCTTCGGGGGCGTGGCATCGACGCCCAGGCCGCTGCCGGGCCGGGCCTCGCCGGCCGATCGGGGGCGATCGCCGGGCCGGTCCGGCCGCGATCCGGGGTCGGCGGTCGGGCGGCTCGCGCCGGTCGAAGGGGGGGGCGGCACGTCGGGGGCCTCGAACCGGGTGGCCCCTCGCGACCGGTCGATCTGCTCGCCGACCTCTCGCTTCCGGCTCCGGAGCTTCTCGATATATTCGTCGCGGGGGGCGACCTCCTGGCCCCGGAGCGTCCTCAAGGCGTCGGCGACGTTGCGGCGCATCCGGGCGAAGTCGGGGGCGATCCGGCGGACCCCCACGTCGCCGACGAAGACGATCGCCGCGGTGAAGAGCATCCAGTGCCAGATCGGCCGGTAGGTCCGCGGGGGCTGGACGTTCGGGTCGCGCCGGAAGACGTCGGCCCGGGCGGCGGTCCGCTCGCCGCTCGGGCGGCCGTCGGGGCTGTTGATCCACGAGAAGACCTCGCCCCCGGTGGCATCGGCCAGGCTTTCGAGCAGGACCGGGTTCGAGCGCAGGTCGCGGTACTCGTCGGAATAGGGGACCGAGAGGCCGGTCGTCAGGACCCCCTGCGCCCCGTCGGGGCCGCGATAGCCGAGGGTCACGAAGTAATTGCCGCGGGCCTCGGCGTTCTCGACCGTCCCTTCGTACTTGCCGGGGGCCACCTGGACCAGCTCGACCGATTCCCCCGGGGCGTTCAGCTCGCGGTTCGGCCGGTTGACGATCCCCTGGAACTGGAGGAAGTTGAGGAAGTCGTTCTCGGCGTCGACGGCATCGACGACCACCTTGATCCGCCCCTCCTCGCGGCGGAGCGAGACGGTCAGGTTCCCCCGATCGACCGGACGGAGCGCCCAGCGGACGACCTGCGACCAGAAGGCCGAGTAATTCTCCCAGCCGGCCCACTGCGTCGCCCACTTCTGGCCGGCGTCGGAGGTGAACGCCACCGATCGCCCCAGGCCGTAGTTCCAGTGGGCCAGGACCGGGTTGAGCTGGCCCGTCGGGTTCGGCGAGACGATCGGGACCTCGACCAGCTCGTTCTCCTTCACGCTGCTCAGGACCAGGCCGCTGATCGGCGGCAGGTCTTGCGGCAGGCCGAGCAACGGCTCGCTCTGGTAGACCATCGTCGGCGTCCAGGCCGGGGGAGGCCCCTCGAAGATCAACGGCCGGGAGATCAGGCGCGCTTCTTTCTGATAGATCCGGGGCAAGGCCTTCGGGTTCGTCACGTTGTAGAAGCGGCCGTTGGTGGCCTCGGCCAGTTGCTGCATGACCTGGAGCGACCGCAAATCGTTGCCGTGCGCGGCGGTCAACACGGTCGTCACCGTGATCTTCGCGGCCTTGAGCTGATTGACGACCTGGGCCGTCGGCGCCGCCGGGTCGCCGTCGGAGATGACGACGATGTGCTTGGACATCGCGTCGGTCTTCTGCCGCAAGCCACGCAGCGCCATGACGAGCAACGGGTTGAAGTCGGGGGCGTCGCCGGGGGTCATGCGGTCGATCGCCCGGAGCATCGCCGGCTTCGACGGGCCGATCTCGCGGAGGGTGAACAGCCAGGCTTCCTGCCCCGACCAGTAGGTCAGGCCGGCGTAGTCGTAGCTGGAGAGGGTCTTGAGCGCCTCCTGGGCGACGACCGCCTGCCAGTAGTTCCCCTCGGGGATCTCGCTGGCGTGCATGATCATCACCATCGCCGCCTTCCCCTTGACCTTCAGGGAGGGGATCTGCATGTCCACCGGCAAGGCTTTTTCGATCGGCGTGTTCATCCAGCCGCCGGCGCCGAAGGAGCGGTCGCCGCCGACCATGATCAGGCCGATCCCCTGGTCCTGCACGGCGGTGCTGATGAGATCCTGCTGCTGATCGGTGAAGGCGTCCTTGGGGACGTTGGCGAGGATGATGGCGTCGAACTTCTGAAGCTCGGACAGGTCGGTCGGCAAGGGGTCGCCCCCCACCAGGCCCGCCCCGGTCACGTCGCCGGCGGCCAGGGTCGTGACGGCCAGCTCCTTCGACCGCAGGGCCTCGACCAGCGATTCATGCTCGTTGGCCGTCCCCTCGATCAGGAGGACGTTGGCCTCCCCTCGGTACTGGGTGAACGCCTCGGCCATGTTGTTCATGGCGCGATCGGCCCGGTAGCCGCGGCGGAGGTCTTCCTCGGGGATAAACTGAGCGAGATACGTGTAGAAGTTCGGGTCGGTGATGTCCTGCTTGATCCGGAAGACGTTCACCCCGCGCTGCAGTTGGACGTCGTCGAGCGTGTCGATCGGGATCGTCGAGTTGTCGGCCTCCTGGTAGACCTCCAACCGGCCCCGGGCGGGGGCCGAGGCCCGGACGACGACGTTGATGTTGACCGTCTCCCCCTTCTTCACGTCCGGGGGCAGGGCGATCTTCTCGACCAGGATCTCGCGGTCGTAGACGTAATCAACCGGCAAAACGTCGATCTGCACGTCGAGCCCGGCGGCGGCCAACGCCTGCTCGTAGGCGGAGCCGCGGTTCTCGTTGCCGTCGGAGACGACGACGATCCGCCGGGCCGAGTCGTCGGGGAAGGTCGCCAAGGCGAGCTTCAGGGCCGAGCCGAGGTCGGTGTACTCGGTGTCGATCGTGCTCTGGATGCCGGTCAACGTCTCCGTGTACGGGGCAGGGGGGCTCTCGACCTTCGACTCCTTGCCGAAGACGACCACGCCGGCGCGGTCGCCGGGCCGCTGGTGCTGGCCGACGGCGCGGTTGATGAAGTCGAGCATCGGCCCCTGCAGGTCTCCCGGGATCGACCGGGAGGCGTCGAGCAGGAAGATCGTCGTCAGCGACTCGTTGCGCCGGACGAGCTGCGGGTCGGCCAGGGCCAGGGCCAGCAAGGTCACGACGCTCCCCCGGAGCAAAATGGCGATCAAGCGGCGGACGGAGCCGAGGCCCGACAGGCTCCTCGCGCTGAGCAGGACGAGCGGCGGCAGCAAGACGGGGATCAAGAGCAACCACCAGGGCTCCAGGAACGTGAGCCGGAGCGTCCCGAGGCTGTCGAGCATGGCAAGAACCCCTCTCGTCGTCGGTCAACATCGGCCGAGGGCCGGTCGCGGCGCGGTCAGAACCGGAATCGCTGGACGCGGTGGTTGTTCGAGTCGATCACCGAGACGGCCCCGAGGCTGTCGACGGCCAGGGCCCACGGGTTGTTCAGCTCGCCGGGGCCGCGCCCGGGGCGTCCCCAGGTGCCGAGCGACCGGCCGTCCTTCGTGAACTTCTGCACGCGCGAATTCGCGTATTCGCAGACACACAGGTGGCCATCCGGCCCGATCGCCACGTCGTAGGCGTAGTTGATCTGCCCCGGCTCCGAGCCCCGGGAGCCCCAGAGGTCGATCAGCTCCCCCCGGGTGTCGAAGATCTGGATGCGGTGGTTGCAGGCGTCGGCCACGTAGAGGCGATCGTCCTCGTCGATGTCGAGCGCCGCCGGCCGGACAAACTGGCCGGGGCGGTGGCCGTGCCCGCCCCACTGGCGGAGCCATTCCCCCTCGGGGGAGAAGACCTGGATCCGGTCGTTCTCGCCGTACTCGCTCACGTAGAAGCAGCCGTCGCGGTCGATCACGACGTCGGTCGGGTAGTCGAACCGGCCGGGGGTCGACCCCTGGACGCCGTCGCCGATCTGGAACAGGAGCGTCCCGTACCGGTCGTAGACCAGGACCCGGTAGAAATGCGTGTCGGCCACGAGCACGCGCCCGAGGCGATCGACCGTCAGGCCGCTCGGGCCGTCGATGTTCAGGTCGGGCGTCCGCCAGTGGCGCAGGAAGGTGCCGTCGCGGTCGAAGACCTGGATGCGGTCGGTCAGGTCGGCGATGTACAGGTGGTCGTCGGCGTCGAAGGCCGCCACCCGGGGCTTCTGCAACCAGCCGGGTTTGGTCCCGTGGACGCCCCAGACCAATTCCGGGTACGATTCCCGGCCGAGGTCGCACCCCGAGACCCAGGGTGTCGCCGCCGAGGCGAGGAGGCTCCCCAGGAATCGGCGGCGCGACGGCATGGCGTCCTCAACGAGGCGGGACATCGTACGAAGGGATCGTCACGCCCCTTACGATACCGAAGCCCCGGTCGGATCAGCAACTCCGAAGCGTTTCGTTCTTCCGAGAATCATCGGCCCGATCCCGGGGGCGGAGACCTTGGCACGTCCGCTGGCCGTCTGTCGCGTCGACGAGATTCCCGAGGGTCGCGGCCGGGTGGTCTGCCTCGACGATCGGCCGATTGCCCTGTTCCGGGACGGCGACCGCATCGTCGCGATCGACGACCGCTGCCCGCACGCCGGGGCCTCGCTCGGTCGCGGCTGGATCGAGGGTGGGGCGGTCGTCTGCCCCTTGCACCGCTGGCGATTCTCGCTGGGCGACGGCCGATGCCTCTGGGGAGGGGGGCCTGGCGATCGCGTCCCCCTCCTCCCGGTCGAGGTCCGCGAGGGCTGGGTCTGGCTGGTGGAGTCCTCAGGGGGCGACCGCTCGTGACGCCCCCCGATCGGGCCGGTCTGGTACGGGCCGTCAGAGCCAGATCTTGACCCGGTCGCGGAGCCCCTCGGGGAGGGTCCGGGAGACGATCTTCTGGATCAGGTCCGGGTGCAACCGGGTCGAGAAGTGCGAGGCGATGATCCAGTCGTTCTTGAACCGGTCGGCGCGGGCCACGAAGTCGTCGAGGTGCATGTGGCCGTACTTGTGGATGCGGTCGGGCCGTTCCCCCTTGGCCACGAAGGTCATCTCCAGGATGAGGATCTCGGCCTCGAACGCCTCGGGGTGGCCGTCGAGCCCGGCCGGGTTCGTGTCCCCCAGGTAGGCGAGCCGGGGCAGGCGGATCTCCCGCGTCACCTCGGTCCCCGAGAGGCGGAGGTCGCGGATCTCGGGGCCGGACAGGCCGTGGTATTCGGGCAGGAGCTTCTTCCGGCGCTCCCAGACGACGTAGCCGAGCGACGGGATCGTGTGCTTCGTCTCGACGGCCGAGACGATCACGTCGCGTCCGAGCTGCACCTCCTCCCCCGGCTCCAGGCCGACGAGGTTCGCCAGCTGCTTCCCCCGGTCGAGCCGCTGGCAGGCGCGGAGCAGGGCATGGGCCGGCTCGACCACCTCGGTCGGCATGTAGATCGTCGGCGGCTCCATCTTCATCAGGCGACGGCGGGAGACGTACACCGGCAACGCCGCGATGTGGTCCAGGTGCCCGTGCGACACGAACCAGGTCGGCGTGCTCATGAAGCTCCACGGCTGCAACCCGAGGTCGAACCCGAGCTTCAGCTCCGGGACCCGCCAGTAGGTCTGCACGGCGGCCCTCGAGTAGCCTTCGATCGTCATCCCGTTGTGGGCAAAGGACCGCACCGGCGCATTGTCGACCGGGTGCTCCAGGTCCTCGGGGGCGGCCCCTTCGAGCACGTCTGCCACGTTTGTCCCGTCCTTCGATCGCAATTCCCTGAGTGAGGTTTTCGTGAGATGATAGCACGATCGACCCCGACCTGGCGATCGGTGCGCGATCGGGTCGCCCCGGGGGGAATGGTCCCGCAACCGAGGTGCTCCCTTGATGCCGCGTCGCGTGCTCGTGTTCGGCCCCGCCTACCTCGACCGCGTCCTCCGGGTCGATCGCCCGCTCCTCCCCCCCGGACTCGGGGCAGGGCCGCTCGACCTGAGCGTCGGGGGGCGATGGTCGGCCGGGCACTCCCCGGATGCAAGCCTGATCCTGACCGATCCGCTCGGCGTCCGACTCGTCATCACCCTGCCCGAAGGCTGGCCGGCGGGGCTGCCGTCCGAGATCGAGTTGGATCGCCCCTTGCTCCAATCGTCGGAAACCGTAACGCACGAGGTCCGGGGGATCGACTGGCAGGACGACCTCGGCGGCATGGGGGCCGGGTTCGCCGCGGCGCTGGGCGGGTTGCTGGTCAGCGCGCTCGGCCCGGAATCGGACCCGACCTCGGGGCGAGTCGCCTCGATGCTGGCCGAGCAGGGGATTCACCATCATCCCATCCGCGTGCCCGAGACCGAGGCCGACTGGACCCTCTTGATCTCCAGCGGACCTCACGGCGACAAGCTCCCGGTCGGCTTCCGAGGATGCCACGCGGCCCTCTCGACCTATCCGGGGCTGGCGACCGAACCCGTCGACGTGCTGGTCGCCGCCTCCTTGACGAACCGCCTGGTGCGATCGGCCTTCGAATCGGTCCCGGCCCGCGTCCGGGTCTTCGCCCCCACCCTGAAGAACATGACCGACACCGCCCCACCCCTCTCCGCCTTCGCCGATCGGGTCGATCTCCTCTGCTGCAACCGCCACGAATGGGAGGCGCTCGCCGACCGGGACGCGGTGGCCCGGATCATCCCGGTCCTCTCGATCACCGACGGCCCGAACGGCGGGATCGTCCGTTTCCAGGACAGTTCCGGCAGCCTTCGAGAGCACGTCGAACCGGCCTTCCCCCGCGACCATCCCCCTCAGGACACGAACCGCGCCGGCGAAGCCTATGCCTCGACCCTCTTGACCACCGTGCTCGAGTCCGGATGGCGAGGCGGGCCGGTCGAGGCCGAGGTGATTGAACGGGCCGCTCGGCGGGCGGCCGCGGCCGCGGGCCTGGTGATCGGGCACAAGGACTTCCGCTTCCCGACGGCCGGGGAGATCGACGACGCCGTCCGGCTCGGCCGGATCGGCTGATGCGCCCCGTCGCGGTTGTGGCGTCCGGCGGCTCGGGCTGCCGATCGAGGCCGAGGCCCCTTACAATGGACCATTCGGCGTTTGTCTCGCCGCGAGGGCAAGGCGGATCGATCCTCGGTGTTTCGGATTGCGGAGTCTGTGGCTGATGGGACGACCGATGATCGAAACCGCATTCCTGCTCGCCCAACAGGCCGCCGAGGCCGGCGGAGGCGGAGGAGGCCGAAGCTGGGGATGGCTGGCCGACCCGAGGACGACGGTTTTGTTCGTGCTCGGCTCGATCGTCCTCATCGGCGGCGGCCGTCGGCTGGTGATGGCCCACCGGGCTCGCAAGGCGGTCGATCGCCTGGCGGAGCCGGACGTCACCCCCGAGGAGATCGTCGCCGCCGCCGAGCACGGCCCCCTCGGCATGATCGAGTTCTTCCGCCTGCTGGCCGAGGGCCAATCCCCCGCGATCCGATCGGCCGCCGGCCGCGCCCTGGCGATCGTCTGGGCGAACGACGACCTGATCCCCGAGCAGGAGAAGGCCGTCCTCACCCGGGGCTTCGACGTCCGCTGGCGTGCCCGTCGCCGCTATCCGAGGGCCATGACCGCTCCGATTCCGATCGAAGTCACTTACGGCCTGCCGTTCCTCGACGAGGGCGGACCCGGCATCCAGCCCGACGACCTCGAATGGTCGCACCGGATCGCCGGGGCCGAGCGGGCCGCCCTCGAACGGCCGAGCGACTGGCGGGCCGGGCTCGGTCGCGCCTCCTTCACGATCGACCCCGGCGACTTCCCGACCAACGGCCCGCATCGATTGGTGCTCAAGGCCACCGGACGCACCGGGCCCCGGCTCACCTCGAACTGGGAAGTCGAACCCCCTCATGTCCCCTTCCAGATCGAGTTCGACCCGAGGCTTGCTCCCGAGGCCCTGTTCACCGCCCCCGACGCCGCGAAAGGGGACGCCATCGCCGCGGCCCTCCGGCTCTCGGCCCCGGAAACCGGGGACGACGACGAACCCCGCTTCCTCGACCTGCCGGGCGCGTTCGTCGTCCGCGATCCGCCGGTGCTCCGGATCCAAGGTCCGCTGCCGAGCGACCTGGCCCACCGGATTACGATCGAGTTCGAGGGCATTCCCGATCGCGCCGAGGCCGGTCAGGTGGTCGTAACCTCGGGACAGGGGGATTCTGGCCCATCCCGCTCGCCGATCGAGGTCGCGCTCGGCCCGGTGATCGGCTTGCCCCCCGAGACGTTCGATCGGCCGGGCGAGGTCCGCCTCAGGATCGTTTTGGAACCCGACCCGGACCTCGGCTGGGCCGATCCCGACGTCCGGTCCCTCTGGCCCGGGGCGATCACGACCGATTGGTTCCCGGCCCGGCTCATCCGACGCTGAGCCTCGGCCGGGCCAGTTGCGCCGCGACCCGGACGGCGGCGATCAGGCTGTCGGTCCGCACGATCCCCAAGCCGGCGATGTCGAAGGCGGTGCCGTGCGCGACGCTCGTCCGGACGATCGGCAGGCCGAGCGTGATGTTCACCGCCCGGTCGAAGCCGATCGTCTTCAATGCCACGTGCCCCTGGTCGTGATACATGGCGACGACGGCGTCGAATTCTCCCTCAATCGCCCGGGCAAACAGGGTGTCGGCCGCGATCGGCCCCTCGACGGCCACCCCCTCGGCCGCGGCCCGGGCCACCGCCGGCGCGATGATCCGGATCTCCTCGTCCCCGAACAGGCCGTGCTCCCCGGCGTGCGGGTTCAATCCGGCGACCGCGACCCGAGGGGCCCGGCCGTCGAGCAACGGCCGCATCGAGTCGGACGCGAGCAGGATCGTCTCGCACACCCGCTCGACCGTCAGCAAGTCGAACACCTTGCGCAAGGGGACGTGCAAGGTGGCGTGGATCACCCCCAGGCCCCCGGTCGATTCGCCCCGAGGCGGCAAATACAACATCATCGCGTGCTGAGGCACCCGGCAGCGATCGGCCAGGATTTCCGTGTGCCCCGGATACGGCACGCCCCCGGCGTGCAGCGACTCCTTGTTCAGGGGCATCGTCGTGATCGCGTCCACCCGGCCGGCCAGGGCCAGGTCGATCGCGGTGACGAGGAACTCATACGCCGCCCGACCGGCCCGCGCATCCACCCTCCCGAGCGGCACGCCCGCCACGTCGACCCCCGGGACCTCCAGGCACGGGATCACCCGATCGCTCGGCCCGGCCGCCTCGGGACGATCGACCCGGCTGACCTCCAGGTCGAGGCCGCACGAGCGCACCGCCCGGCCCAGCGCCTCGGCGCAGCCGATCACGACCGGCCGGGCCAGGTCGCGCAGGGGGGAATCGGGCCAGGCCCGGGCAATCACCTCGGGGCCGACCCCGGCCACATCCCCCATCGTCAGGGCCACCAGCGGCCGGTCGTCCTTCACGGGCTCCTCCTCGGCACGTCTCATCAGTGCGTCTCAATCCGACGAGCTCCCGGTGCGATCGGGATCGGCCCGCCGTCCGGCGCCGAGGCCGCGTCACCGGGCGCGACCGGCTCGGAGAGCGGGGTCTGATCGGGGACATCCGCGCAACCGGCCGACACGATGAACGCGGCCCAGAGGACTGCGGGGCGAATCATGGCGAATCGTCTCCAGGAGTGGCAAGGCCCCGACGACCCGGGGGGAAGGGGCCCGGTCGCCGCGACGGGTCGGGGTCGCCGCGACCGGGCCCGACTCGTCCATTCTAGGGGATCGCCCGGCCGGCGGCGATCGCCCGGTCCGGTCCCGGGCTCACGAGCAATTCGCTTCGGGGCTGGCCTCGCCGCCGGGATGGGGGGTCGAAGGGCCGGCGTCCATCGCCCAGGAGCCCGCATCCGGGTCGCCGAGGGCGGCGAGGGTCCGGCGAATCTTCGACTCCATCGAGGCGCGATCCGAAGGAGCCGACACGCTCCGCCCGGCCAGCTCGGCAATCGCCCCGACGTGCCGTCGGACCGACCGCCGCCGGTCGTCGTCCCGGGTGAAGACGCAGATGGTCGTCATCGCGGTCAGCATCACGTCGAGGACCGCGACATTCCCCTCGGCATTGCGCCTGATGTCCTCGAAGGACAGGTCGAGGATGCTCTCGAAGGTCGGCTTCTCGGCGATCACCCGCAAGCAGCCGTCCTTCGCCCGGTGCCGGGTCTCGATCTTCCGGGAGGCGAGCCTGGAGTTGATGTCGGTCAGGTGGTGGATGCACATGATCGCGGTCGTCGTGTCGTTGACCCCCGGCGAGAGGGCCTTCAGGGCGATGTCGACGATCTGCTGGACGCCGAAGCCGACATCCTGGGCGATCGTCCGGTTCCGGCCGAAGCTGTACAGGTCGTTCAGCTCGTCGGCGATCCGACCGATCCTCGCCTCGTCGTCCCGATGCTCGCCGTCGACCGCATCCAGGATCGCGCGTCGGTTCAGGGCGTCGATCATCGGGCAGGCCGTCGCCGGGCCGGCGGCGAGCGACGCGAGGGGCATCCCCGCGACGCAGTAATCGCCCGGCGAATACTCCATCCGGAGCACCGCGTCGTAACGTTCGGCCAGGTCGATCAGGCGAGCGGTGTCGACCAGGCAGAGATAGCCGGATCGCTTGGCCGGGATCGGCAGCCACGCCGTGGCCTCCAGGAAGCCGGCGATCCCGGGCTTCCGGTCGTCGGGGAGCGGCTCACCCATCGGCTCGGGGAAGAGGTCGTCGATCGCGTGGAGCGTCTCGTGGGACGCCTCGGCGATGATCCTCCCCGACTGGATCGACGCGATGATGTGGTGGATGAACCCGATCAGGACCGCCACCCCGATCAACGCCAGCACGACGCTGACGAAGACCGCCAGCGACGGGACGAACTCGTCCCCCCCCGACCGGATCGTCCGGACGACCACCAGGCAATAGGCGAAGATCCCCACGAACGTCCCGAGCACGGCCTGGTTGAACCGGTCTCGCATGAAGTTCGGCAGGATCCGGGGCGAGTACTGGTTCGCCGTCTGCGACAGGACGACGATCGTGATCGAGAACGTCACCCCGGCGACGGTGATCATCGACGAGGCCACCGCCGTCAGCAGTCCTCGGGCCCCCTCGGCCCCGGCGCCGAGGATCTTCGGGAAGGAATCGACGACCTTCTCGTCGATCGTGCCGACCCCGTAGACCAGGACGATCGCCAGCGCGATCAGGCCCGAGACGATCAGGCCCGGCACGAACCAGAGGCTCGACCGCAGCGTGTGCCAGAGTTGGAGCACGAGGTTCGATGGCGTTCTCATGGGACTCAGAATTCCTCGCCGTAGGCGGCCTTGCGGAAGACCTTGGCGGCCTCCTTGACGGCCAGCCCCTTGATCTTCAATCGGCCTTTCTCGCTCTCGTTGCCGATCGGGATGAACGGCGCCCCCAGGCCCAGCTCGGCCGCCTGGCGCAGGTGCTGCACCGCCAGGGTCTCGAAACCGAGCAGATACGCCCCGACCGAATCGACCGACACGGCGTTCCGGCCCGCGATCACCAGCCCAGTCTCGACCGCCTTGCCGCCGATCGGCCCCTTGCCGATCATCGCCGGATGGCCGGTCACGATCGCCAGGTCGATCGGGAACCGCATCAGCATCCCGACCAGGAACGCCTGCTTGTCCTGCAAGATATTATGCGGATGCCGCTCCTGGCTCACCCTCGGATACCCGTAAAATTCGGCCGCGGGGAAGCTCATGGCGATGTTCTTGATCGCCATCGTCACGCAGGCGGTCGAATGCACCTTCAACTGCGCCAGGGAAACCACCTTGTCGTACTCGAGGACCCGGGCATTGACCATCACCCGCCGCTGCGGGCCGAACGGCAGGTCCACGGCGACGAACGGCGGCTGATTGTGGTCGTGGTACTCGACCCCTTCCGACTCGATCACGTCGGAGTAGCCCATCACCTTGTACACCTCGTCGGCCGTCTTCGCCCCGGGCCCGGCCGTGACGACGATCGACTTCGGGTGCAGGTTCTTGACGAACTGGATGGTGGCACGGAGCGCCTCGGCCGGCGTGCAGGCGGTCTTGTCGTCCTCGGTGGCGGTCGTGTCGTTCGGGTGGATCGCCACGACCTTGTCCTTGAAATCCTCCAGCGGGATCTCGTCGAGAGCCTCTCGGATGGCCTTCTCGATGTCGTCCGGCCGGTTGGCGATGGAGACGGTCAGCGAGGTGTCGGGGTGCATGAGACCGGTTCCCTGTTCTCAAGAGGCGTTCGAAGCGTAAAGCGAAAAAAAGCGGGAATTGCGAACACCGCTCTGGAGTTCCCGCGACCGTCCCGATCCTTCCGTTGCATTCCTCGCGCCAAATGCTCCCCGACGCTCGCCGAGGGAGCACCGCCCCCTCGTGCCCCCGGTCCGGGAACTGTCCAAACCCAGGCCCTGCCGGGTATGATGGAGCCGGAGCAAAGGGGATTGCCCGCGACTCGCCCGATTGCGGATCGACCCGATCGGAGTGCGCCTCACGCCCGAGGCCCCTTGAGCCGCCCTCCCTTGCCCCAATCGACCCCTCCGCGGCCTCGCCCCGCCGCGCACCTTGGACCGCAGCGAAGCACGATCACGATGTTGAACACGCCCCTGAAAGACCTCGTGACCTCCCGGATCCTGCCCAACGTCCAGATGCCGGCGCAATACCTCGGTGGCGAGCTGCACAGCGTGCGCAAGGACCACCGCCGCTGCCGAGGCTCCGTCTGCATCGCCTTCCCCGACACCTACGCGATGGGCATGAGCCACCACGGCCTCCAGGTGCTCTACAGCATCATGAACGACGCCGGTTGGGCCTGCGAACGCGCCTTCACCCCCTTGCCCGACTTCGAGGCCGCCCTCCGGGAGCACGGCGTCCCGCTCTACGGCTTGGAGACCTTCACCCCGCTGAACCAATTTGACGTCCTCGGCTTCACGCTCCAGTACGAGATCAGCTACTCGAACATCCTCACCATGCTCGACCTCGGCGGCATCCCCCTGCACGCCGAGGACCGCGGGCCGGACGACACCCTCGTCATCGCCGGGGGCCCGGGCGCCCAGAACCCCGAGGTGATTTCCCCGTTCATCGACCTGTTCGTCCTCGGCGACGGCGAGCCGAGCCTGCCGTTCGTCAGCGAGCTGTGGAAGGCGATGCAGGGCTCCGGCCTGAGCCGGGCCGACAAGCTCGCCCGGATCGCCGGCTCGGTCGACTGGGCCTACGCCCCCCGCTTCTACGAGCCGATCTACAACGAGGACGGCGTCCAGGTCGACACCGTCCGCACCCGCGACGACGTGCCCGACTCGATCCGCCAGTGCGTCGAGACCGACCTCGACGCCTCCCCGTTGCCCACCCGGCCCGTCGTCCCCTACGTCGAGACGGCCCACGACCGCATCGCCATCGAGATCATGCGCGGCTGCCCCTGGCAGTGCCGCTTCTGCCAGAGCACGACCATCAAGCGTCCCTTGCGGTATCGATCGGTCGAGACCATCGTCAACGCCGCGCTCGAGACCTACACCAACACCGGCTACGACGAGATCAGCCTCCTCTCGCTCTCGACCAGCGACTACCCGAAGTTCGAGGAACTCGTCACCCGCATGAGCGAGGTCTTCACCCCGCTCGGCGTGAAGATCTCCCTGCCGAGCCTGCGGATCACCGAGATGCTCAAGAAGATCCCGGCGCTCTTGCAGGAAGGCCGACGCAGCGGCCTGACCCTCGCCCCCGAGGTCGCCCGCGACGACATGCGCGAGCAGATCCGCAAGCCCGTCAAGAACCAGGATCTCTACGACGGCTGCCGCGAGGCCTTCCGCCGCGGCTGGCGCAAGGTCAAGCTCTACTTCATGTGCGGCCTGCCCGGCGAGCGCCCGGTCGACCTCGACGGCATCGTCGAGATGGCCGAGATCATCTCCCGGATCGGCAAGGAGGAGACCGGCCGCTACGTCGAGGTCACGGCCAGCGTCTCGAACTTCGTGCCCAAGTCGGCCACCCCTTATCAATGGAACGGCATGCAACGGCGCGAGTACTTCGAATGGGCGCACAAGTACCTGCGATCGAAGGTCTCGATGCGATCGGTCAAGGTCAAGTGCCACGACATCGACACGAGCATGCTTGAAGGGGTCCTCACCAGGGGCGACCGCCGCCTCGCCCCCGCCCTCGAAGAGGCCTGGCGCCGAGGCGCCCGGCTCGACGCCTGGCGAGAGCACTTCAACCCCCAACTCTGGTGGCAGGCCTTCGAGGATCTCGGCATCGACCTCGACTTCTACGTCCACCGCACCCGGGGGGTCGACGAGGTCCTCCCCTGGGACCTCATCCGCATCAAGAAGGGCCGCGAGTACCTCGCCAAGGAACAGGGGCGCTCCGTCGTCCAGCTCGACGCCATGGCCGGCGCCGTCTGACCGACTTTGAAGCCTCCCTCCCGAACCGAACGCCCTCCCCACCTTTGATCTCTCCGGAGCCGACCGATGGCGACCGAGACCAGACCGAGCCTGATCACGGCCGAACAGTTCCTGCAGATGGACCTCGGCGACGGCCAGCACGAGCTGATTCGAGGGGAGATTGTCGAGGTGACGCCACCAAGTCCCGGTCACGGATTCGTTTGCGCAAATGTGACCTATCTCCTGAGCAAGTACGGCCGGGAAACCGAGGTCGGCTACGTGCTCAGTAACGACACCGTCGTGCTGACCGAGCGAGCCCCTGATTCGGTCCGCGGCGGCGACGTCCTCTTCTACCGGAATGATCGATGGCCGAAGGCGCAGGTGGCGGGGTCCAAACTCCCCCCCGTCGTGCCCGATCTCGTCGTCGAGGTCTATTCCCCGAGCGACCGCCCCGGCAAGCTCGGCGAGAAGATCTCCGAGTACCTTAACGCGGGGGTCCCCATGATCTGGGTCCTCTACCCGGACCGCCGGACCTTGCGCATCGACCGCGCCGACGACCCGGTCCCGCGCATCCTCGGGCCGGAGGCGACGGTCGGGGATCTCCCCGAACTCCCCGGCTTCCGCTGCGTCGTGGCCGACTTCTTCGTCTGACGGATTCCCTCGATCCGACCGCTCCCGGAGTCTTCCGTCATGGCCGATTGGGTGAAAAAGCCGCTCCGCCTCGAGGACGAGCACGGCAGGGAAGCCCGCACGGGGAGGAACGTCGTGGTGACCAACCGGAGTGCCGTGCCGTTCGACTACCCGGACGACTGGGTCGTGATTCCCGACGACCACGGCACCCTTAGGCTGCACGATCGCGAGCCCCCCCACGACGACTGCACCCTGCAGATGACCATCTTCGACCTGAACCCGGACGTCGACTGGAGCCGCCTGCCGCTGGCGTCGATGATCGAAAGCCTCCTGGACGAGGAATCCCGCTTCGTCCTCGATCGGAGCGAGGTCGTCGCCTTCCGGCGCGGGCCGATCGAAGCCGCCTGGGCCGAGATCCGCTTCATGGACCCGAACGAGGCCCGGCCCGCCTTCTCGCGCACCTGCCTCGCTCGCTGCGGCAACCTCCAGCCCCTGATCACCTTCGACTTCTGGGAGAACGACGCCCCGCGATGCCGAGACGTCTGGGACACCATCCTGGCCACGCTCCGGCTCGACATCGCCTCCATCGAGCCGGACCCCGGCACCTCCCGGCGCGCCCCGCGATCCAACCCCAAACCCAGGCGTCGCAAACCCCAGTAACCCGGGCGATTCCAGCGATCCGGCTCGCCTCGACCGCGACCATCGCGCACCGCGTCGTGAACCCTCGATCCTCAACCATCCTCGCCCGCCCCATCCTTTCCATCGCTGCGGCCCTCCTCGAATGACCACCCCCAACGCCCCGCCTTCCCCCGTCCGAACCCCTCGATGGCCCTGGCTCGTGCTGGCGATGGGCCTGATCTGGACCTCGGTCGTGCGGATCCCCCTGATCCTCAACGCGGCCGACCACCTCGACAGCGACCTGGCCGTCGACGGCCTGACCCTGCTCGACGCCCTCGACGGCTCCTGGCGATGGCACTACCCCGGCACCCCGCACATGGGCATCCTGCCGGTCTTGCTCTCGTATCCGCAAGCCTTGATATACGGCGCGAGCCCGGCCACCCTGGTCAGCGGCGGCCTGGTGGCCTGGCTCCTGGTCATCACGGCCACCTTCGTCCTGGCCTGGCGAGCCTTCGGCGCGGGGGTGGCCTGCTGGGCGATCGTCCCCCTCGTCTTCTCGTCGGTCGGCACGGTCTGGCTCTCGGGGCGGATCACCGGGGGGCACCTGCTCACCCTCGCCTGGCACGCGGCGGCCTTCGCGGGCCTGGTCGGATGCCTGACCAGAGGAGGGGCCTGGCGATCGGCACTGCTGGGCCTCTGGTGCGGACTCGGCCTCTACGTGGATACGATGTTCCTCTTCACCCTGGCCGGCCTGATTCCCGCGGCGATCGCCTCGTGGTCCGGCCGGGGGCGTTCGAAGGCCGGAATCGTGGCCGCGGTCGTCTTCAGCATCGGCCTGATCCTCGGCGCGGCCCCCCGAGAACTGGGCAAGCACGCCGACCCGTACGACCCTTATGGCCAGCAGTTCTCGCCCATCTTCCTGCCCGACGTGGTGGCCGATCATGCTCGGATTCTCGTATTGGAATGCCTTCCCCGCCTCGTCGTCGGCCACGAGCTGCCCGACCTGCAATCGACCCCGGAAGCCCTGACCGAACTCGGCCGTCCCGCCCGCAGGGGCCCGGACGACCCGACCCCCGCGCTCGACGCCGGACCGTACGCGACGGCCCTGGGCCTCTTGCTCCTGATCGCGGCCGTCACCCGGCTCGTGCTCGACCCCTCGCCTCAGGGGTCCGCAGCCAAGGCGGTGCGGCAGGGGGTCTTGATCTCGGCCGGCCTGATCATCCTCGCATTCCTGATCAATCGAAACATCTTCAATTCCGACAATTACCGATACCTGATTTACCTGCTCGTCCCCTGGTCGCTCGGCTTCGGCCTCCTGATGCGGTCGGTCGCCGAGCGGGGCGCGGCCGCCTGGGCGGCGACCCTCTTCCTGTCCGCCGTCTTCGGGGCCGTCATGACCGCGAGCGTCGTCTCCTGGTACGTCGGCCTCGGGTGGCTGAGCGCCGATCTGTTGCGCGGCACGGCCGTCTCGCCCGAGGGGCTGGTGGTGTTCCGGGATCACGTCTCCCCGGCGACCGACGAGGATCGGGAGACCGCCCCGAACGGCGTCACCGTCTTGCCCGCCGGCACCTCGCACGTCTTCGGCGACTACTGGAAGGTCTACCGCATCGCCTTCCTCTCGGGCGGTCGCGTCGTCGGCGTGCCCTTCCCGACCTACCCCAACCGCTTCGAAGGCTGGTCGGAGGGCCTGGCGCCGGGGGAAGGAACCCTGTTTGTACTCGACCCGGCCCCCGACTGGCGGGCGATGTTGCTCGAATCGTGGCGTCGCGAGGGACGCGACCCGGACGAACTGGAAGACGTCACCGTGATCACCCCGTGAGACTCCACGACCGTGGCGACCGAACCGATCGAAGCCGACCGGCCACCGCAATCCGCCTGGACTCCCGCACCTCCCCGGCTCGCCTGGGGGGACGGCCTGGCCCTGCTCGTCTGGACGGCCGCCGTCGCGGCCTTCTTCTGGGACGTGGTCGCCATGAAGGCGGCCCTCTTCTACTTCGACGTGACCGAGATCAACCTCCCGTATCGCGACTTCTTCGCCGACGAGCTGAAGGCCGGCCGCTTCTCCCGATGGTTCCCGGGCCTCTACTGCGGGATGCCCCTCTACAGCGAGAGCCAGGCGGGCTATTTCCATCCCTTCAAGTACCTGTTCTATCCCTGGATGGAAACCTGGAAGGCGTTCGGCCTCGATACGGTCTTCTCGATCTGGCTGACCGGCGTGGGCACCTTCGGCTGGCTCCGGCGTCACGTCGGGCCGATCGGCGCCCTGACGGGCGGGGCGATCTTCGGCCTCAGCGGCTTCATGTGGGCGCATTTGATCCACACGAGCATGGTCAACGCCCTGGCCAGCGTCCCCCTGGCGGTCTGGGCGCTTGAGTGTGCCTGGCAAGGCGGCCGGCTGCGGGCCGTCGCCCTCGGCGGCCTGGCGATGGCCTGCCAGATCTTCGCCGGCCACCTCCAGGACTTCCTCCTGACGAGCATGTTGCTGGGTGTCTATGGGCTGTACCGGGCCTCGATCGAAACAGGCACGCGCAATCGCCTGTTTGCGCTGGGGGTTGCCGCGGGCATCCCGGTGATGGGGGCGATCCTGTCGAGCGTGCAGTGGATCCCCTCGAAGGAGCTGCTCGACCGCTCCCCCCGCGCCGAAGGCTTGAACTGGGAAAGCCTGACCTACGGCTCGTGGAGCCCCGAGCTGCTGCCCACCCTGGTCCTCCGCGAGTCCTACGGCACCCGGGCCCGCGACACCGACTGGATGGACGGCTTCTACCCGTATCACGAGATGAACACCTACATGAGCGTGCTCGGGATCGTCCTGGCCGTGGTCGGGCTGTCGGGCCGCCGCGACCGCTGGGGCGCCTTCTGGCCGATCCTGGCGACGGTCGGCACGCTTTTGATGCTCGGCCGGTTCACTTTCCTGATGGATTACGCCCACAAAATTCCCGTCCTGGGAAGTTCTCGGATCCCGGTGCGCCTCCACCTGTGGGTGTCGCTGGCCGTTGCGGCCCTGGCGGCGATCGGGGCCGACCGGCTCGCCCGACCGGGGCCGGTCCGGCTGCGCTGGGGCGTCCTGACCGTCCTGGCCCTGCTGCTCGCCTCGGTGCCGATCATGACCGTCGTCTACGCCCCGGCCTTCGCCGTGCCCGACCCCTGGCCGAAGCCGTACCATCAGGACCGCTATCAATGGCTCGGGGAGGAGCTGACCCGGGCGGGCTTCCGGACCGGGCTGCTGACGCTTCTCGGCGTGCTTCTGGCGGCCTGGGCGGCTCGCGCATCGGGCATCCGAAGACGCGTCCTGACGGCGGCCTTGCCCGTGCTCATCATGGCCGACCTCTTCGGCTCGCACTGGCACGATGCCCCGACCATCGACCCGAGTTACTGGACCGATCCGCCCGAGTCGGCCGAGTTCATCCTAGACGACCCCGACCATCAGCGCGTCTCCGGGTTCGGCCGCTTCTCGGCCGGAGAGCCGGGTTATGCCTCGTTCCCGATCGACTTCATGCCGGTCCGGGATACCCTGGCCTGGAGCCTGGCGCCGGTCTTCGGCCTGGATTCGTTGATGGGGGAGACCCCCATGATCCCCTCGCGCTGGAAGCGGTACATGGACGCGACGGTCGCGGTGGTCGAGCAATCGACCGTCGCCGGCGTCTCGCACCTGCTCTACGGGTTCTCGGGCCAGGTGGCCGGCTGGCCCCCGCCGGAGCAGGTCGGCACGGCCTACGTCTTCTCGAACCCCGATCGCCTGCCGCGCGCCCGCTTGATGGGCCGCCCCGTCTACGCGAGCGACGAGGACGAGGCCGTGGCGATGCTCGGCCGACTCGGCCCCGCCATCCGGGATCGACTGGTGGTCGAGGACCCCGACCGCCCCTTGCCGACCGACGCCGAGCCGTCGGGGACCGCCACCATCGCCGAGGAGATCCCCGAGCGCGTGGTCATCCGCACGCAATCGAACGACGATGCTTATCTGTTCCTGGCCGATACGTTCGACCCCGGCTGGTCGGCGACGCTCGACGGCCAACCGGTGCCGATCCGCCCGGCGCACGTCAACTTCCGGGCCGTCTTCGTTCCCGAGGGGGACCATGAGGTCGTCTTCCGCTACCGACCGGCCGGGTTCGTGACCGGCCTGGTCGTCTCGACATTGGGAGCCCTCGTGGCGCTGGGGATGCTCGTCGTGCGTCGCCCGATGGTCCAGCTTCAATCGGACCACGGGGCGACCGGCTGGCGGGGGTGGTGGCCGTGGTTCCTGGCGATCGGCTTCGCGGCCGTCGTCGGGGCCTCGGCGGTGGCGATCGGCCCGGAAGGGGTGACGACCCACTCGCGATGGTCGGCCGGGCTGCACCGCTTCACCTGGGGAGCGGGCCTGGAAGCGATGCAGCGGCAGCCGATCGTCGAGAATCGTTGAACCGACCGGACGAAGCCGATCGTCAGTCGCGTGTCACTCCCAGTTTCCGGGCCACGACCTGTCGCATCAGGTCGTCCGGGGCATTTTTGCCGGTGAACAGGGTGAACTGAAGCGCCGCCTGACGCACGAACATATCCACGCCGGAAATGGTCCTGCACTCGCGCTCCCGGGCGAGCTTCAGGAACATCGTGTTCTCGGGGTGGTAGATCGTGTCGAACACGACCATCCCCGCGCGGAAGGCGGCGGGGGGGACCGGCGACTCGTCGACGTTCGGGTGCATGCCCACGGGAGTCCCGTTGATCAGGATGTCGCACGGGGTGCTGGCCCGGGCCGCCCAGGAGATGTGGCGGCACCCGACCTCGGCCGCGACCCGGGCCGCGCGCTCGTCGTCGCGGTTGGTGATGGCGACGCCGGCACCGCGACGGGACAACCCGTAAGCGATCGTCCGGGCCACGCCTCCGGCACCGAGGATGAGCACCTGCTTGTCCATCAGGACGCTGACCTCGTCGCTGGTGGCGCCGCCGTAGGCCTCCTCCAGCACGCCCATGGCCGCGTGGTAATCGGTATTGTGCCCGGTCCAGACCTTGTCCTTGATGACGACGGTGTTGCACGCCTTGAGCCGATCGACGGCGCCGTCGGCCTGGCGGAGCATCGGGAGGATGGCCTCCTTGTGGGGGATCGTGACGCTCATCCCCTTGATGTCGAGCCAGGAGAGGAGGTCGAGCGAGTCCCTGAGCTTCCCGTTCGGGATCAGGAGCGGCACATAGACGGCGTTGATCCCCAGCTTCTGGAAGGCGGCGTTGTGCACGGCGGGGCTGAGGCTGTGGGCGATCGGGTCGCCGAGGACGGCGTAGACCTCCGTCTGCGCGTTGATCCGCTCGTAGCCGTAATCGCGCCTCAGCTCGTCGAACTGGAGCATGCCGGGGGCGAAGATCCGCTCGGGGTTGAAGCCGGCGAAGGTGAACGGGGCGCCGAACTTGCGGCCCAGAACCCGGGTGAAGACCCCGAGCGGCCCCATGGCGATGCCGACCGTCGGGACCTTCTCCGACGACCGGGCCGCGGCCTCCAGGATCCGGCTCGCGTCGGCGACCGACTTGGCCATCGTGGCGATCTTGACCACGTCGGCATTGGCCTCTCGGGCCTGTTCGGCAATGGTATCGAGGTCGGCGGGGGTCTCGCGGAAGTTGTGGTAGCTGACGATGCGTTTGGTCTTGCCGAAGCGGGGGATCGACTTGGCGATGTCCAGCTCCAGGTCGACGTACTCGACGCCGGTGACGATGGCCTCGCGGAGCAACAGCAGGCGCTTCTCCTCGTTACCTCGCCAGAGCCCGCCGTCGGCCCCCCGGCGGACGGTGAAGACGATCGGGGTGCGGCGGTCGGTCAGGAGGCGCTTGAGGTTGATCTCGCTGCGGAGGCAGTCGATCCGCAGTTCAACCAGTTCCGCTCCGGCCTCGGCGGCCTGGCCCCACTCTTCCAGCAGCGTGCGGTGCCGGCCTCGGCCGAGGGTGACGCAGATCATCGGGAAACGCTCCGGCTCGGTCAGTCTTCGGGATAGAAACGTCGGATCGGGCGATCGGTGTCGAGGGCGACCCAGGGGGCCGGCACCGCCGCCCGGTCAGGGCATGATGGTCTCATCATACGACGGCGAGCGGAGGGGCGAAAGTGATCGGAGAGGCTCGCCCCGCCGCGCCGGTCAGACGCGGCCGAACTGCTTCTCCAGCTCCTCCTTGGTGAAGATCAAGGCGGTCGGCCGGCCGTGGGGGCAGTGGTGGGCGTCGGTCACCAGGTGGCGGCGGGCGAGCAGGGCCGCGACCTCGTCGGGCGAGAGCCGCTGGCCGGCCTTGATCGCGGCCTTGCAGGCCATGAGGCTGAGCACGTCGTTGAGCACGGCATCGGCCGAGGGGGGGACCGGGCGGCCGACGAGCTGCTCGGCCAGGTCGCGGAGCAGGCGAGTCGGGCTGACCGGGCCGAGCATCGCCGGGACGCTGCCGACCAGGACCGTCCCCCCGCCGAACGGCTCGACCTCCAGGCCGAGCGTCGCCAGCACGTCCCGGCGTTCGAGGACCTCGGCCGCCTCGTCGGCCCCCAGCTCGACCGGCTCGGGCACCAAAAGGCGCTGCGACTCGACCCCGCCGCGCCCGACCCGGGAGCGGAACTCCTCGAACAGGATCCGCTCGTGCAGGGCGTGCTGGTCGATGACCACCATGCCGTCCTCGGTCTCGGCGATCAGGTAGCTGTCGTGCACCTGGATCGCCCGGGGGGGCAGGCCGCCGACGTCCTGGACCGGGACGCCGGAGCCGGTCGCCGCCGGAGCGACGGGGGGAGGCTCGGACTCGGAAACCGAGGGGGGAGGACTGGCCGAAAGGCTCGCGGAGTCCTCGGCGAACTCGTCGAACGAGGGAGACGGGGTCGGGGCCGGGGGCAGCGACCTGGCCCACTCCGGCTCCTCGCGGCGGGGGAGGTCGGGGAGGGGTGCCGGGCGAGAGGGGGGCGACGACCCCTCGCCGGTCGCGGGGGGGAACCAGGAGGCGACCATCTGCCGGTCGATCGGATCGGACCGGAGCGCGAAGCCGGGGTCGCGGGACGGGGTGCCGCCGTCCGAACCTGGGTCGGCGGGGCCGGGGGGCGAGGGTTCGGGGCGGCTCGGGGGGGCCTGGAGCCGGCTGTGCAGGTCGCTGGTCAGGAAGGTCTGGCGGACCGTGCGGAGGAGCTGCCCGTAGATGCGCTGGGAGTCTCGGAAGCGGACCTCGACCTTGGTGGGGTGGACGTTCACGTCCACCTCCTCGGGGGGCAGGTCGAGGTGGAGGAAGGCGACCGGGACGCGACCGACCATGAGCAGGCCGCGGTAGGCCTCGGTCAACGCGTGGCCGAGGGAGCGGTCGCGGACGAATCGGCCGCCGACGAAGAGGTACTGCCCCTTGGCGCTCGACCGGCTCTGCGAGGGGTGGGCGACGTATCCCCAGAGGTGGAAGTCGTCGATCTCGCTCTCGACCCAGAGCAAGGAGTCGGCCAGCTCGCGGCCGAAGAAGACGGCCACGCGGTCCTTCAGGCCGGTGACGGGGGGCAGGTCGTGCAGGGTCTTCGAGCCGGAGCGGAACGTCAGGTGGATGGTCGGGTGGGCCAGGGCGATCCGGGTGAACATCTCGGCGACGTGGCCGGCCTCGGTCGAGTCGCTCTTGAGGAAGGTCCGGCGGACGGGGGTGTTGAAGAAGAGGTTGCGGACCTCGATGACCGTGCCGACCGGGCAGCCGCAGTCGCGGATCTCGGCGTGCTGTCCCCCCTCGATCGCCAGCTCCGAGCCGACCTCGGCGTCGGGGGTGCGGGTCTGACAGCGGACCCGGGAGATCTCGGCGATGGCGGCCAGGGCCTCCCCCCGGAAGCCGAGGGTCCGGATGCGGTGCAGGTCGTCGGCCTCGGCGAGCTTGCTCGTGGCGTGGGGGCGGAAGGCCAGGGGCAGATCCTCGCGGTCGATCCCGGAGCCGTTGTCGGCGATCCGGACGAGGTCGCGCCCCCCGCGCTCGACGGTCAGCTCGATCCGGGTCGCCCCGGCGTCGATCGCGTTCTCGAGCAGTTCCTTGACGACGCTCGCCGGCCGCTCGACCACCTCGCCCGCGGCGATCTGGTTGACGACGGACGGCGAGAGTTCCCGGATCATTCCCATCGCGATCGCTCCTCCGGACGCAACACCTTTGCTTCATTATACCTTGTGACCAAACGAACAGCACGAGCAGGACCGAGGGGGCGATTCCTGGTGGGTGGCGGGAGGAGCCTCGATCGGCCAAGAACCGGGGGGCTCGGCTGTAAGGATGGGCCGGGGACGGGTCTAATCCGGGGCGGGTGACGTCGACCGGCTCTGCCGCCAGGGGGAGGCGATCGGCGGCCTTCGTGTCACATGAGGGCCGGCAAATTGCCATGGGGAGATGGAGAGACAGTGCGGTCGTGACTGACGATCGGTGTGACGCGTTTGGAGGGGACGGGAGGCGGAGGAGCAGGAGAGGTTGTTTGGCATGAGGGGTCACCTGATTTGATGCGAGGGGGTGATGATGATGTTGTCGAATCGAGGACGAGGGTGTGAGGGTCCCGGTCTCGGCGGCCCGGACGAGGCTCGCCGCCCTCCGGGGCCGACCGGGAGGACCGGCCGGGTCCGCGTGCTGACGCAGGGCTGGATGATGTGCGTGGTGATCGTGGTGGTGGTGTTGTGCGTGATGACCGACCAACGGAGTGGGCACGCGTTGAAGGAGGTTCGCCGCCTGCAGGAGCCGTCGACCCCGATCGCGTCGCTCCATTTCTCCCCGAGTTCACCCTGGCTCGCGTCGTGCGAGACGGGGGGTCGGCTGAGCCTTTGGAAGCTCCCGGCCACCGCCCCCGTGCAAGAGTGCGGCGGGGAGGACCGGAAGATCAAGTGCGTCGCCTTCTCGCCCATTCGGGAACAGGTGGCCTGGGGGGATTGGGACGGGACGATCGTGCTCTGGGACCTGCGGACCCGGACCCAATTGGAGGTGCTGCAGCTCGGCGAGGCGTCGATCTCCGCCCTCGAATTCTCGCCGGGGGGCACCACCCTGGCGGCGGGGGATGCCTCGGGGGCGGTCGGGCTCTGGGACGTGGAGGAGGGTCGTGTCATGGGGGTGTTGGAGACGCAAGCCCGGCTGATCACGGCCCTCGACTTCTCGTCCGACGGGCGATTGATCGCGGCGGCAGGGGTGGATGACTCTGGAGGACGGCTGATGACCTGGGAGGCTCCCGGCGGCACCCCCCGGAGGCAGTTTCCGCTGCCCTCGCGGAGTCTCGTGCGGACGATCGAGTTCCTGCCGGGCGATGATCGGGTGCTCTGGCTCGATGTCGGGCGTCAACGGCTCGGGAGCTGGGACCTGGCCCGGGGGGAGTCGGACGTGATGCTGGACGAGCGCCACCGATTGACCTCGGTCGCGCTGTCTCCCGACGGGAGGACCCTCGCATTGGGGACCTCGGAGGGGGGCGTCCACCTGAGGGACCGGGAGACGTTGGAGGTCACCCACCGCCTGAGGTCGCAACCGAATCCGATCCAGAGCCTCGATTTCAGCGCCGACGGGAGGCTCGTCGCGGTCGGCGGGGTGGTGGCCGGGGTGCTGGTCTGGGCGCCCTGAGCGCCCCGCCCCGCTTCCCGGCTCGCCCGCACGGGACCGCCCACGATCGAGGGGCGATCAGCGATGCCGAACCGGCCGGAGCGACGGGGGCCCGGCCGGGGGGTCGGGGCGAGGGGGGGGCGCGGCCCCTCGATCGCCGGCCGGATTGCCGGGTTCGAGGGGGGTTCGCGGGGGATCGGTGCGCTGAGGTGCGCCGCGAGAGGGCGAAAGGACGCCTTGCGACAACCTTGTGTTTTCATGGGAGTTGCGCCGATCGATCGGGGGACGCTCGGCGGAAGAAATGGGTTCGCTCCGTCGTGAAGGATCGTGGGGTGGACGCGGATTGGGATGATCGGGCCTGGTCGGATCGGGGGCAGTTGGACGAGGCGGGGAAGAGGCTGGGGAGGTGTCGTCGGGGGGGGCAGGGGGTGCGGAAGGGACCGGGAGGGAGACGCCGAGGGGTTGGGGGGAGTCGACGGCGGGGACAAGGCCGGGCGAATGAGGTGCGTAACGCAGCGTAAGCTCCGAGCGTGAGCCAGGGTGTTCGCCTGGGTACGCGGGAGAGTCGGCCCGCTCGCCCGCCCGGTGACCACCTGCTTCCGCGGATAGGTCGAGGGTCGAGAGCACTCGTT
>NZ_JBFEFH010000026.1:0-105685 GCF_040717455.1 Tautonia sp. JC769
GGCGAAGCGACGCAAGACCGCCGAGACTCGATCGAGTCTCGGGCCGCCCGTTCTGTTTCCCGCCGACGGATGGGGTCAGAGCCGACTCGAGCCGATCACTTCGGCCCGGCCGGGTTCGCGTCGGTGCTCGGCAGCGCCGGGGCGTCGGGGGCGCCGACCGGGCGTTCGACGTTCCCTTCGGCATCGGCCGGCGATTGCTGCAAGGCGCGGAGCTTCTCCTGGGCTCCCGAGGGAGGCAGGTCGACGTCGGGCTTCGACATGCGGGCCCGGCTCACGTCCTCGTCCTTGACGACGACCTCGGCCTCCTGGACGCCGGAATGCTTGACCTGGCCGGTCAGGTGGTTCTCGACGGCCGCCTGGACGAACAGCTCTTCCATCACGGTCTTCATCTCGGCCTGGAGCTTGGCCTCGAAGATCGAGGTCTTCACCTGGGCGACGAGGTTCTCGTCGTCGGTGTTGTACTCCTGGCCTTCTTCCACCCGTTCGCGCTGGAAGATGACCCAGGCGGTCTCGTTCACCTGAATCGGGCCGGTGTAGTCGCCGTCCTTGGGCTTGTGGGACGGGTCCTTGTCTTCCGGGTCGCCGTCGACGAGCTGCGCGAAGGCGGCCTCGGAGACGTGCAGGGGGTCGGCGAACCGGGCGATCGGCTGGGCCAGCAGGCCGCCGAGCACGCGGGAGTCCTGGTCCATCGACAGCTCCTGGGCCAGCTTCGAGAAGCCTCCCGGATTCTCCCGGACCCGGTTCCAGACGTCCTTGGCCTTGGCGAGGGTGTCGACCAGGATCATCCGGACGACGAGCTTCTCGCCGTAGAACGCCTCGAAGGCCTTCTCGACGTCCTCGTCGGTGACCTGGACGCGCGGTTCGGCCAGCTTGCGGAGCGCGACGCCGGGGAAGGCGATATACTCGGCATATTGCCGGGGGCTGACGTTCCGCTCGCGGGCCAGGGCCCGGAGGAAGTTCTCCCGGTTGATGCCGGCCCGGGCGGCGTCGCGGTCGATCTCGGCGTCGATCTCGGCGGCCGAGACGGCCATGTTCCGGTTCTTGATCGCCTGGTCGAGCAGGCTTCGCATGATCAGGGTGTCGAGGACTTCCAGCCCGTGACGAGAGACACACTCGTCGGCCAGCCGCTGACGAGAGATGATCTCGCCGTTGACGACGGCGATCGGGTCGTTCGGGTTCGCCGGCACGGCCCGGGGGACCAGCGTCGCCTGGTTCTGGGGCTGGGCCGTCCTGGCCTCGGCAGCCTGGTTTGCTTGCTGGGCCTCGGCGGTGGTGCCCAGGCCGAAACTCGCGGAAATCAGGGCGGCGAAGGCAACGAGCCGCCCTCCTCGGATCCGATCATCCATGTCGTCCCTCCTTGAACTGCTCGCGCCGGGGAACACCGACCGCGATCCGGCACGTTTCGGGCGTTACGATAGCCTCCATCCCCCTGCGGTCAACGCCGATTCGGGGCAATCCGGGCCGCCCCGGCCATTTTTTTTCACGCGAACCCCGCTGCTCGACCGATGATCGACCTTCGCCCTCGGAGAATCCTCGCCATGATGCCCCAGCGATTTGCCCCCGGCCCCCGGCCCTTCCGGCGTGTTCCCGGCCCGAAGGGTCGCCACGCCCAGCCCCTCGCGGTCCGGCGCGTGACGTTTCGCCGATCGATCACCGTGATCCTGGGGGTCGTGCTGACGGCCGTCGCGCCGGCCCGGGCCGATGAGTTCCGGTCGCATGTCGTCGTCTCGCAGGAGGCGAACGCCTCGGACGTGGGCCGCGACGTGCTGCGCAAGGGGGGCAACGCGATCGACGCGGCGATCGCCACGGCGTTTGCCCTGGCGGTCACCCACCCGGCGGCGGGGAACATCGGCGGCGGCGGCTTCATCGTCGCCTACCTGGCCGAGCAGGAGGAGGTGATCACCGTCGACTTCCGCGAGCGGGCCCCGTTCGCGTCCACCGAGCGCATGTATCTGGATGAGGGCGGCCGTCCCGTCCGGGGCTACCGAGCCGGCCCGAGGGCCGCCGGCGTGCCGGGGACGGTCCGGGGGCTGGCCCTCGCCCACGAGCGGTTCGGCTCCCTCCCCTGGGCCGACCTGGTCCGCCCGGCCGTGGCCCTGGCCGAGGACGGGTTCCCGGTCTCGGAAACGCTCGCCCGGTCGCTCAACGCCCAGTTGTTCGTCGACGACGGCGCGGCCGACCTGCTCGACGGCAGCGGCCGGGTCGATCGCCTGGCCGACTTCCCCAGCTCGGTCGCGGCCTTCCGCAAGGCCGACGGCACCCCCTGGCGAGAAGGGGACCGCCTGCGGCAGCCGGACCTGGCCGCCACCCTTGCCCGGATCGCCGAGAAGGGCCCCGACGGGTTCTACGGGGGCAAGACCGCCGAGCTGATCGTCGCCGCCATGCAAGACGGCCGGGGGGTGATGACCGCCGAGGATCTCGAATCGTATCGGGCCGTCGAGCGTCCCCCGGTCCGGGGCCGGTTCCGGGGGTTCGAGGTCTACGGCATGGGGCCGCCGTCGTCGGGGGGGATCGTCCTGGCCTTGATGCTCAGGATCCTCGAGCGGTTCGACCTCGCCGCCGACGGCCCCGACGCCCCCGAGACGCTCCACCGCATCACCGAGGCGATGCGGCGGGCCTTCTTCATCCGGGCGACCCGGATCGCCGACCCCGATTTCGTCGAGGTCCCGGTCGAGGAGCTGACCTCCCAGGCGCTCGCCGACGACCTGGCCGGGACGATCACGGCGGAAGCGACCCCGAGCCAGGACCTGGCCGATTTCCCCATCAGCGGCCTGGCCGAAGGCCCGGACACCACGCACCTCTCGGTGGTCGACCGCTTCGGCAACGCCGTCGCGCTGACCTACACGCTGGAGCTCGGCTACGGCTCGAAGTTCGTCGTGCCGGGGGCGGGGTTCCTGCTCAACAACGAGATGGGGGACTTCAACCTCGTCCCGGGCGTCACCTCCGCGTCGGGCCTGATCGGGACGCCCGCCAACCGGATCGCCCCGGGCAAGCGGATGCTCAGCTCCATGTCGCCGACGCTCGTCCTGAAGGACGGCAAGCCCCGGCTCGTCACCGGGTCGCCCGGCGGCCGGACGATCCCGAACACCGTGCTCTGGGTCGTGCTCAACGTCCTCGAATTCGGGCGATCGCCGCGCGAGGCGGTCGACGCCCCCCGGACGCACCACGCCTGGTTCCCCGACGCGATCACCGTGGAAGGCCGCTCGTGGCCCGCGGAGACCCTCGACGACCTGCGCCGCCGGGGCCACCGGGTCCGATCGACGGCCCTGCAGGGCGATGCCCACTCGATCGTCATCGACCCCGAGACCGGCGTCCTGCACGGGGCGAACGACCGCAGGAGGCGGACCTCGAAGGCCTCCGGGGACTGAGTCCCAGCGCCTTCGGGGTCGACCAAAGGCGGTATTCCCGCGAAAAAGACTGCCGGGGCGCAGTCAGATCGCAATTTTTCCTGTATATTTCGGGCCAGAGCGTCGATCTGGTTCCGCAGGAGCGTCGTTCGAGCCTCCCCATTGCGGGTCGGGGCCGCCAGGAGCGCTCCCACACGGATATTCGCACATCGATCAGGAGGGGATGCGACCCATGGCCGCGAAGAAAGCTGCCCCCAAGGCTGCGCCTGCGAAGGCGGAAGCCGCTTCGGCCAAGCCCAAGGCCCGGCCGATGACCAAGAACGAACTCTACACGACCATGTCGGAGAAGACCGGCCTGGCCAAGAAGGACGTGGCCAATTTCTTCGAGCAGCTCGACGAATTGGTCCGCGTCTCGCTGACCAAGCGAGGCGGCCCGAAGCAGTTCGTCCTGCCCGGCATGCTCAAGATCCGCCTGGCCGAGAAGAAGGCCACGCCCGCCAAGAAGGGTCGCAACCCCCAGACCGGCGAGATCATCGACATCCCCGCCAAGCCCAAGCGGAACACCGTGAAGGTCACCCCGCTGAAGGCCCTGAAGGATGCCGTCCTGACCGGCAAGTGATCGGACGATCGCCGAGGAGGAGGCAGAGCCGCGCTCGGCCCTCCTCCTCCCATCCCGGTCGGTCGGTCGGCGGCCGGTGTCCCTCCCCCTTCGTCCTGCCCCGATCTCCCTTGCGACGGATCACCGCGATGGACACCCCCGTCCCCCCCCAGGCCGGCCCGGGCTACCTCGTCCGACGCCTCGACGAAGCCCCCACGGTCCCTTGCCCGTGCGGCCAGAGCACCCGCCTGTTGACCTTCGAGGACGCCTCCCCCGCCAACTTCCACGTGACCTTCATCACCGATTCGGCCCGGCATTATCACGCCCGCTGCACCGAGCTGTATTACATCCTCGAAGGGACCGGCGAGCTGGAGCTGAACGACGACCGCGTCGCCGTGGAACCCGGCATGCTGATCCTCATCGAGCCCTACACCCGCCACCGCCTCCGCAGCGCGGACGGCGTCCGGACCCTCGTGCTCGGGATCCCCGCCTGGCACCCCGAGGACGAATACTTCGACTGATCGACCCCGCCCCAACACAGACACCCTGGCCGGCGTGGCGGAATGGCAGACGCAGAGGACTTAAAATCCTCCGGGGGGGAACCCCCGTGTGGGTTCGACTCCCACCGCCGGCACTCAACTCAAGTGATCGAGGCCCCCGGCCGAGGCCGCCATCCGGCTCGGCAGCGTGGGGATCGCGGCGTCCAGAGGTCCGGATCGCCCGGAGGATGCAGGCGGTTCCTCGCGAGAAGCCCCGCCGATGAGGGGGATCGCCTCGCCCTGCGCAGCATCCGTCGGCAACGCGGTGCCGCCAGGTCGCTTGCTTCAAGGCGCGAGGAGGGGGGGCGAGGAATCCCGGCGCAAGGGATGCAGGAGTCGGGATGATCCTGCCGAAAACTACGGTATGACACTCAGGAACGTGCCCGGTCCTGGCGCGTTTGCGGCGCGGAGACAGAATCGGATTCGGAGCGGCGGGGGCCCGTGACCTCCGGCCCGCCTGTTGCGTCCGCAAGATCGTGGTCGAGCACACAATCGGCATCCCGACCCGAGGGTGGCGTTTGCCATCGGAAATCTCATGACCAGACGCTCGAACAACCTGGCCGGCGTGCTGGCCCTGGCGATGATCTCGGCATCGTCTCCCGCGATGTCCCAGCAGGCGGGCGATCCGCCGGCGAGCACCTTCGGTCAGGGGTTGCAGGAGTCGGCGCTCGGGCGTGCTCCGGGTTCGATGACCACGCAGATGCCCTCCGATCGGCCCGACCTGCAGGGGACGATCGGCAACCGACCGGGCCCCGGCACGCCTCGCGTCCCCTTCTCGATCACCACGCCGGAATCGAGCCTCGCGCCGCCGGGGCTGGAGCGCGTGCTGCCGCTGCCGGAGCTGCCGATCGCGGAGATGCCGCTCTACGGGCCCCTGGAGCTGCCCACCGACCCCGACGCCCCGTTCGACCCGAACGCCCTGACCCTGGACCAGGCCATCCAGCGCCTGCTCGAGGTCAACCCGACCCTGCAAGCCCTGGCGTTCGAGCTGCCCCAGGCCGAGGCCGACGTCCTCACGGCCGGGTTGCGGGCCAATCCGATCCTCTTCACCGATGCGCAGATGATCCCCTATGAGCCGTTCACCGACGCTCGGCCCGGGGGCCAGACGCAGTACGACCTGAACATCTCGTATCCGCTCGATCTCACCGGCAAGCGCCGGGCTCGGATCCGGTTCGCCAGCCGGGTCCTCAGCGTGATCGAGGCCCAGTATCAGGATGCCGTCCGACGCGAGATCGACAACCTCTCCATCGCCTTCGTCGACGTGCTCGCGGCCCGGGAGACGGTGCGCCTGGCCGAGGCCGGGGCGCGAGGGCTGGAGAGCGTCCTCGAACTGACCCAGACGCTCCAGGAACAGGGGCTCCAGACCGAGGCCGACGTCAACCGCGTCCGGATCCAGCAGACCGACGCCGAGATCGCCCTGGCCGACAGCGAGGAGGCGCTCCGCCGCACCAAGCGGACCCTCGGGTCGCTCCTGGCCATCCATCCGGCGGAGGCCGAGACCATGCCGGTCGAGGGGCAACTCGTCGACCCGATCCCCGCCCCCCCCACGATCGAGGAGCTGACCGACCTGGCCCTGGCCGCCCGTCCCGACCTGCTGGCCTACCGGCTCGGGATCGATCGGGCCAAGGCCCAGGTGGATCTGGAGGTCGCCAACCGGTTGTCCGACGTTTTCTTGCTCTACCAACCGTTCACCTATCAGGACAACTCTCCTTTTGATTTGCCGGGGGCCACCTCCTGGGCCCTCGGCATCACCATCCCCTTGCCGGTCTTCAACCGGAACCAGGGGAACATCCAGCGGGCCCGGGTGAACTTCTCGCAGAGCCGGTCCGAGTACGATGCCGTCGTGCAGCAGGTGGTCGTCGAGGTGCGGCAGGCGGAGCGCGAGTTCCACACCTCTCGGGACGTCTTGCGCCGCGTCGAGGCCGAGCAGCTCCCGGCCGCCCGGCAGATCCTCGAATCGACCGATCGTCTCTTCTCGAGCGGAGAGATCGACGCGGTGGCCTACCTCAACGTTCGGCGCGAGTACAACGACGTGGTCCGTCGCTGGCGCGACCTGCTGGTCCGCCACCGCCGGAGCATGCTCGCCCTGAACACGGCGGTCGGCCAGCGCGTCTTGCCGTGACGGTCGGCCGCATCAGGGTGAGCGGTGGCCCCCGGGGAGGACGATCCCCGAGGGCCGCACGAGCAACCGAGCAGGCTCGCCTCGTCTCAGCTCAAGGGCCGGCCGTCGGCCCTTCGATCGGCTCGGGTGCCGCGTCGCGATCGTCGCGGGGGTCGTGTCGAGGCCCCCGGCCGAACATCGAGTACAGGACCGGCAGCACGATCATGGTCGTCAGGGTGCTGAATCCCATCCCCGCGACCACCACGGTGGCCAGCGGGCGCTGGACCTCGGCGCCGAACCGCTCGGAGGTCGCCATGGGCAGGAACCCGAGCGCGGCGACCGTCCCGGTCATCAGGACCGGGCGAAGGCGTTCCAGCGCCGCCTCTCGGATCGCCTGATCCTTGGGGACCCCGGCCTCGATGCGATTGCGAATCGCGTTGACGAGCACCAGGCCCATCAGCATCGACGCCCCGGAGAGGGCGATGAATCCCACCCCCGCCGAGATGGTGAAGGGCATCTCGCGCGACCAGAGCCCGAAGACCCCGCCGCTGGACGCGAACAGCACCCCTGTGAAGATCAAGGCCGCGTCTCGCGCCGAGCCGAAGGTCAAGTACAGCAGGCTGAGCGTGAGCCCCAGGGCCAGCGGGACGACCAGATACAGCCGGTTTCGCGCCCGGATCAGGTTCTCGAACTGGCCCCCCCAGTCGATGGAGTAGCCGGTCGGCAAGGTCAGTTCCTCCTCGATCCGCCGCTGGGCCTCCGCGACGAACGAGCCGAGGTCGCGCCCTCGGACGTTCGATTGGACGACGATCCGGCGCTGTCCCCAGTCGCGCTGAATCGTCGAGGGGCCGATCGTCTCCTCGAACCGCACGAGCCGGGACAGGGGGATGCGGGCCCCCGAGGCGGTCGGGATGACGATCGCCTGCAAGGCTCCGGGGTGGTCGCGGTAGCGTTCGGGCAGCCGGACGACCAGCGGGAATCGGCGGCCCCCCTCCTCGGCGAAGATCTCACCCACCGGGATCCCGCCGGCGGCCCGGACCGCGTCGAGGACCACCCGGGCCGGGACGCCGTGCCGGGCCAGGGCCGATCGATCGACCACGACCCGGAGCACCGGCAGCCCGGTCACCTGCTCGACGCTCACGTCGGCCGCGCCCGGGATGTCTTCGAGGATCCGGGCGATCTCGCCGGCCTTGTCCTGGAGCACGTCCAGGTCGTCGCCGAACAGCTTGACGCCGAGGTCGGCGCGGATGCCCGCGATCATCTCGTTGATCCGCTGCTCGATCGGCTGGCTGAAGACGGCCTCGGTGCCGGGCAGTTGCTCGACGACCTCGGCCATTTGATTGACGATCTCCTCCTGGCTGGTCGCCCGGGTCCAGCGGTCTCTCGGCCGGAGCGTGACGAAGACGTCGCTCAGCTCCAGCCCCATCGGGTCGGTGGCGACCTCGGCGGTGCCGATCCGGGTCCAGAGGTGGTCGATCTCGTCCGGGAACTCCTCCAGGAGGATCCGCTCCAGCTCGGTGCCGTAGCGTTGCGACTCCTCGTAACTGACGCTCGCCAGGCGGACGGTGTTGAAGACGATCGCCCCCTCGCCGAGGCGGGGGATGAACTCGGAACCGAGCCCCGTCGCCAGCCGGATCATGACCGCCATCATAGTCACGGCGAGCAGCAGGGTCTTCAGCCGGTTCTTCATCGACACGCGGAGGATCGGCCGGTAGACCCACAGCGCGATCCGGTCGAGGATCGTCTCCTTCTCTTCCTTCCCCTTCGAGAGGCCGAGCGAGGCCAGGACCGGCATCAGGGTCAGGGAGAGGATCATCGAGCCGACGAGCGCGAAGACCACGGTCAGGGCCATCGGCCGGAACATCTTCCCCTCGACCCCTTCGAGGGTCAGGATCGGCAGATAGACGATGATGATGATCAGCTCGCCGAACATGGTGGGCTTGCGGACCTCGATGGCCGCCTGGCGGACGATCTCCGTCTTCGAGCGGCTCGTGCGGTCCTCCGAGAGCCGTCGGACGCAGTTCTCGACCATCACCACCGAGCTGTCGACCACCAGGCCGAAGTCGATCGCGCCGAGGCTCATCAGGCTGCCGGCGATCCCGACCCGCTCCATCATCGACAGCGCGAAGATCATCGACAGCGGGATCGCCGAGGCCACGATCAGCCCGGCCCTCAGGTTGCCGAGGAACGCGAACAGGACGGCGATGACGAGGACCGCCCCCTCGAACAGGTTCGCCTCGACCGTGTGCAAGACCCGGTTGATCAGATCCGTCCGCCGGTACACGACCACCACCTCGACCCCCTCGGGCAGGAGACGGCGGACCTCCTCCATCGCGGCATCGATGGCCAGGCTCACGTCTCTCGAATTTTCTCCCATCCGCATGAAGGCGAGGCCGAGCACGACCTCTCCCTGGCCCTCGGCCGTGGTGCCTCCCCGGCGAATGGCGTGGCCGATGGTCACGTCGGACACGTCCCGGATCCGGATCGGCACCCCTCCGACCGAGGTGATGACCAGGTCGGCGATATCCTCGGTCGATTGCACCAGGCCGACCCCCTGGATCAGCGCGAGCTGGCCGCCCTGATCCACCGGGCCGCCGCCGACGTTCTGGTTGTTCTCCCGGAGCGTCTGCGAGATGTCGTCGAAGGTCAGGTTGTATTTGGCCAGCAGCGACGGGTCGAGTTGGACCTCATATTGCTTGGCCAGGCCGCCGAGCGTGTTGATCTCGGCGATCCCGGCAACGCGCATCAGGCGAGGGCGGACGACCCAGTCGTGCAGCGTGCGCAGCTCGGTCAGATCATGCACCTGGCTCTTGAGATAATAGTGGTAAATCTCGCCCAGGCCGGTGGCCACCGGCCCCATCTCGGGAGGGTCGATCCCCTCCGGCAATTGCAGGCCGGACAGGCGTTCCGAGATCTGCTGGCGGGCGAAGTAGATGTTGGTCGCGTCGTCGAAGATCGCCACCACCTGCGAGAGCCCGAACTTCGAGACCGATCGGACCTCTTGCAACCCCTTGAGCCCGCCGAGCGAGAGTTCGACCGGGTAAGTCACCAGCAGCTCCATCTGCCCGGGAGACAGGGCAGGGGCCACGGTGTTGATCTGCACCTGATTCGGCGTCGTGTCCGGGAACGCGTCGAGCGGCAGCTTCAACGCCGCGTTCACCCCCACGAGCACGAGGATCAGGGTCATCATCAGGATGAGGAAGCGGTTATTCAGACTCGCGTTGATCAGCGCATTGAGCATGCGAAATGTTCCCGACAAAGAAGGCCGATTCGAAGGGGAATTCCGGTCAGTCGCCCGCCAGCTCGGCCCGGCGCATCTCCGACATCAGGAAGAAGGCCCCCGTGGTGACGACCGGGTCTCCCGCTTCCAGGCCCCGCACGACTTCAATCATTCCCGGCTCGCGGATCTGGCGGACCTCGACGCGACGAGGCAGATAGCTTCCGTCGGACTGGTCGAGGAAGACGACCGTCGTGCCGGGGGTGACCACCTGCACCGCCTCTCTCGGGATCACGACCGATTCCCGGGGCTCGGCCACGGCGATCGAGCCCCAGCCGAACTGATTGGCCCGCAGCCGCCCCTCGGGATTGCCCAGGGTGGCGAGCACCCGGACGGTGCGCGTGACCGGATCGACCGAGGAATCGACCCACTCGACGGTCCCCTCGGCGGGGGGCTCGGCCCCGACCTTCGTGTCGAACGTCACCGGTTGCCCGGCGCCGACCCGGCTGAATTCGGCTTCCGGCACGTCGATCCAGACCCAGAGCGTCGAGAGGTCCGTGAGGAGGAACATCACGGTCCTCGGCTCCAGGGCCTCGCCGATCACGGCGTGCAGGTCGACGAGCGTCCCCTCGATCGGCGCCACCACGTCGAGCAGCGAGGAGGTGTCGTTCTCGGCGGTGATCGCCTCGAGATCGTCGTCGGAGAAGCCGAAATTGCGGAGCCGCTGCGAGGCCCCGAGCAGGTCGGCCCGCGCGGTGTTCAGGGTGGCCCGGGCTTCCAGCTCCCGGGCCTTCGGGAGGGCGTCGCTGGCCGAGAGGGTGATGGTCCGCTCCAGGGTCGCCTCGGCCAGCTCGGCCATCGCCCGAGCGGAGAGGTAGGTGGCCTTCGCCGTGCCGACCTCGGCCGAATCCACCACGGCCAGGCGATCGCCGGGCCGACATCGAGCCCCCCGGTCCACGAGGACTTCCCGCACCACGCAGGAGACCCGGGGGACGATCTCGGCATACCGCTGGCCGTTGTATTGGGTCTCGGCATTCCCCTCGACCCGTTCGACGAGCGTCCGGCGCTCGGCCGGGGCGGTTCGCAGCCCGATCCGCTGGGCGACCTCCGGGTTCCTGAGCCGAACCGGGGCAAGGCGAACCCCGGAGTCGCCCTCGTTGGCCGGGCCCGGCCCGGGGGCGTCTTCCTGCGCCCCGGTGGGTTCGATCACCGCCCGATCGGCCGATTCCCCGGCCTCGGGCTCATGCTCCTCCGCCAGACTCGAGAGGCTCGGGATTTCCACCAGATCCGGGCGGAGGACCGCCAGCAAGATGACGGCGATCACGGCGTAGGCAATCAGATTGCCAAGCCACGAGAAGAGGCGACTCATGGGATCGTGTCCTATTCGGGGCCGGAGATCGGTTGAGGGGGGACGGGTGGCTCGACCGCCGACGCCGAACGCGAGGCGCAGGGCCTCCCGTTCGCGACTCGACACGCCGCACCCGAGGGTTGGAAGGGCAGGGGGGTACCCGACGTTCGCGGACCAGGGGCATCGAGGAATGACGCCTCGGTTCGCGAGCGGAAAGGAGGGGACCGCGTTCTAGCAGCGGAAGTTCTGGAGCACCGCGCGCACCGCGAGAACATCGCGCTGTCGCGTCGCGAGAACCAGCCGAGCGTCCAGCTCGATGTCCGGCCGATCGACGGATCGGGTCAGGGGCATCGCCCACTCGTCGAGCGGCTCGCCGGATCGATCGACGACCAGGCAGGGGGAACAGGTCGAGGTGGGGGCCCCGTCGCAGATACAGGGGCCGAGGTCGGGGACCGAGAAGGGGTCGGACAGATCATCCGAGGGGATGGTGGCCGCCCCCGCCCAGCGGTAGAAGGCAAGCGACGACCAATCGTGGAAGCTTTCCCCGCTCAGGCACGGGCAAGCCACGATCCGGAACAGGAGCCAGCATTTCAACAGCACCCACAGGTGCGGCATGCCAACGTCACCCAATCACATGGGTCCATCGAACGCCTGAGACGCGACGCCTCCATTGATCGTATAAGGCGGCCCCCCGCGACGCAAGCTGGGCGCGTTTGACTCCTCAAAGTTCATTGAGGAAATCCTCGACGAGCGGCAGGCCCCGGCCCGCTCCGACCCGGGACGGTGCGGAGGCGAGCCGCTCGTCGGCGATCGCCCTCCGTTCCCCGAGGGCCGGGGAGGGGACATTCCCCGTCGAAACGGCCCCTCGGGGTGGGACCGGGCATGGGAGGTCCCGGAGGAAAGGCGAGTTGCGTTGACAACAGGTCGCGCAATCCCGGACGCTCTATGCTAAAACATTACCGTTCTTTCGCCGGACGTTCATCGTTTGTCTCCCCCCCCGATTGGCCTGATGACGAGGATCTGCCGCGTGTCTCAGGAGGCACCCACCGAAGACACCCACGAACTGGCCGGCTTCGGGTACCGGCAGAAGCTCGACCGGACCCTGGGGAGCTTCTCCTCGTTCGCCGTTGGCTTCTCGTATCTGTCAATCCTGACCGGCCTGCCGCAGCTCTTCTACATGGGCTACGCCGCGGGCGGGCCGGCCTTCTTCTGGACCTGGCCGGCGGTCTTCTTCGGCCAATTCATGGTGGCCCTCTGCTTCGCCGAGCTGGCGGCGCGGTATCCCCTGTCCGGGGGCGTCTACCAGTGGTCGAAGCACATCGGGTCGGCGGGTGTCGGCTGGATGGCCGGCTGGGTCTACCTCGCCTGCTCGGGGATCACGCTGGCGGCGGTGGCCCTGGCGCTCCAGATCACGCTGCCCCAGCTCTGGCCCGGGTTCCAGATCATCGGCTCGGCGGCCAATCCCGATGACGCCGCGAAGAATGCCGTGCTGCTCGGCTGCATCCTGATCGTCTTCAGCACGGTCGTCAATTCGGTCGGCGTCCGGCTGCTGTCCCGGATCAACAACGCGGGCGTCTTCGCCGAGATCGTCGGGGCGATTTTGCTGGTCGGCCTGATGGCGTTCGCGGCCCGGCGCGGTCCTGCCATCGTCCTGAATGTCGAGGGCCTGGGCGAGGGGCGGTCGCTCGGCATCCTGGGGGCGTTCCTGGCGGCGGCCTTGCCGGCGACCTACGTCATGTACGGCTTCGACACCGCCGGCTCGCTCGCCGAGGAGACCGACAACCCCAGGCGGCGCGCCCCTCGGGCCATCTTGCTGGCCCTGGGTTCGGTCGGGCTCGTCGGGGCCCTGCTGATCGTCACCGCCCTCTGCGCCGTCGAGAATCCGGCCGACCCGCAACTGGGCCTGGTCAGCGGCGGGATGCCGTACGTGATCAAGCAGGTCCTGGGCGACCGGCTCGGCCGCCCCTTGCTCTGCCTGCTGGTCGTGGCGATCACCGTCTGCACCCTGACCGTCCATGCCGCGGCCGTCCGGCTGATGTTCGCGATGGCGAGGGACAACAACCTGCCGTTCTCCGAGACGCTCGCCCACATCTCCGAGACGTCCCGCACACCCACCTGGCCGGCCGTCTTCCTGGGGGCCTGCGCCATCCTGATGCTGGTGGTCAACGTCAACTACCCGCAGGTCATCGAGGTGATGGCCTCGGTGGCGATCGTCTGGGCGAACCTCGCGTACCTGATGGTGACCGCCCCCTTGCTCTCTCGGCGGCTGCGCAAGGCATACCGGGGCGCCCACCCGCACCACTTCTCCGACGCGTTCTCGATGGGCCGGTGGGGCTTGCCCGTCAATCTGGTGGCCGTGGCCTGGGGCATCTTCGTCATCGTGAACCTGTCCTGGCCCCGCACCGAGATCTACGGGACCGACCCGGCTCGTCGTTACAGCGCCCCTCTGGCGACGGCCGCGATGCTGCTGGCCGGAGGCTCGTATTACTGGCTGGTCCGCCGACACAAGACCGGCGTTCTCGAAACCCACCGCGCGCCCGTCACACTCGCGCCGGCGACGATGGTGCTTGATCCTGAGGGAGGCGAACGAGGATGACATCCCGAGAGTCCGTGATGGGAGAGAACTTGACCACCAACGAGCCGGACGCCGAGCAGGGCAGCCCGGACGCCGGCGACCCGCTCCGCACCGTGATGGCCTGGGGCGTGCACCTCTACACGGCGCTCGGGCTGGTCATCGCCGCCTCCATCGCCGTGCTCCTGGTGCGGGGAGACGCCGACGCCTTCCGCTGGTCGTTCGCCCTGATGCTCCTGGCCACCCTGGTGGACGCCACCGACGGCACGATGGCCCGCGGCGTCGGCGTCAAAAGCGTCCTGCCGAATTTCGACGGGCGCAAGCTCGACGACCTGACCGACTTCCTGACCTACACATTCCTGCCCCTGCTGCTCATCTGGCGGGCCGAGATCCTCCCCGCCGGCATGGAGGCCTGGCTCCTGCTCCCGCTGCTGGCCAGCGCCTACGGCTTCTGCCAGGTCGAGGCCAAGACCGACGACGGCTACTTCCTCGGCTTCCCGTCGCACTGGAACGTCGTCGCCTTCTACCTCTACGTCCTCCCCATGCCCCAGTGGGCCGCCCTGGCCACCCTCATCCTGTTCGGGTTCCTGACGTTCATCCCCAGCCGCTACCTCTACCCTTCCCAGCCAGGCCGCCTGAACATGATGAGCAACTTCCTGGCCGTCCCCTGGACGTTCCTCCTGATCTGGATCCTCTGGCGCATCCCCTCCGAAGGCCCGCCCGTCTGGACCACGGAGATCCAGACCCTGACCCTCATCTCGCTCTACTATCCCGCGTTCTACATGGGTGTCTCCTGGTTCATCACCCTGCGACGCTGGATCGTCGACACCCCTCTGCGACGCCTGGGAGCGTCCGAATCCTCCCACTGACGCTTCCCTCCCGGCGAGCGCCGACCTTCCCCCGGTCGGCGCTCGCCCGTGCTCTTCTCTCCAGGCCTTTCCGCACTCCGATCACCCTCATCACGGTCGATTGGGCACCACCCGCTTGACACGGCGCCCGCAATCGGAACAATATCAGCAGTCCAACGTGCCCGTAGCTCAATTGGATAGAGCGTTAGCCTCCGGAGCTAAAGGTTGCAGGTTCAAATCCTGCCGGGCATACTTGCCGCAGCGCAGACGTCGCAACGAGGGCTGTTGCCGTCTGTCCGTTGAATGTGGCAGAGAAATAGCGGTTCTCGGCTCAGCTTGCAGGGTTGGGATGAGACGGGGGCCGGGCTCGGGTGGCGGCAAGGCCACCGGGCGTGAACCGACGGACGGATTGAGCGACTGCATCGTGCAGGGGGCGAACGATCGGCTCGCCCGGGACGCGCGGAAGCTCAACCGGATCGTTCGTCGCCATGAGAATCACACTGCTGACGGTCGGCACGATGGGAGATGTGCGGCCGTTCGTCGCGCTCGGGCTGGGCCTGAAACGGGCGGGGCATACGGTCGTCCTCACCACCGGCACCAATTTCGAACGATTCATCACCGGGCACGGCTTGCACTTCGCTCCCATGCAGGCCGATTTCCTCGCCCTCGTGCAATCGGACGAGGGGAAGGAACTGCTCCGGGGCAGTCCGCTGGCGGCCTTCAAGGCGCTTCGGACGACCATGCCGCCGCTGGTCCGGCAGATTCTCGACGACTCCTGGGCCGCCGCCCAGGGGGCCGATTGCCTGATCTTCCACCCGAAAGTGATCACCGGGTGGGACATGGCCGACTCGCTCGGGATCCCCGCGTTCGAGGCGGTCTATCTGCCGATGATTGTCCCCACCCGCCGGTTCCCCTTCCCGCTGCTCCCGGCCAGGACCCTGGGAGGCTCGCTGAATCGCCTGAGCTATGCGCTCAATCCTCTGATGACCCTGCCGCTTCGAGGGACGGTCGATCGCTGGCGGAAGGATCGGCTCAAACCGCAGACCCGACCGCGTCCCGGCAAGGGCTCCGGTGAGGGAGCCTCGCGGCCGGTGCTCCATTGTTTCAGCCCGAGCGTCATCACTCCGCCGGACGACTGGCCCGAGACGGTTCACACCACGGGGTTCTGGTTCCTCGAAGAACCGGAGTACACTCCCCCTCCCGAACTCGTCGCCTTCCTGGAGTCCGGCCCCCCGCCGGTCTACGTCGGCTTCGGGAGCATGGCGAGCCAGCAGCCCGAGGAGGTGACCCGGCGGGTCGTCGAGGCGATTCGAACATCGGGCAATCGTGGGCTCCTGGCGACCGGCTGGGGAGGGGTGGGGCCGGTCGAGGCGTCCGACGACCTCTTCTGCGTGGATTCCGCCCCCCACGACTGGCTTTTCCCACGAATGGCGGCCGTCGTGCATCACGGAGGGGCCGGCACGACCGCCGCGGGGCTTCGATTCGGCAAGCCGACGGTCATCTGCCCGTTCGCCGTCGATCAGCCGTACTGGGGGCGAGTCGTCGCCGGCCTCGGCGTCGGCCCCGAGGCGGTCCCCCAGCGCCGCCTGACCCCGGATCGACTCGCCCGGGCCATCGGCCAGGCCACCCGAGACGACGCGATGCGACGACGCGCCGAGCGCCTGGGCGAACGCATCCGGGCCGAGGACGGCGTCGCCCAGGCCGTCGAGGTGATCGAGACGACCCTCGACCGATCAAAAAACGGGTGAATGTCCCGCGCCTGGACTCGGGACAATTCCCCCCCCCGTCGACTCGCCCGGCAGGCCCCGGCCGATTCCAGGCGGCCGCCGATTCCGCCCTGGCCTCGAGGCACCTCGGGCAGTACCACGGGGCGGGCGTCTTCACGGGTCTCGGGCTGCGTTTGCGGCACGAGGCGCAGCGGTACCGCTTCCCCTTCACGGCGGTCTTCGGGCGGTTTCGCTTGCCCGACTGCGGGATGCACTTGGACATCGGAAAAGCCTCCGCGAACGTGAAATCCCCGCCTCTTCAGACGCCGCCACGCCGCCAGGGGTTCGGGCCGCCGCCCCTCAAAAGAACCGCAACTGATCGGACCCGGCCACCGGTCGTCGGAACAGGGCGGTCTCGTGCGGCGGCAAACCGCCGTCGAGGCCGAATTTGCGCGCGAAGAGCCGGAAGACGTTGCCAATCTGGTTCGCAATCTCCCCCTCGCCCTGCATCCGCTTGCCGAATTCCACGCTGTTGAGCCGACCATCACGCATGGCTCGGAGCCGCTGCTCGACCTTCCGCTGCCGTCCGGGTTGTTCCCGGGCGAGCCACTCCCGGAAGATCGGCGCGACGGCCAGGGGCAACCGCAGCATCTGGTATCCCGCGGCCCTCGCGCCGGCGTCGCGACTGGCCCGCAGGATCGCCGGGATCTCCGAGTCGTTCAGGCCGGGGATCACCGGGGCGATCATCACCCGCACCGGAACCCCGGCGTCCGCCAGGGCTCGGATCGCCCGAAGCCGCGCCGGGGGCGTGCTCGTCCTCGGCTCCATCGATCGGCAAAGGCCCGCATCGAGCGTCGTCAGGCTGAGATTCACGTGCACGAGGCGATCCGACGCGAGACGCCCCAGCAGGTCGCGATCCCGCACGATCAGGGCGTTCTTGGTGATGATCGACGCCGGCTGCCGGAACTCGGCCATGACCTCCAGGCACCGCCGGGTGAGCCGGAATCGGCGTTCGCCCGGCTGATACGGGTCCGTCACCCCGGACATGACGATCGGCTCGGGCGTCCAGGCCGGTCGGGAGAGGAACGCCCGCAAGAGCCCCGGGGCGGCTTCCTTGACCAGGATCTTCGCCTCGAAGTCGAGCCCGGCGTCGAACCCGAGGAACTCGTGGGTCGGCCGGGCATAGCAGTACGAACAGCCGTGCTGGCACCCTCGGTACGGGTTCAGGCTGTACATAAACGGGATGTCCGGGCTGTCGTTCCGGGAGACGACGCTGCGAGAATGATCGGGGAGATACTCCGTCGACAGGTTGCGCAGGGCGGCGAGATGATCGTCCAACGCCTCGGGGTCCGACTCGATGTGCTCGAAATCATCCTCATACGTCGGCCCTCCAAAGCGATTCGCCGGACGAATCTGCGAGCCTCGCCCCCTGGCAAACCGATCCGACTGCTCCGACATGGATCACCCTCCGGCAGACGCCCGTGTGTTCAGCCGTATCGTATCATGCCGGAGGCCCCCGTGAGGATCTCATCGCCTCGAAATCCTCGAAATGTCGGCGCGAATCGGACCCGAGTCGCCGCCGCGGACCCAGTGGACTCCGGAGACCCCGCCGAAGACAATTGAGTCGCGACCCGATCTCCCGTCGACGCGACCGCAGCATCCGTCCCGGCGTTTCCGGCGGTCAGCCGGCGCTCCGGGGCGGGGACCGTGACCCACCCCTCTCCCTCGAGCACGACGAGGCGGCCATGGCAACAGACGACGAACGCAAGCGAGCGCTCAGGGCCTTCAAGAAGCGTCTGAAACTGACCCGACTCGACGACGAATCGGGCCTGAGCCGGGGCGGCGGCAAGCGATCGGGGATCACCGGCATCACCCCACCGCCCGGCTATCCGCCCGAAGTCTGGGAAGAGCTCGTCGCCCTGGGCAAGTTGAAGCGCGACATGGGGGGGACCTACGCCCTGAAAGACGGCGTCTGATGACGATGACCCTGCCCGGGTTGAACCCGCACGGTCCCGCCGCGCATCCATGACTTCAGGGCCGTCGAGTCGCCCCCGAATCCCGCGGCCCTCCCCTCTGCGATGGACGAGAACCGACCATGAGCTTCGCGACGCATGTTCAACTTGCCACAATCGTCATCGCCTGCTGCCACCCCGTGCCGGCCCCGGGGAGGACGGCCGAGGACGACGGCCGACACTCACGGACCGTGGTCCTGACCTATCAGGCGACCGCCCGGGACATCCCCCCGGAAACCGAGATCCTGGACCTGTGGATCCCGGTGCCGCAGGACGACGCGAACCAGACGATCCACCGGCTGACCATCGATGCCCCGGGCGCCGTCAGCCTCTCGCGGGAGTCGACGTTCGGCAACCTCATGCTCCACCTCCGTCGCCATCGCCCCGAACCCGAGGTGAAGGTCACGCTGACGATTGTCGCGACCCGCGACGAGAATCGGGGCGGCGCAGATCCCCCAGGCCCCGACGAGCGATCGCGCCTGCTGGCCCCCGAACCCCTCGTGCCCCTCGACGGCCCGATCCGGCGGCGGGCCCTCGCCGCCACCGAGGGGATCGAGGACCAGGCAGACCGGGCCCGGGCGCTCTACGACGCGGTCCTCGACGCGATGACCTACGACAAGTCCGGCTCCGGCTGGGGCCGGGGCGACGCCCGATTCGCCTGCGAGGTGGGGCGGGGAAATTGCACCGACTTTCATGCCTTGCTGATTGGGATGGCCCGTGCCTCGGGCATCCCCGCGCAGTTCGCGATCGGCTTCTCCCTTCCCCCCGAGACGCGCGAGGGCACCATTTCCGGCTACCATTGCTGGGCGGAGTTGTACGTCGACGGCGTCGGCAGCGTTCCGGTCGATGCCAGCGAGGCCGACAAAAATCCCTCGCGTCGCGAGTACTTCTTCGGGAACCACGACCCCCACCGGCTGGAATTGAGCCGAGGCCGGAACCTGACGCTCGCCCCCCCCCAACACGGCCCGCCCCTGAACTTCTTCGTCAACCCTTATGTCGAACTCGATGGCCGTCCCTTCCCGAATATCGACCTCGACGTGACGTTTCGCGACGCCCAGCCTGACGAAGCCCCCGCGATCGGCCCCCGCCAGGATTCACCGGGAAACGACCCGTGATGCGTGAATCGTTGCCGCGTCGACGTCTCTCACGATGGGATCACCATGAGCACGATCGAGGTCATAGCGGTCGGATTCGGCTTGCTCTGCGTGGGGCTGACCATCCGCCAGAACATCTGGTGCTGGCCGGCGGGGCTGGTCCAGGTGTCGCTTTATATCCTGATTTTCTACGAAGTAAAGCTCTACTCCGACCTCATCCTCCATGTCGTCTACGTCTTCCTCCAGCTTTATGGGTGGTACTACTGGCTCCGGGGGGGCACGCGAGGCGGGCGGTTGCCCGTGACCCGACTCGGCCGGGCCGGGTCGCTTGGCTGGGTCGCGGTCGCGATCGCCGGAACGGGGGTTTGGGGATTCGTCATGGCCTCATACACCGATGCCAGCCTCCCCTACTGGGATGCCCTGACCACCGTCGCGAGCCTGGTGGCCCAGTGGCTGATGTCGAGAAAACGGCTCGAATCATGGCTGTTCTGGATTGCGGTCGACGTGGTCGCGATCGGCGTCTATCTCAGCAAGTCGCTCGTGCTCACCTCGGGCCTCTATGCCGTGTTCCTGGTCCTGGCCACGCTCGGCTATCGTGCCTGGCGGAACGCGATGACCGACCGATCGGAGGAGACGGACCCCGATGACGACCGGATTGACCCTCGGCAAATTTGCCCCGCTGCACCGGGGGCATCAACGGGTCATTGAGCACGCGTGCAAGCAAACCGATCATGTGATCGTGGTCGTCTACGACGCCCCCGAAACGACCCGCGTCCCCCTCCCGGTCCGCGCCGGCTGGATCCGGGACCTCTACCCCGAGGTCGAGGTCCTCGAAGCCTGGGACGGGCCGACCGTCGTCGGGAGCACCCCCGAGATCATGAGGCGTCACGAGGAATACCTCCTCAAGATCCTCGGCGGCCGGACGATCTCGCATTTCTTCTGCAGCGAATTCTACGGGGAGCATGTCAGCAAGGCGCTCGGCGCCCTGGATTGTCGGGTAGACGAGGCCCGATCCCGCGTGCCGATCTCCGGGTCGACGATCCGGGACGATCCCTTCCTGCATCGGCGGTTCCTCGCGCCCGAGGTCTATCGCGACCTCGTGGCGAGGGTCGTCTTCCTGGGGGCACCCTCCACGGGGAAGACCACCATCGCCCGGGCGCTCGCCCGCCTGCATCAGACGCAATGGATGCCCGAATATGGCCGCGAGTACTGGGAGGCCCATCAGCGCGACCGACGTCTGACCCCCGAGCAGTTGGTCGACATCGCCGAGGGCCATCTCGAACGCGAGGACGCCTTGATCCTCGATGCCGACCGCTTCCTCTTCGTCGACACCAATGCCACGACGACCTTCATGTTCGCGCAATGGTACCACGGCCAAGCCCACCCGCGACTCGCCCGGCTCGCCGACCAGTGCGTGCAACGCTACGATCTCGCCTTCCTCTGCGACGACGACCTGCCCTACGAGGACACCTGGGACCGGTCGGGGCTCGCCCACCGGACCATTTTCCAGAAGCAGATCCGAGCCGACCTGCAACGCCGACGCATCCCCTTCCTCACCCTACGCGGCCCGCTCGACGCCCGGATCGAAGGCGTGCAGCGCGTCCTTCGGGGCTTCGATCGCCATGCGCCTCTCGGTGATTGGCTCAGGGGCCAAGTGGGCCCACCCCCGTGACGAGGCCGCCCACCCGGGCGACCCGAGGACAGCTCACGGCTCGACGATCGCTTTCGCGGACGAGGCGGCGAGCACCCCTCCCGCGATGATCAGGAGACTCGCCAGCAGCAGACGCCCCCAGTGCACCTCACGCCACTCCGAGAAGACAAGCAGCCCGAGCAGGACGGCGACCAGCGTGTTCATGTTATAAAGCGGCACGAGCTGGCTGATCTGCGCCCCGTGGCGCCGCAAGGCAACGGCGATGCACCCGATCCCCCCCGCCCAGAGGGCCCCGAACAGGGCGGTCAGGGCCACGCCCTTCCGGCTGACGACGGCCTCGTGTTCGACCGCCGTCAGCAGGCCTCCGACCACCAGCACGGCCAGGCCCGTGATCACGAGATACGGCCCGGTCCCGATCCCGGTCCGCGCGCACGCTTTCTGCATCACCCCCGAGAGACCGAACAGCACCGCGGGCAACAACCCGCCGATCACCGCCGCCAGCATGGGATGTTTCAACCCTTCGGTCCTTCGCAGGAGTTCCGGAGCGATGTACAGCGGACACCGTGCGCGCGTTCAGTCTTCCGGCGACGCCGACGACGCCTTGTCGACCAGGATGCGCAGGCCGAGACTCGGGGATTCCGAGTCCTGGCCTCGCACATCCTCCTCCTTGAATCGTGCCATCAAGATCTCCCGCTCCTCGCGGCGCGAGTAGTCGTAGATGACGAAAACGGTCCCGTCGTCCCCCTCGACCCCGTCCGGATACGACACCCCGTCCCGCTCGTCGAGCAGCAAGCCGCCCGTCCAGGTCGAGCCGTCGTCCTCGGACAGGAAGGCCATCAGGTGCGACCTCCCGGTGGATTCGTCGATGGGCCCGTGCTTGACGAGCAGGAGATTCCCCGAGGAGAGTCTCCTGAGGAAGAACCGGGCCGACGGGTGGGCAATCCCCGACGGGGCCAATTCGGACCAGGTCCGACCGCGATCGGTCGATCGGCTCTCGCCGATCCCGTACGTGGTCCGGGCCAGCATCCAGAGCGACCCGTCGCCACGCTCGACGATCATGTGCTCATCAAACGACCTGACGTCCTTCGGCACGTTGCAGCCGCCCCTGACCGCCCACGTCCGGCCCCGGTCCGGGGAGACGACCATCCGGGCGCTCCGGTCCGTCTCCCTCCAGGTCGACGCGGGCAGGCACCACTCCCCCGAGGAGAGGACGAGCGGCTTGCCCATCATCACCCCGTCGGTCAGCCGCCTCGGCTCGGACCACTCCGCGTCCTCGTCGTCCGGATTGTCGCTGACCATCGCCCAGACTCCCCCGACACTCGCCCCGTGACCGACCGCCTGCGCCCAGAAGGCCCACATCCGCCCATCGGGGTCGGCCCAGACCTGGGGATCGAAGGCCCGGACCGGCCCCTCGCCATCCGGATCGACGATGACCTGCTTGCGGGACCAGGTCTGGCCGTCGTCGCCGCTGCTCGCGAGGATGACGTAATTATTCCGGTCCTCTCCCGGGGTGGGTCCCCCGTACCAGGTCGCCCAGAGCCTCCCCCCCTCGCTCCGGGCCAGGCTCGGGATCCCCTGGAACCGTCGCGATGCGCCACCATGGCTCGGGCCGGGGTCGGTGATGACCTTCGGGGGCTGCAGGAAGGCTTCGGACCCGTACTCGTCGAGCCAGGCGGGCAAGGTCCCGTCCCCCGTGAGTTCCCCATCGAGGATCCACGAGAGATTCAATCGCGCAAGCTTCCCACCCACGTATTGCGACGACTCATCCCCGTATTCGTACAGCAGGTATATCCAGCCCTCGCTCGGTGTCCCCGGCCGGCCCGCGGCCAGCGACGAGTAGGCGCTCTCGGCCTCGTGGACGAGCCGCTTCACCGGCCAGGTCGCCCCGCCATCGAAACTCGCCCACACCGTCAGGCGGACCCGCTCGTGACCATCGTGATCGGCATTGCTGGAAATCAGGATGTCTCGATCCCGGACCGGCAGGCGGGCGAACCCGGCCATCATGCCGAAATGGGCGTTGTAGTTCGCCCCCCGACGCTCCTCCCCCCGGTATCGGGGCCCATCGGGCACTTCGGTCGACGAGAACGGGTCGCCCCAGGTCGTCCCGCCGTCGTCGCTCCGGGCGAATACCCGGCCCGCCTGGAAGGGCTCATCGTCCGGGAAGAAACTCCGGCGGGCGCTGTAGATCAACTGGCCGTCGGAACGCTCCAGCAGGGCGCCTTCCCCCGTCCCTTGCAGGGGAAACGGCCCGCTCGACTGCCAGGTCTGCCCGCCGTCGTCGCTGTAAATCGCGGTGGCGTATCGGTCCGGCGACGGCTGGTAGACCCGGGCCGGCCGGATCAACCTCCCCGCGTGGGGGCCGCGACGCAGCGTCGTCCCGTGTTCGCTCATATGCAGGGAGGGGACATAACCGTTCGCGTCTTCCCGGAAGGTGGCCTCGCATTCTGCCCACGAGGCCCCCTGGTCCTCGCTCCGGTACACGGTCCGAGGGGCGGTCGAACCGTCTCGGGGCGGATGCTCGGGATGCACGAACATCAGCATGGCCCCCGATCGCTCGTCGACCAGGGCCCCGCCCCCGTGAATCCCCTCACCCACGTCGATCTCGGGGCCCCAGGAGTCCCCCCCGTCCTCGCTCCGACGGACCCGAATCCGCTCACTCCCCCAGGTGGCCACCACCGTCCCGTCCCGGCCGACGATCACATTCGGGAACCGTTCCTCATCAAACAGCGTCAGCTCGTCAAACCGCGCCGCCCCCAGAAACGGCCCCAATGCCCCGTCGGTGACCAGCTCCTCGGCCGCCCGGGCCGGGCCGCCGCCCCCTCCCGTCGCGATCAGAAGGATGAGAAGCATATGAACCCCTCGACGGCTCCGGGGCGTTTGGTCCTGCATCATGGCGATCCTCTGTCGTCCCTCAAGAGATCGATGGAGCGTTGAGCGTGGGACCGAAGCTCGATTCTCGATTCCGAACGCTCCGGCCCGGTTGCCACCCTATCGGAGCGCCCCGCCTCGATCCACCCTCCGCCCGGGCTCGATCGGTGGCCGGGGCTCCCCGATCGCCTCGCTCGTCAAGAGCCCCGGGAGGGCCGGACACGGCCACTCCGCCCGCGATCGCACCCGTCCCCCAGCCGATCAGGGCCGATCCGACGCCCCCGCCGGTCGATCGGAGGCATCCGCCCCGAGCAGGTGCGTGTCGAACCAGTCGACCAGGCTCGTCAGATCGTCCGCCAGGTCGGGCCAACCGTGACCGGCGTCGGCCTTGACCACAAGCTCGGTCTCGACTCCCTGCGCGCTCAGCGCCTCCAGAAAGCGCTCGGCCTGCTGAATCGGCACCAGTTTGTCCGCGTCCCCGTGCAGGATCAGGGTCGGCGGGTCGTCCGGGCTGACGTGGCTGATGGGGGAGATGTCGCGCCCGATCGCGAGCAGACGCTCCTCATCGGTGATGGGAACGTACACGTTCCGCGTCGCGTCCAGCTCGTGGAAATCGAAAGGGGCCTTGAAATTCTCCAGGATTCCCCGGCCGAGCGCGTTTTCGCCCGGCTCGCCGTAATTGAGGAAATCGGTCGGGGGGAACAGGCAGGCCACGGCCTGCACCCGGCTCGACGCCTGTTCGACCGGGTCGCTCGCCTCGGGATTTCCTCCGGTCCCCGCGGTCCCTTGCATCAAGGACAGGTGGCCACCGGCCGACCCCCCGAAGATGCCGATCCGATCCGGGTCGATGCCGTAATCGTCGGCGTGGTGGCGAATGAACCGGACCGCGCGGTGCATGTCGCCCAGGATCTCGGGGATCGTGAACTTCGGCTGGCTGCCGTGGACGACCGCGAAGACGGTGTACCCCCGACCCAGGAACGGCTCGATCAACGGCAAGGCGATGGCCTCATGCGCGGAGAACCAGCCGCCGCTGACCACGAAAATCAGCCCCACGCCCCGGCCCGGCCCCTCCTCGGTCGGCCGGAACACGTCCATCGTGAGGGCCGTCCCGTGCTTCCTCCCGTAGATCACGTCCGACGTCCGTTCGAAGGCCGCCTCCTCGCTCGCCCGGGCGGGCTCACCCGCCCCGCCGACGATCGCGAGGCCACCCAGGACGCCCAGGATCAGGGCACTGCTCGTCGCCGATCGCATCTTCGAACCCTTTCGCTCAGGAGAACGCGTTGCCGTCCATCGCTTCGGACAACCCCTCGTCGCGCGGCCGTTGGGGCCGCGCGATCGAAGGTCGATGGCCGCCATCAGACGCCCTGAGCATGGGCCGAGTCAACCGCCTCGTGCCCGATCGCCCCCGAGCCGCTCCCCCCGCCGGCCGTTCCGAACGCGTCGACGCGGAGGACGACCCCGCCCGCGACCGCCGACCGGCCCGTCCGCTCGCCGCCGACCGGGGCCGGGCGGCCGATCCCGCCCGAACACTCCGGCCCGATCCGCCCGGCCCGGATGCTCGACCGCCCGTTGCCGGCTGTGCTAAGATGATGATACGATCGGCTGTTGCGTCCGATCGGCCCCGACCCCGACCGGCCGGGCCGGGTCGATCGCCGCCGCCAGAATCGGAACGCAGCCTGATGGTCCGCCCGCACCAGATCGAGGATGCGCCATGCCCTTCGGCGACCCCGACCCCGTGACGCCCGACTCCTTCGGCCCGAGCAACGGTCGAGCCCTCGCCGACCCCGAGATCCCCGATCCGTCCGTCTCGGGCCAGGTCATCGAGACGACCGTCAGCCCGTTCCACTGCCTCTATCAAGACGCGCTCTGGCTGCACACGCAGAGCCACCTGCGGCTCCCCCGGTCCGAGAGCGAGGCGAGCCGGCTGGCCCGCGCCTCGTTCCTCCTCTACCTCCAGGCGGCCGAGGCGCTCGTCCACCAGGCCGCCGCCGAGCTGGCCCGGCCCGAGCTGGTCCACCTCCTGACCGACCCGTCGCGCCCCTTGCCACTGGGAGAGGCCTGGGCCCTGCTCCCGGCCCTCGCCGCCGAGGAACGCCCCCCGGCGCTCGAGCCTGACCGCCCACCCTGGCCCCAGTTCGCCGAGCTGCTCGCCCTGCGAGCCGCCTGGACGTATCCCGGCCCTCCCGCCTCGCGACGGGCCTACTACTCCGCCTCGGCCGACGGAACCGGCTTCGAGCCGCTCGACCCCCGCCGCGTCCCGGCCGACCTGGCGATCGCCCCCGACCAGCTCCGGTCCCCCCGGCTCGGCCTGCCGAGCGACCCCTACGCCCTGCGCCCGCACCACCTCGACAGCGCCCGGGCCGTCCTCGATCAGGCCATCACCGCCCTCGACCGCCGCCTCGACGGCGCCCTCACCCAGGACGGCCGCCACCGCAAGGAACCTTGCCGGGTCTTGCCCCCGCGTTCCTGAGGACTCGGTGGGCGGCTCGTCGGTCCTGGGACGGGGACGACCGGTCGTCCCCGGGCCATGGGGTTCGGGGTCGATTCCGGGTCGGGACGGACTCGCCCGGCCGGCTCATCAGTCCGTCAGGTCGAAGTCGAAGCCGTTCGATCGTTCCTCCACCGTGGCGGTCAGACCCGAGGTCGTTTCCAGCTCGTACTTGGCCGGGATCAGTTTCTTGGCCGCCTGGGTCGCGGCGATCACGTCGTCCTGGCGGCCCGCGCCCCCTTGCATGTTCGCCTCCACCCGGGAGTTGTCCACCTCAAGGGCGATGATCCGGATCTTGTACGACCCCGGGAACGCCCCGTCGTTGGTCCCCGCGGTCGAGAGGCGATAGCGCCCCCCTTCGATGGCCCCGGACGCGGCCCGCCCCGTGTTCTGGTCGTCGGGCACGAAGAAGATGTTCCCGTGCGGGACCGGCTCCCCGTTGTAGGAGACGGTCCCCGACACCGGGTAGCGCTTCCCCAGCCCGTCGCCGCCGCAGCCCGAGACGGTCGTCAGCAGGGCCAATCCCCCCAGCATCGCAAGCGATCGCGTCAGCCCATTCATCTGCAAGAGTCCTTGGGTGTGTTGCGTTCGTGAGTGTCGCGGAGGTCGCGCCCGGCCCCGGGAGAGCCCCGGGCCGGGGCAGGGGACCAACCGCGTGCCGCCCGGCCCGGCGATCCGGGCATCCTGCGCGCAGGAGGCTCGTCCCGCCGGGCCGAGGTCGGCGAAGTCATGCCGAGCGAGCGCGGCACCTCAGTACTGATCGGCCGAGATCACCTCGCCCCCGTTCCGGCTGCCGAGGGCGCAGTAGGTGACGATGTTGATGCTGTCCTTGAGGAACTTCACCGAGCCGTCGGCGAAGAGGAAATTGGCCCCGCCGGGGTGCTCGCTGGCGAACCCCTTGGCCGCGGCCCCGAACCGGCAGCCCAGCGGGGCACTCGCCGACTGCCAGAGATTCAGGCACGACGGGTCGTTCCCCGGCACCGTGTTCGAGTTCCAGTTCAACGGGATGGTCGTGCCCGCGCTCGACCCGTTGAAGTGCCAGAAGTTGCTGTCGGCGGCCCGGTACGGCAGGGTCTCCCCCACCATGATCGTGTTGCTCGTCCCGTCGCGGACGCCGGCCATGTTGGTCGTCTGCAACTCGCGATAGTCGGAGAACCCGCGCATGCGCCCCCCGCTATTCTTCGTCCCCCAGAACCCGTGATAGCCGATCCGAGGCTGGCCCGGCGGCAGCGTCGTCACGCTGGGAGGGGTCTCCCACGGGAGCCCGCCGTTGAGGATCCCTCCGGCGTAGTTGTCCCCGAAACTCAGGGCATAGCTCGACACCGGGACCCGATCGACCGGCGTGGTCGTCCCCGGCCGGAACGGCGGGTTGCCCGCCGGATACTGGCCGAGCCCGTTGGCCTGCCACGACCTCAGGCCCCCCTCGAGCTCCCCGTCCGACGGGCAGAGGAAGGTCGTGTTCACGGTCATCCAGGCGGTGAACATGGCCCCCGGATCCGGCCCGGCGCCCAGCGAATTGATGTTCAGATTGATGGCGTCGTACGTATTCCGCCCTTCGACCTGCGGGAGGATCAGCGCCCGCCAGCAGAGCAGATTCGCGTTCCCCGCCCAGACGTCCCCCTGGGCGAATCCGGTGATCCCCCCCGTGGGGAAGGCCCCGAACTGGTCGTGGTAGTTGTGCATCGCGATCCCGATCTGCTTCAGATTGTTCGTGCACTGCGCCCGCCGGGCCGCCTCCCGGGCGCTCTGCACCGCGGGCAACAGCAGCGCGATCAGGACGCCGATGATCGCGATGACGACCAGCAGCTCAATCAGCGTAAACCCAACCCGTGAACGAGCCTTGATATGCATAAGGGGTGCTCCCGCGCGCCAGGCGCAGTTGGAAAACACGGCGAGGTCTCAGGACGAGCCATCGTCGCGGCGTCTCGGAAAGGAATGTTCGGACGGGAACGGCACGCCGTGCGCGGTGGCGCGGCGAGGGTCGTCGGATCAGCCTCGGGAGAGTGTCCATCCCTGAAAGAGTTGAAACCCGTGATGCTCAGCCCGGCGGGGCCTTGAACCTCCATCGAGCTCGTCGAGACATCGGGGGCCTCTTCTGGAATATCAGGCTTCTCGATATTGGTCAAGAAACAAATCGGGATTTTCTGAATATCAACATTTCGCAGACCTCTTTGGATCACGAGTGTGTGCAAGGGTGTGGGCGCGGGAGGGTCGCCGTCGCGTCGCCGGGGCCGGGCCCGACTCGGCCCGGAGACCCGGCCCGCTCGGCTCCCCGCGAAGCCGAGCCGATCCGGGCACGCGCGGCCGCCCGCCCCGCCCGCCCCGGCGTGCCATCACGGGCGTCACCGGGCGGGAGCCCTCCCGAATCGACGCCCCGCCGCCGCGTCGAATCGCGCCGCCTCAGGCTGGCGGCACGGGCCTTGCTCCGCGACGATATCTGTCACTCGACGCCCGGATCGGCGACCTCCCGGACGCAAGCCCGACTCGCGCGATCGTCCGGGCGCCGTTCCCCCTGATCGTCGTCGACAACGAGGATTCACCACCGATGAAGCGTCACCTTGCTGCCCTGGTGGTCGCCGCCGCGGCGACCCTGGCCGTCCCGGGATCGAGCCGCGCGCAGGCCCCGGGCCTGGCCGCGCCGGGCTCCCCGGTCGTCATCTCGTCCCCGGCCGTGCCGGGCCCGACCGCCCCCGGCGCGATCGCCGTCGACCCGGGGATGACGTTCCCCTACAGCTACTCGGCGGCCTTCCCCAACCGGGCCCGGCAATACGTGCCTTACGGCCCGACCGACGTCTTCCCGTTCTACGGGACCCCTTACGGCCGGCCGTACGACCGCTGGACCTGGGCCTCCATGACCGGCCCGCCGGGCGCCCTGCAACGCTACTATTACCCGCCGGTGCGCTGAGCACGCACCCCCGTCAACGAACAAACCCGAAGGGAGCCGGCCGGCCATCGCCGCCCGCCCCCTCCGGGTTTCGCGCCTCGAACCGTCACCGTCACCGTCACCGGGCTCCGCTCAACGCATCTTCTCGCGGAACGTCTGGGAGAATTTCTTGAGCTTCGGCACGATCATCATCTGGCAGTAGCCCGCGCTCGGGTTCTTGCGGAAGTAATCCTGATGATACGGCTCGGCCGGGTAGAAGACCTGGAACGGGACGACCTGCGTCACGACCGGCCGCTTGAACACCTTGTTCTCGTTCAGGCGCTTCTTCAGGCCCTCGGCGATTTCTCGCTGCTCGGCGTCGTGGCAGAGGATAATCGATCGATACTGGGTGCCGATGTCCGGCCCCTGGCGGTTCAAGGTGGTCGGGTCGTGGGTCCGCCAGAAGATCTCCAGCAGCTCGGCGTAGCTGATGACCGACGGGTCGTACGTCACCTGGACCACCTCGGCATGGCCGGTCCTCCCGGTGCAGACCGCGTCGTACGAGGGGAAGGGGACCTGGCCCCCCGCGTACCCCGAGACCACGTCGTGCACCCCCTTGACCAGCTCGAAGACCGCTTCGGTGCACCAGAAGCAGCCGCCCCCGAAGGTCGCCAGCTTCGGCTCCGACGAGACCGGAGGCGTTGGTTCTTCGGACTGGGGCTCTTGCGGCGTCTCCACGCTCGGGTCCTCCTGGGGGCGATCGGCCGCCGGGCGGTCGCCCCGGGTTTGCGACGCTTGAGGAACGATTGCTCGGGAGGTCGGCTCCTGCTCCGGGGCCGGGCCCATCCCGCCCACCGCCAGGAATGTGGCGGAGACAAGTGCGAGGATCATCGTCAACGGGCTCCCAATGGGGGCCAGGGCCACCCCTGAGGTTCCGGGCCGCGCAGCCCGAACCGGGTTGGCCTGATCGCCAGCGGTCGCTCATATTGTATGCATCGGCAACCTGATTCCCAGAGAATCCCGGAATCGTCCCCGAGGATTTGCCCCTCGACCGAGGCGAATCATCCCCTGCGTTCCGGGCGGGCGACTCCCCCGAAGGACTTCGGCCATGCAAGACGTTCCACGAGTGCGATCGGGGCGGCGATCCCGAGCAGGAGTTTCGCTGCTGCTGATTGCGTTCGTCGCGACCGCCGGGGTCCTGTCCGGGGCCAGCTTCGACGAGCCCCCTCGATTCGACGGCGCAGGCTATGCCATGCTCGCCCGATCCATCCTCGGCGGCTTCGGCTACCGAGACATCGACCACCCCGACGCCGCCCCTCATGTCCACTTCCCGCCCGGCTACCCGCTTTCCCTCGCCGCCGTCTGGGCCGTCACGGGCCGATCGCTCGCCGCGGCCCACGCCTTCTCGATCGCCTGCACGGTGGCCGCCGTGGTCGTGTCCTGGTCCTGGTTCCGATGGCTCTATCCGGCCCGCGTCGCGCTCTTGCTCGGGCTCGCCCTGGCGATGAACTGGACCTGGCACCGCTCCGGCGGCGCGATCCGATCGGAACCGCTCTACGCCTTGCTCCAGCAGTTCGCCCTGCTGGCGACCGTCCTCGCGGTGCGAAGCACGAAGGCAAGGGCAGGGGAGGGCGCCTCGGTCGGCTCCTGGCTCGGCTCGCTCACGCTGACCCGGCTCGTCGGCGCGATCATCGGCGTGGCGGTCGCCCTGGAACTGCTCATCCGGCGACGGTTCAAACTGCTCGTCGCCACCATCGCCGCCGCCGGGCTGGTCGTCTCGCCGTGGGCCTGGCGCCTGGTCTCGACCCCGAACACCACCCACCTCGACTACTTCCCGAGGCAATCCCTGTCGCAGGTGATCCTCGGCAACGCCTGGTTCTACCTGCTCCGCATCCCCGACGCGCTCAGTGCCCCGTTGATCGAGGTCGGGACCGTCTTCGTCCCGCGGGCCGCCCCGGTGGCCTCGGCGTTCGCCATCGCATTTGCGGTCGTCTTCCTCGTCGGCCTGGCCCGATCGCTCCGGAGCGATCGGCGACGGCTGGCCGGCCTGGTCGTCGCCTGCAACCTGGCCCTCTTGCTCATCTGGCCGTTCACCGAGGCCGGCCGGTTCCTGATCCCGCTGGTCCCGCCCTTGCTCGTCGTCGCGCTGGAAGGGATCGCGGCGATCGCCCGGCGGGTCAACCCGACTCCCCTCCGCCCCCGGACCCTCGCGGCCGCGCTCCTGCTGGCCCTGGCCACGCCTTACGCCCTCTACGCCGCCCTGACCGGCCGGGCCGAGGCCGAACGTCGCCTGCAAGGCGTGGTCGACCCCGCCTTCGCCTGGATCGCCGAGTCGGGCGACCGCCCCGGGCCGATCATGACCATCTACCCGGCCGAGGCCTTCTGGTTCACCGGCCGCCCCGGCCTGACCTCCCTGCCGCTCAAGGGGGAGCCCGACGTGGCCGGGCAGATCGACCGTTATGGCGTCGCCTACCTCATCGCCACCGAAGGCCGCTTCGCCCGGGCCCTCGACGACCCCATCTCCCGGTTCGTCGCCGAGCACCCGGATCGCGTCCTCCTCCGCTGGTCGAACGACGACGAGGGGATCCGGGTCTTCGAGGTCCTCCCGCCTCCGGGCGAAGCGATCAATCCCCCCCGACCGGGGCCTTGAGGCTCATCAGGTACGCCACCAGGTCGGCGAATTCCCCGGGCTTGAGCGAATCGACCAAGCCCTCGGGCATGATCGACACCTGGCCGAGGCGTCGCTCCTCGATCCGCCCCTTCTCGACGCGGACGATCTGCGCCTCGGCATCGGCCAGCACCAGCTCCCCCGCCGATTCCTCGCGGACCAATCCCGCGACGACCCGGCCGTCGTCGGTCGCCACCAGAACCGGCTGATACCCGGTGGCGATCCGCTCCGACGGCTCGAGGATCGACCGGATGACCTCCGCGCGGTCGTACTTCGCCGCCAGCCCCGTCAAATCGGGGCCGATGTCCGAGTCCCCCTTGCCGTCGGCCGCGTGGCACTTCACGCAGCCGATGCCGTCACCGGCGAAGAACAACGCCTCGCCCCGCCCCGGGTCCCCTTCCTGTTCCAGGGCGAACGCCCGCAGCGCCTCGACCCCCGAACCGGCCTCGGCCCGGGCCAGCAACTCCTGGCCTTGGTCGGACACTTGCACGCCGAACGCCCACGTGCCGATCCCCTGCCGGACCCGCATCACCAGACGATTCGAACCTTCCCGCAACCGGACCCGCACCCGGTCGCTGTCGGGGGCATACGGCCGACCCGCATACTCGCTGACCTCCAGGATCGGCTCGCCGTTCAGCTCGACGATCATCGAGCCGCTGGAGCCGAACAAGAGCAGGGCCTCGCGCTCCGCGTCCGACGCGATCTCGGCCGTCGCGAACGCCGCCAGGTCGGGCGAGCCGGTGTCGTCGTAGCCGAAGCCGCCGACATCCCCTTGCCCCTCCTTCAGGTCGTCGATCACCACCCGCCCGGTCTCCGGCTCGGCCTCCCTCGGGTGCCAGGCGATCGTCCTGCCCTCGACCCCGGAATGCGTCTCCGAGAAATCGATCTCGGTCGATCCCAGGAACACCCGCGCCGTCGTCCGCGCGAACGGGCCGATCACCCGCCAGTCGACGACCGGGGTGAAGGTCGTCACCACCCGCTCCAACGCCTCGGCGGCAGGACTGGCCGGATCGACCGATCGCGCGTGCTCCTCCAGTGCCGGGCGCACCCGGTCCCGGATCGCCAGCAAGGCCGCCTCGGCCGATCGCCTCAGATCCGGGTCGCGATCCCCGAGCGCCCCCAGGAAGACCGGCAACGCCTCCGGCTCGGGCATCGCCGCCAAGGCCCGTACGAGCATCGACCGGAGCGACGGGTCAACCTCCCCGGAGCCGGCCATCTCCACCAGCTTCGGCACCGCCGGCCGATGACCGAGCGCCGCAACGGCCGCCACCGCCGCCACCCGGGCCGTCGGGTCCGGGTCGTCCAGCCGGGCGGCCACCCGGTCGAGCAGATGCCCCGGCAACCCCTCGACCGCCGCCAGCGCCCCGAGCGCCGCGATCCGGACCTCCGCCTCGCCGTGATCGAGGAAGCTCGCCAGGTCGTTCGGCGGCAGGGCCCCCGAGCTGGCCACCTTCGGCAAGGCCCGCGCGACCAGGTCGGCCGGGGCCTTCGGGTCGAACGCGACCGTGAACAACGCCCGCAACGCCTCCGGCCCCTGCAGGTGCCCGAGCGCATCGACCGCCGCGGCCCTCGCCGGCGCCGGGGCCAGCGGATCGACCACGATCCTCGCCAGCATCGGCACCGATTCCCGGTCCGCCAGGTCCCCCAGGATCAACGCCAACGCCCGCAGGTTCTCCCCGTCCGATTCCCGGCCCAGCCTCGCCCTCAGGTACGGCGCGGCCGACGGGCCGACTCTCCTCAGGCCGACGATCGCCCGGCCCCGGACCGTCGCGTCCGGGTCGTCCAGCGCCCGGATCAGGCCCATCGCCGCGACTCGCATCCCCTCCCGATCCCAAGCCTCGGTCTTCTGCGGCATCGTCCCGGCCAGCGGATTCGTGCCGAACCAGGCCCCGTCCCACTCGGGGACCTTCAGCAGGATCTCCGCCAGGTTCTCCACGATCTCCGCCCGAACGGTCGCATCGGCCACCTCGCCCAGCGCCTTCGACAACGCCTCGGCCACCGGCACGGCATAGGCCTCGTCGGTCAACCGGATCGCCGCCTCCTGCCGCGCCGGATCGCCCAGCGCCTCGCCGATCGCCGCCGCGTCCCAGGCCCCCAGTTCCCGGATCGCCCGGCGGATCGACCAGGCGACGAACGGATCAGGTTCGCCCAGCCTCGCCATCAATGCCGGTCCCGCCGACGGGTCGCCCAGCTTGCCCAGTGCGATGGCCGCCTCGCGCCGCACGACCGGCTCCGGGTCGTCGAGCAACCGTTCCAGCTCTGGCTTCGCCCCCTGGTCCTTCCGAATCCCCGCCCGCTTCGCCGCCTGTGCTCGCACGATCGGCTCCGCGTCCGTGACCATGCTTCGGATCGCCGCCGACGCCTCTGGGGTCCCGATCGCGTCGAGTGCCCAGAGCGCGTGCAGCCTCCCCTGCGTTTCGCCTTCATCCCCCTTCAACCGATCGACCAGCGGGGCCACCGCCGCCCCCCCTTGCTTCGCCAACGCTCGCTGCGCCCGGAGTCGCACACGGTGATTCGGATGATCAAGAGCTTCGAGGCCCAGCGACTCCGGTTCCTCGGCCCCCAGGTGCTCCCCGTCAGCCGGAGCCACACGGTACAGGCGTCCCGTCTCCGCATCCGGCAAGAGCCAGTTGCCGATCCCCCAGTCCACCACGTAGAGCGACCGGCCGTCGGCCGCCTCTCGGATCGAGAACGGGCGGAAATCGGCCACCGCCCCCGCCGAGACGAACGGCTCGCGGCGCGTCAGGCGGAAGGTCCCCCCGTTCGGGACCACCTCCATCCGAAAGACCGTCTGCAAGCCCCAGTCGCAGATGAACAGGTTCCCCCGGTACGCCTCGGGCAGGCCGCCCCCCTTGGCCACGATCCCCTGCGTCCCCGACCCGCCGAGCTGCCCCCCGACGATCGGCAAGGCCCGCTCGGGCTTCAGCAGGAACTCGTACGGATACCCGTAATGGCCGCCGACGATGTGGTGCGTCAGGCTGTTCGGCCACTTCTTGCTGTCGTCGTCGTTGCCGTAGGTGAAGATCTCGTCCTGAGCCGTCAGCATGGCCGACAGGGGGTTCCGCTCGCCGGTCGAGACCACCTCCAGTCCGCTGCCGTCGGGCCTGACGCGGACGACGCCACCCCCTTTGAGCTGAATGGTGGTCCCGTCCGCGCCGACCCCGTTCGGAATCCCCTTGTCCCCCACGGCGATGTAGAGGAACCCGTCCATCCCCAGTTCCATCCCGCCGGCGACGTGGTCATTCAGGCCGCTGAAGCCGGGGCGATCGGGGCCGAGGCCGGTCACCAGGTCCACCCGCTCGTCCTCCTCGCCGTCGCCGTCCGTGTCCCGGAAGGCCGAGAGAAAGGGCGCATGGACGACGTAGAGGGTCTCGTCGATCCATTCCAGGCCCATCACCGCCCACAGGCCCTCGGCGAACGTCGAGATCGAGCCGTCCGGCCGGATCGCGACCACCGAGTCGATCGGCTCGGTCGGCGGGCCGGGCATGTCCATCGGATCCTGCCCGAGGTAGACCGTCCCGTCCGGGGCGGCCACGATCGCCGTCGGGTAGAGGATCGCCGGCGCCTCGGCGACCAGCTCGATCGTCCACCCTTCCGGGACTTCCGGCAGCGCCGGGGCCGATCCCTGGGCGATCGCCGGCGATCGTCCCGTCACGGAAACGACGATCCCGAGGCACGCCATCGTGCAAGCCAGAGAACCAAGGACCGATCGGCGCATGGCAAAAACCCCCGGGCCGGGAGGAGTTCGGATGGATTGGCGATGCTCGGGCGGGAGACGGGTCGGGATTCTATCCGCAACCGACTTGACCGACAACGCGACCCGAAGTCCCCAGCCGGTTCGACCGAGTGACCGAGCGATCGACCGACCGGGCGACGATCTTCGCGCCCCGGCCCGCCGATCATACAATCGACGGGGCGTCCCGCGCCGCGTCGCATCGCGCCGGCCCGTCGCCGTTTCCAATGGTCTCGATGGCGAACCGCGTTCTGGAGCCTCCCGTGTCCCCGAGCTACGACATCCTCCCGGCACACCCGTCCCGCCCGGTGCTCCCGAAGAGCCCCTCCTACCCGCAGCGGATCCACGTCAAGGAGCGTCCCGAGCTGGAGGCGATCCTCGAGCACTGGGATCAGCGCATCGCCGAGGCCCGCCGCAAGCTCGACGTGCTCGGCCAGTCGCCCGACCGCGCTTCGTACGACCGGATGTACGCCCAGATGCTCGGCGCCCGCGACCAGATCGCCCACTGCGTCTCCCGGATGCCCATGGAGACCGGCGACCTCTTCGCCGAGGACGAGCACCGCCTGCACGAGGCCGTCGCCGCCCTGGAGCGGATCGTCCAGCGCTGGAAGTGACCCCCGCCGCGCCGGCCTCGCCGCGGGCGCCCGCGCCCGCCGACGCGCCGCCGGGGATCGTGTGATACGCTTAACCTGGCTATCGACGGATCGACACCCATCGACCAGGGCTCCGGGTCGGCTCCCCGCCCATCCGATCCCTGCTCGACGGGACGATCGCCGTCTGTCCGTCGGTCGGGCCGAGCCACACGACCCCGCGTCGCTTGACCTTGGTGAAGGCACCCACGCTCATGGATCACCCCCGCCCCGGCCGCTCGCGACGACGAGCCAACCCGACCACGCCGACGCTCGAATCCCTCGAAGGCCGCCTCCTGCTGAGCCGAGCCGCCCGCCCCTCGCCCCTCCGGGAGCCTCCGGCCCTGGTCCACGAGGCCCGAGTCACCCCGGCCCGGCCCTTCGCCGAGGCCCTCGCCCAGCGGCAGGCGGCCGCCATCGCCGCCCGGCAACACCATGCGGCCGAGGCCCGGCAGCAGCACCACGCGCCGATCACCTCACGATGGTCGTGGCTGGCCGACACCTACTGGTACGTCCCCCCGGCGAACCTGCCCGCGGTCGTCTACGACCCGTCGAGCGAGGCCATCCTGCCGGTCTCCGACCAGACGGTCTTCCACATCACCGGGTTCCGAGGCGGGTACTTCTGGGGCGTGACCGTCTCCCAGCTCCAGGACGCCGAGCCGACCTGCTCGACCATGGTCGGATCGGTGACGCCGGAAGGCCGGGTCCTGATCAATTTCACGATCGCCGACGACTCGACCAGCCCCACCATCACCCAGGGGATCGGCCGGATGAGGCCGAAGTTCGGCCAGTGGACGATGGAGAACCAGATGTTCTCGAACCCGAGCGGCCAGCCCCAGGTCGGCCACTGGGCCTACATGGTCCAGACCCGCCCCGGCCTGCCGAGCTGGGAATCCCTGCCCGGCGTCGGCGTCTCGGTCCCCGAGTTCCTCAGCAACTGCCCGGATCCCGGCCCGCAGCCGATCGGCCCGCCGACCCACTAACTGACGATCGTCCCCGGCGGGGTCGGTTCGTCCTTGCTCGGCAAGTTCGGATGGACCAGCAGGTCGTAGACGAAGACCCCGACCACGCCCCCGATGAGCGGCCCGACGATCGGCACCCAGAAGTACCAGCCGTGCGTCTCGAACGCCGCCGGGCCCCAACCGAGCAGCGCGGCGGCGATCCTCGGGCCGAGGTCCCGGGCCGGGTTGATCGCGTATCCGGTCAGGCCGCCGAGCGACAGGCCGATCGAGAAGACCAACAGTCCCACCAGGATCGGCTCGAAGTAGTCGCGGAACTGGGTGTTCCGCCGATCCGAGAGCGCCCGGACCCCCACCAGCAAGACGGCCGTCCCCAGGATCTCGCTGAACAAGGACCGCCAGGTCACGCCGAACGCCGGGGCGGTGAAGAAGACCCCCGCCCCTCCCGCCGCCGGGTCCTGCAATCGGCCCTCGACGAGCCGCCCCCGGGTGATCCCGTTGGCCGCCTCGAACGCCCGGAACGCCTCGGCGTAATCGACGTAGACGAGCATCGCCCCGGCGAACGACCCCGCCACCTGCGCGGCCCAGTACGCCGGCACGCGGGGCCAGGGCAATTGCCCCCGGACCGCCAATGCCAGCGTCACCGCCGGGTTGATGTGCCCCCCGCTGAGCCGGCCGCTGAGGTAAATCCCCAGCATCACCGCCAGGCCCCAGCCGGTCGTGATCACGATCCAGTCGGCCTGCTTGTCCAGCAGGACGACCGACCCCACCACGCCGTTGCCGAGCAAGACCAGCAACGCCGTGCCCAGGAATTCGCCAATGATCGCCGATTTCAACGGTGGTTCGTTCATGATCGGAGCAAGCCTAGACGGCGCGCCCGTCGCTCGCAAGAGGGCAGGGGCCCTTTCCGCTCAAGTCACTCGCCCGACAGGTCCTCGACCCGAACCTCCCGGAACTCGACCCGGCCGTTGTGGCACTGGAGGCCGATCCGGCCGGCCTCGCGCTTCAACCCCGTGTGCTCCTCGTCCAGCTCCGGATGCCGGTCGATCCGGTCGTCCACGATCGTCGCGTCGTTCAACCTGATCACCACATGCGGCCCTTCCGCCCGAATCTCCATCGCGTTCCAATCCCCGGTCGGCTTCAGGTGGCCCGGTTCGGCCGCCGCCACGTGGTAGATCGACCCCGTGCGCTGCCACGGCTGGATCGTCGCGTAACGCGGGTGGTCGTCGTCGAGGATCTGGATCTCCATCCCCGTCCGGGAAATGTGCGACGTGTCGGCCGGCGCCCGCAGATAGACCCCCGAGTTGCTCCCCGGCTCGACGATCCGGAACTGCAGCCGCAGGACGAAATCGGCGTAATCCCGCTCGGTCCCGATCCAGCCCCCTCGCTCGCCGTCGACGACGATGCAGCCGTCCTCGACCGTCCACGCCCCCTCGTTCTGCCCGCCGAACCGCTCCCAGCCGTCGAGCGACCGGCCATCAAACAGGGTCTGGCCGCCATCATCTTGCGCCGGCGATGCCTTGTCCTCGGCCCCAAGCATGGCCAGGGTCAACAACCAGACGAAACCCATCGGGGGGGCAATTGCGGTCATCGGTGCTCGTCTCTCAACGAAAGTCAAAAAGGTGGGAGGTTTGAAGCGGGTAGACGCGACTCCGACCTATCCCATCAGGTCGATCCCCACGGCCTGACGATGGCCGCGGCCTCCAGGCTCGGGTCGTCCACGTCGGTGATCCGGAACCGAAGCCCCGGCTCGACCGGCACCGGCAGATCCAGCAATAGCCGCACGCAGGTGCAATCGCGCTCGCTGATCGATGCCAGGGGGTGACGGCGGATCACCCTCGCCTCGACGTCGGCCGTCCGGATGTGGGTCATCCAGCGCGAGCCCTCGACGCAGCGTTCCAGGAGCTCGTCGATCCGGGCCGAATCGGCGGCCGTCACCAGGGCATCGACGCGGTCGACTTCGCGGGCATCGGGGTCTTTCCCGGACATCGAGCCTCCCCTCGTGGTCGTTCCTGCGTTGCGAAACCGCGTCACCGGGCCGTCGACGCCGGGCCATCCGCCTCGGCCGACGAGGCCAGCACCCTGGCCGCGAGGTACGACACCAGGTCGCCCCCCGACCGCGCATGCCGGGCCAGCAGGTCCGGCCGCCCGCTCGCCTGGCAGAGCTGCATCAGGCCGGGGCAGAGGAGCAACCCCTCGGGCACCCCTTGCAGATACTCGGCCGCCAGCGGGATCGCCTCCTCCTGCCTCCCCAGGCGGTCGAGCAGCCGGATCAAAATCTGGGCCGGCAGGGTCGAGGCCAGGTCGTCGCCGTCGGGGTCGGCCGGCTCCAGCTTGGCCCGGAAGTGGGCGATCGCTTCGTCGACCCCCTCGCCGAGCAAGGCACGCAGGTAAATCCCGTGGTCCTCGTAAAGCTGCTCGAACGGCGGGTCCCCCTCGTAGCGGTGCCGATCGCTCAGCCGACGGCCGTACTCGGTCAGGCCGACCGCCTGCCGGATCGCCTCCGGGTCCTGGAGCAACGGGCTCATCCGCACGACCGCCGCCAGATGCGACGTGTCGATGTGGTAAGCGTCGTCGTCGTACAGCCACGGATTCGCCCCCACCAGCTCGGCGATGGTCGCCCCGTCGGCCGGCTTCGGGCGCCCCGATCGCTCGATCTCGGCCGCCAGCGTGGCCCGCAACTGCTCGTGCAGGTACCGCACCAGGCGATCGGCGCAGGGCCGGCGGGTCGCCTCGTCGGCGGGCAGGTGCTCGAAGGCCGTGATGGCCGAGCAGGGGCCGTAGGAGACGAGGACCAGCTCGAACCCCCGGACCGGGTGGACCCCGTGCTGGAGCGCCAGCTCCATGATCTGCCCGAGCACCTGGCCGTCGGTCGCGGCCGGGTCCACCTGCTCGATCGCCTCGGCCACCGGCTCCTTCTCGCCGATCGTCCGGAAATACGGCCACGCGCCGATCAGGTCGCCGGCCTCCAGACGCTTCCGGCCGACCGTCCGCAGGGCCTCGATGTAGCGGTCCTCGTACCGGGTCCGGGTCGGCTCGGGCAGGCTCGACAACATCCCCGAGTAGACCGCGGGCAATCCCAGGTCGAGCCGGGCCTTCAACAGCAGGGCGTCGAGCAGGGCCCGGGGCTCCTCGCCGCGATCGAGCCGCGTGATGAGCCGGTCGATCGCCGCGGTCGCCCCCTCGTCGGTCAGGGCGTGGTCGAGTTCCTCAAACGCCGAGTCATCGACGGCGCGATCCGAAACGTTCGCGTCGTTCATCGGTCCTCTCGGGGCTGTTGATTGGTGGCGAATCGACCGAGATCGAACCCGGCCCGGACGGCGCGACGCGGCACGGCCCTTCCCGAACACCGGGACACTTCCTCCGCGTATTCTCCCCCCTTGTCCCGGCTCCTGGCAAGCGGCGATCGCCCCGAACCGCGACGATTGCCACGTCCCGACGCCGGCCTTCCCTGTCGTTTCTTCCCTCCACCTTCCACCCATCGCGAACCGGATGATCCTCCTCGCCCCGCTCGCTCCGGCAACCGAGGCCGGAGCGCGAAACCCGAGTCGCCTCGCCGAGTCCCAGGCGATGAGTCCAGTCGTCGCAAGACGTTCGCTCCTCTGTCCCTCCTCCTCATCGCTCTCCGCGTCTCCGCGTCTCTGCGCCCGATTCCGCCCCCCATCCCTCAACCCTTGCTGGGCGGTTGCGGGCGCCCCGCGGTGCCTTTACGATGACCTCCGAACCGATCCAATCCGCTCTCCCCGGACTTGGCCGATCCCATGAGCCGCACGAATTCCCCGGCCCCCGCCGTCGACGACCCACGCCTCGGCCAGGTCGATCAGATCCAGGAACCGCCCCCGACGCTCGGCAAGGCGCTCCGGCAGATCGGCCCCGGCCTGATCCTGGCCGCGGCGATCGTCGGCACGGGCGAGCTGATCGCCACCACCCACGCCGGGGCGAAGGCCGGATTCGTCATCCTCTGGCTGGTCATCATCAGTTGCTTCATCAAGGTCTTCGTGCAGGTCGAGCTGGGCCGCTTCGCCGTCTCCAGCGGCCAGACGACCTTCTCCGGCTTCCGATCCCTGCCGGGGCCGGGGCCGTTGCTCGTCTGGTGGTGCGCGGTCATGCTCCTGGTCACGCAATTGCAGATCGGCGCGATGATCGCCGGCATCGGCCAGGCCGCGTCGATGATCCTGCCGCGCGTCACGGTCCTGCTCGGCGGCAGCCTCGGCCTCAATGAACGTCCCGAATTATTCTGGGGGGTGCTCGTCACCGCGTTGACCGCCGGGATGCTCTGGACCGGCAGCTATCGCCTGGTCGAGCGCACGATGACCGCCTTCGTCGCCGTCTTCACCCTGATGACCGTCCTCTGCGTCCTCCTCCTGCCGCCCGACGTGGCGATCCGATGGGACCAGCTCGCCGAGGGGCTCACCTTCCGCATCCCCAACGACCCGACCATCATCATGGCCGCCCTGGCCATGTTCGGCATCACCGGCGTCGGCGCGACCGAGCTGCTCAGCTACCCCTACTGGTGCATGGAGAAAGGCTACGCCCGGTCGACCGGCCCCCGGGACGACTCGGCCGCCTGGACGCGACGCGCCCGCGGCTGGATGCGGGTCATGCAGCTCGACGCCTGGATCAGCATGGTCGTCTACACCATCGCCACCGTCGCCTTCTTCCTGCTCGGCGCGGCCGTCTTGCACAACCAGACCGAGGCCGGCGGCCTGCCCGATCGGGTCGACGAGATGATCCTCACCCTCGTGCAGATGTACGAGCCGGCCCTCGGCCCGACGGCGGCCAGGTGGTTCCTCGTCCTCGGCGCGATCGCCGTGCTCTACTCGACCCTCTTCGCCGCCACGGCCGGGACCGGCCGCCTGCTGGCCGACTTCCTCCGCGTCTGCGGCTACTACCCGAGCGATTCCGAGGAATACCGCCGCAAGTGGGTCCGCTTCTTCTGCGTGGCCCTGCCCATCTTCGGCCTCTTGCTCTACATGGGCCTCGGCAGCCCCGTGCGGATGGTCACGCTCGGCGGCCTGATGCAGGCGATCACCCTCCCCCTGATCGCCTCCGCCGCCGTCTTCCTCCGCTACCGAAGATCCGACCCCCGCGTCACGGCCGGGAAACTCTGGGACATCCTGCTCTGGATCTCGATGCTCGGCCTCATCTTCGCCGGCGGCTACCTCGGCGCCTCGCAACTCGACCTATTCTGATTGACGGCATCCACAGATGCCGTCAATCAGCCTTGGGAGCGAGGATAACGGCCGAGGCGATACCCCTATGAGCATTCCGGCTGGCCAGCGGATCGCCCCGACCATGTATTCCAACTCAAGCCAATTTGATAGTCTTAAAACTGCACACCAAGGTTAGTGGTGGTGTCCTACGTTGACTGAACAGCCGGCCGGTTGAACCATTCTGCCCAGGTCCATACGTGATCGGTCAGTCCTGCCGCCAGTGCCGGCGATCGCTCCTGCCAGCGCCCGTACCCATCCTTGACTCGTAGCGTCCGGACACACCAGCAGAAGTTGGCACTGTACAGCGTCAGGTAGGTCATCGCCTCATGGACCCGCCAGTCCTTGCTGAACCGGTACGTCTTGCGGGACTTCCGGGCGTTACGGCCCCGGTCGGTCGCGTTCTGCCGCTCGACGAACGAGGTGTTGACCCGGTGGCTCGCCGCCGACTCGCCCAGCGCGGCCTTCAGGCCCTTCGGCGCCCCGAAGACCTGCCTCTGCTCCACGGCGACGACGCGATTGTTCTCCCGGTGCTTGTGCACGGTCGCGTAGATCACCTCGTCCGGCAGCCGTCGCTCGGGCACGACGCGCGGCCGCCCCGGTGGGCGTCGCGGCGGTGCGGGCACCGGCTCGCTGAAGACCTCCTCGATCGCCGTCGCGTAGGCCGGGTACTCGTCGCTGGTCATCAATGGCGGCGGCTCGCAGCCCACCCGCTGCTCTACCTCCGCGACGATCGCGCGGGCATTCTCCTCTGTCCGTGCCCCGGGGACTACTGCCAGGACGAGCTTGTGCTCGGGGTCGAACGCCACGTAATCCCAGTAGTCGCCGCGGTGGTCGTCCTCGGGATTCGCGGGATCGCAGTTCTTCTGCTTCTTGGCGACGAACGACCACTTCTCATCGAATTGGACCTCGCGGGTCTCGGGGGGAAAAAGCCACGACCTCGTCGTGGGTGTCCTCCGCGTGCCGGCCGGCCAGCAGGGCCAGCCGGGTGACGGTATCCTTGTTGACCCCCACCAGCCGTGCGGTCTGGCGGACGCCGCAGCCGTCGGCCAGGTGCTGCAGCACCGCCAGGACCTTGTCGTGCGGCAGCTTGGAGTTGAAGAAGGGCGTGCCCTTGAACTCGGAGAAGCGGGCCTTGCAATCCCGACAGTAGAGCAGCCGGTGCCGGGCCTTGCCGAAGTGGTCGATGACGAGGATATTCCCCCGGTCCCTCCGTCCGTAGGCGACGCAGTCGGGGTTCTGGCAGCAGAAGCGGGCGAGGTCGTCCGTGGGCATGGCGCATCCGAGATCGGTCTGTATCGACGAGTCTAATCCTGGACGACCAGCCTACTCATCGCTAGAATCTCATTCAATAACTGCCGGACACCACCAGGTTAGTTTGGAACTGTCTAAAGCAACAGTTGATCTTCAACTTGGTTTTGAATGTAGAAGTCGAATCGACTGGCGAACCTCCTGCAAAGTTCCAACTGCGACATAACTCCTGAAATAATAACTATCAATCGGCATACAACAACTATTTGTGGGATTACCATTCGATCCTTTAGGACCAAGCACAAAGAGAGGCCCACACGCATTAGTGCTTGAGGCAATATTTGTATTGTGCACGTACTTGTAGTAATTGTAATTCAAGCTGCTTCCAATATTGGGGTTTGTAGACACGCCTTGGGGCCAAGGGGCGTAGAAACCCAAAGCAAATTGGCCGTTGGATGTGGAAAGGATCATGGGAAGTGAACTGAGAGGAGGCCACGAGTTGACCGGAACGCCTATAGTCACCAGGTTGTCCGAAGCAGGATCGTAAGTGTAGAATTCACTGAATTCGCGGTTGAGAAAACCTATTGGGCTGAAATTGGCCATATGAGTAACAGCTTGCGACAATGTTATGACAACTTCGAATCGGACAACTTTCGGATCTCCAGGGTAGTTGAATGCGGGCTCCGGCGGCATACCAACCGTAACCTGCTTAAAGATTGTGTCATTGGAGCGAACTGTATTATTCTCAGCAATGCAATAGCCATTCGATTCCCCTGGTCTCAGCCAAAAAGCTGGCCGAGATCGGGATTGCAACACATTGCCCGAAACCGCGTAATACTCTAGGAAACTGGACGTCGAAAGCTTTCGCCCGTCCCAGTTACTACCGGCTTCCGTGGGATTGTTGCATTCGCCAGACCCGTTGAGTTGGTAAGCAACCTGCAGTTGCCTCCCGTGATCCCATCGATTGATAAACTGTTTTCCGTTCCAAACCAGTGAGCTAATTGCTCCTGCTTCATATGACGACGACCTCAATGTGACAACGCCGTTCGTGATCGGCGTCGCAACGTGGCTTGGGCCCGGATTGTTGTTATTCGACTGCGCGAACCCCACTCCTGTCGAGGTAAATTAGAGTATTATAGGCGTCAGCGCGATGATTATTCTGATTGAGTATCTGATCATGGTGATATCTGCCTTATTTCCTTGTTTTGCTACACGAGGCATCCTGTACGGTAGACACACTGTATAGTAAAGCAGACCTATTTGGGTACTGGCAAGAATGGAAAATTTTTTAACGAATTTAAGGACAAATGCCGATATCCGTGGCCGTCAATATTCTCATGGACCCTGAATCCTTTGATTCAAGGGGGAGCTACGTATCCCAACCGACAAGCCGCGACGACGAAAACTCGGAGGGTTTCCCCTGGAGCGGCGGACTGGCGTACGACCCCTTGATCGTACTCGTCAGTCTCCGTGCTCGGAGAATCTCGGTGGACCGATCCTGAGCGGGCCCGGGGTGGCTATGACGACACGCATGTATCTCGAACGCCCGAAGCTCCAATGCGGGACCTCATCGAGGGCCAGGATCAGCCGATCCCGGAGGTCCCCCGCCGGGCGGTTCCAGCAGATGCTCCGCGATTCGGACCAGTCCGAGCCGTCTCCCGACCACCAAAGCGAGCCCCTGCCGACCCGCGACCACGCCGGCAACTCCAGGATGATCGGCGCTGACAGGTCCCCGAGCCGTCGCGGGAACTCGTAGTCCACGTACGAAGGCCAGCCGAGCGACAGCCCGGTGTCCGTCGATTCAGACGGCTCAATCCGGTGAGAGTCGACCCTCCGTCCGACGGCCGGCGTCGTCCGACCATCGCCCCGGGGATCGGGAGCGGGGCGGAGGGCCTCGGTCACGTCCTTGCCGCCGCAGAGGGCCTCCAGATCGTCAAGGCTCAGGCATGAGCGCAACACGTCGCCGACCATCGCGTCCGACACGACCGGGCTCGCGACCGTCGGACCCATGAGCTCCAGGGCGCCGCCCCATGCGTTGGGATACCATCTTGGCCGGATCGGGCCGAGCGTCGAGAGGGCCTGATCCCGCGAGATCCCCTCGCGTCGGCACAGGGCTTCGAGCCGGACGACCGCGGAGAGCGTCTCAGCCTGCGCCGCGAACCGATACGCCGCGAGGCCCTTGCCGAACGACCCGATGTTCAAGAAGAGGAGACAGAGGGCGATGCAGCCCGCCGCCCGCAAGGCCCTCCCGGGCCGATGATCGAACCGATGCAGCATCTCTCGCAGCAGGGGGGCGGTCACCAGCAGCAGGCCGGCCAGGGGAAAGAGGTGGTAGCGCTGGACGGCGAAGAGCCATCTCGGCTCCTCGATCGAGCGGAAGCCGTATGTGAGGGCATATCCGCCCAGGAGAAGGGCGAGTCCTCCCACGATCAGGGGGCGTCGAGGAGCTCTCCGAGCGAGGCCGATGGCCGCGATCAGCCCGATCAAACCGAGTGCCATCGCGACGCCGGTCGGCAGGTCGCCGACGACGTCGCCGAGGCCGAGCGTCCGGGGCAGGAGGACCCCTGCGGGGGCCTGGCAGGCGAGCCGGAAACCCCGGGCGAACTGCCCGTTCGCCCGGATGCCTTCGGCGATCGAATCCTGGGAGCCGAGCAGGCGGACGCCCAGAAAATAGGCCAAGGTCCCCAGCATCGGGACCGCCGCGAGCGTCGCGACTTGAAGGGGAGGGCGGCCCTCCCGACTGCCCGAGAACGACCTCAGCGACCCGATCGGGCCGGCAAGCACGCCGATCGCCGAGCACATCGGGGCGAGGCAAGCCGCCACGGCCGTAACAACGAGCCGGGGGCGGCTCGGCCGCCTCGCCGCCGCCCGGGCCCCCATCCAGGTCGCCAGGGTCCAGAACAAGGCCCAGGAGAAGCTGCTCGCCGAATACCACCAGGCGGCCTCAAGGTGGACCGTCGACAGCGCGAACCAGGCCGAGACCACCAGGGCGGTGGCCGATGAACCGGTCTCAAACCGGATCAGCACGCCGAGGCCCGCCGCGCAGAGGCCGAAGGGGATCAGCGAGGCCACGGTGTAGGCCATCGGCGCCGCCTCGAGGTGGCCGCCGGTGCATGCCCACGCGACCAAGGTCACGAGGTTGAAAAACGGAGCCACGTGCTCGTTGAAAGGGGAGGCGAGGACCTCGCTCGGCGCCATGACCCGAGCGGCCCCGACGCGGATCACGTCGTCGGAATAGAGGCTCGGGCTAGCGAGGCGGAGGCCATGCGGCGCGAGACAGATCGCGACGAAGACGACCCCCCAACCGACGTGGGTCCATCGCCCGCCCCGACGCGATTTGGGCATCCTGCTCTCGGCCTGCATGAATCGCCCTCCCGATCTCCGGTAAATGCCCTTGCTCGGACGAGCGCGGGGTCCAGACCGCCGGACAAGAACATCCGACGAGCCGAATACCACATCAAGAACGGCAGAGCAACCCGAACCGGGACGACCCGTGGCCGGAGCCCGCCCCGGGGTCCTTGTCGGATTCCGGGACCGACATGGCAGGGCCACGCGACGGAGCCTCGGGCGAACGGGACCGGAGCCGTCCTGCCCTTTGGACCTGACACCGGCCCCAACGCGGAGACTCCGTTCGAGTGAGCTGCGGTTTCGCCCCTCAGAGCACGAACTTCAGCACCGCGAAGCCGCCGACCAGGAGCACCACGAACAGCACGGCCAGCAGGTTGAAGTACTTCTCCACGAACACCCGGGCCGGCGGCCCCCACGTCTTGATGATCCAGGCGACCACGAAGAACCGGAGCCCCCGCGAGGCGATCGAGGCCAGCGTGAAGACGATCAGGTTCACCTGCGCCACCCCGGCCGTCACTGTCACCAGCTTGTAGGGCAGGGGGGTCAGCCCGAAGATGAACACGATCCAGGCGTTCCAGTGGTCATACACCTGGAACAGGTACTCCCCGCCCAGCCGATCGGCCCCGATCGACCTGATCAGGTAGCCGGGCATCGCGATGTCGTCACGCCCGTCGACCGTCACCAGCTCCACGTGTGCCAGGTTCTCGACGATCCAGACCCCCACCGTCTCCCAGGCGGCATAGCCGATCGCATACCCGAACATCCCGCCCAGCACCGAGGCGACCGTGCACCAGAACGCCAGCCGTATCCATCGCGTCGTCGCGGCCAGCACCAGGGGGATGAGCAGGACATCCGGCGGGATCGGGAAGACGCTGCTCTCGATGAACGAGATGGCCATCAGGACCGGCAGGCCGTAGCGCGTCTCCGCCCAGCTCAGGACCCAGTTGTACAACCGCCGATGCAGGGCCCACTTCGAGACCGGTTGCGCGGCCTCGGTCGCCACGGGGGCGGGAACGTCGTGCGATGCCATGTGCGGGCAAGACTCCTCAACGAGACGAAACGAAAACGCCCAGGCCGAGCAACAAGAGCGGAAGCAAGCCCCCGGCATCGCTCGCGATCGGTCGGATCGAGTCCACTCGATCCCGAGTTCACCCGATCGGGTTCATTCCCTTCGTGTCCCTTCAATCCAATTCAGGCCGTCCGAGGGGGCCGCGTCCGGCCGGGGCCGCACCAGCAGCGAGACGTTCTTGATGCCGGCCGCGTCGCAGCTCGACAGCACGTCGGCCAGGTCCTGGAAGCTCAGGGCCGCGTCCCCCCGGATCTGCACCCCTTGCTCGTCGTAGTTCGCCCGGGCCTCTTCCAGCACCTCGCGGAGCCCTTCCAGGTCGTACTCCTCGCCCCCCACGGCCACCCGGCCCGGCTCGATCACCGTCAGCCTCATGTCCTCGGGCGCGGCGGTCAGGGGGGAGGCGTCGCCGACCTCCGGCACCCGGACCTGGAACTGCAGGTCGTCCCAATCGTACAGCCTGGAGGCGACCATGAAGAAGATCAAGAGGCAGAGGATGACATCCACCATGGGCGTCATGTTGATGAACGGCATCTCCTCGGCGTTCTGTCCATCACCCAGCATGAGGGGCCTCGGCTCCGTCTCGGCCTCGAAGTCTCGTCAACAGGACGCGGGGCGAATCAAAAAGGGCAAGACCGTCCCCGATCGCGGGCCACCCCCGCCTCACAGGGCGCGTGACTCCGGGCGGGCACGCTCGGCGGCGGTCAGGCCCGGCATCCCCCGCCGATCGTTCCCGGCCCACGACTCGGCCGCCACCAGCTCGATCACCCGCCTCACCTGCTCGTCCAGATCCCGCACCAGCCGGTCGACCCGGCTCAAGAGGTAATAATAAGCAATCACCGAGACGATCGCGATCGCCAGCCCGAACGCCGTCGCCACCAACGCCAGGCTGATCCCGTTGGCCAGCGCCTGCCCCCGCGAGGCATCCTGGACCGCCGGGCCCCCCAGCGCGTCGAACGCCTCGATCAGGCCGACCACCGTCCCCAGCAATCCCAGCAGCGGCGCCAGCGTCGCCGTGCCGTTGAGCACCCGCACGTTGCGCTTCATGTCCGCGATCTCCGACGCCGCGTCGGCCTCGACCGCCTGCCGGATCGCCGTCGCCGGCTGCCCCCAGTAGCGGATCGCATGGCCGAAGATCCGGGCCACCGGGCTCTCGTGCGCCCGGCAGAGCTCGGCGGCGCGGTCCCGATCGAGCTTCCCCGAGGACAGCCGCTCCAAAAACCGCTCGACGAAGTCCCTCGGGATTACTCGGGCCCGCCTCAGGGCCACCATCCGCTCCAGCGTGAAGCCGAGCGTGGCCACCGAGCACAAGACCAGGGGAATCAGCATCGGGTTGACGCTTCGGAGCAGCGACAGGACACTCGAAGTCCCCACCGGCGCGGCCTCCTCGGCGTCGACTCCGGCCGCATCGGGGTCCTCCGGGTCCGCCCCGATCGGCGACCCGGTCAGGCCGTCCACCACCGCCTCGGCCACCGGATCGTCCGGCCCGATCGGCCCGGGTTCTTGCGGCTGCTCTTGCTCTTGCGCCCAGGCGATCGACACCATCACGCCCAACAGCGCCGCCAATCGCACCGCGAGCCGAAGACCCGGGACACCTGCTCGGACTCGGCCCATCGGGCACCCTCCCGGCCATCTCGATCATCTGGCCCGGCCCCGATCGCTTCCCAGAAAGCCCGATCAGGCCCGTTCCCCTCCTGGTTCGCGCGGGCCAACGCACACCCGGCACGCCTCCGCCCATCCGACTTTGTTCCGACGACGATTCTAGCGGCCCCGCTCCCCCTGTCAATTCAATCGAATTTCCGGGCCGGAACGAACTTGCACCCCCCTCCGCCTCGTATACAATACAGGCGTACATCGCGCGTAAACTTGGGCATCACGGCGAGGCGAGGAGCAGGCGGCCATGGCTCGATCACTGACCGCGACCCGGGGCGATCACCGTCCCGTCGCAGCGAAGGGACACATCGCTCAGCTTTATTTAACGATCGGCAGCACGCCGTACCACGTCCGGCCGGTCCTGGCCGACCCGGTCCTCGCGCGCCGGGCCTTCCAGTTGACCAAGCCCGACGGCACCCGCTACGACGTCTCCCAGGCCCATCACGGCCTGACCTGCGACTGCCCCGACTTCATCTACCGCCGCGACGGGCTCGACCCGCTCGGCTGCAAGCACATCCGCGCCCTCGTCTCCTGCGGCCTCGTCGAGCGCACCGAGCAGGAACTCCGGGCCGCCTCCCTACTCCCCTTCTAGGAGGCGGCTCCGTCCCCCGATTGATCATCCGGGCCGATCTCGCCCGATCGGCCTCACGTCCACCGGCCCTCCACCAGCGGCCTGACCATCTTCGGCGACCGTTGCAGTTTCAGCTCGCGCATCACCTCGGCCCGATCCACGTCTTCCTCCTGCGGGTCGAGGTCGATCCCCAGCTCCTCCGAGACGTCGTCGTGGGCGCCGATCAGCATCAGCTCGGCCCCCTCGTGGTTCAGGAACGACGGCGGATCCACCGCGACGAAGCGCCTGCCGTCGAACCGCTTCTGCAAGGTCTTGGGAAAATCGGCCCGCCGCGACTCCGACAGCCCCGCCCCCTTCGGCGACGACGCCTCCGGGTTCTTCACCGAGAGGATGTAGCTGGCCTCGGGCTGGATGTTCAATTCGTTCTGCACCGCCCCGGGCTGCTCGGGCAGCTCGAGCGCATAGGCCAGGTGCGTATGATCGCCGTGCCGGACGATCGCATACACCCCCTCGCCGGCCGGCCGCGCCGCCGGCTGATGCCGGGTCCCTCGGGTCTTCGTCTCGTACGTCTCCGCGGCGAACTCCTCGTGCGCCTCGTCCCGATTCGCGCAAATCTTCGACACGAACGCCCAGTGGCGCGAGCCGCCGTCCTCCAGCTCGGGCATCGTCTTGCGGCCCAGGGTGATCACCCGATAGCGCCTGGCTTTCCTCGGATGCAAGACCATCATCACCCGCTGGATGTCCTCCAGCCCCTCCGGGTCCGATTCCTCGACCCCCGGCCGGTACAGGAAGAAGATGTCTCCTCCCTCCAGCAGCTCAACTTTGGCCTTCTCTGATTTCGCCATCGTCAGGGTCCTCCGCCCGGTCTCGGGGGTTCGAATCGGCTCGACGGGCCGGCTCGACGCCCGCAGGGGTGTCTCGATCTCTCCGACCTCGCACCCCTGACAATTCCCTGCAGACCCAGTGCCAGCCGCCCATCAATCCCCCCGATCAAAACGCGCCGCCGAAGCCGGGGACTGCGACCTCGCGCCGAGCCTCGGAAACCCAGCCTCGAAACCACCTGGCCCTCATCCGAATCGTTTCTTCCTCGCCTCTCCTCCTCTCCGCGCCTCTTGCGTCTCTGCGCGCAATTCCCCTCCCCATTGCCCCGCTCCCCCCTTCGAACCGCGCCTTGATGGTCCGTTCAATTCCGACTAAACTTACTGACGAAACCGGGCCTCCCGGGACGAACTTCCTCAACAAACCTGGACCCCCTCGCATGGCGACCGACGACCCCCGACTGCTGGAGATCCGCGAGAAGGTCGAAGCCGGCCGTCGCCTGAGCTTCGACGACGGCCTGGCCCTCTACGCCTCGAACGACCTGTTCACGATCGGCGAGCTGGCCAACCTCGTCCGCGAGCGCTACAACGGCAATTACGCGTATTACAACGTCAACACGCATATCAACCCCACCAACGTCTGCGTCTATAAATGTGACTTCTGCGCCTTCCGCGCCGACCTGAACGACGAACGCGCCTACACCATGGGCGAATCCGAGATCAAGGAGCGGGCCGAGCAGGCCCACGCCCGAGGCGCCACCGAGCTGCACATCGTCGGCGGCCTGCACCACAAGCTCCCCTTCCAGTACTACGTCGACGTCGTCCGCTGGGTGAAGGAGGCCGCCCCCGAGATCCACGTCAAGGCGTATACCGCCGTCGAGTACGAGTGGTTCCGCAAGATCGAGCGCGGCTCGTCCCTCCGTGACATCCTCCAGCGCCTGCTCGACGCCGGCCTCGGCAGCCTGCCCGGCGGCGGGGCCGAGATCTTCCACCCCGAGGTCCGCGACAAGATCTGCGGCGCGAAGGCCTCGACCGAGACCTGGCTCGACGTCCACCGCACCGCCCACCAGCTGGGCCTGCACTCGAACGCCACCATGCTCTACGGCCACATCGAGCGCCCCGAGCACCGGATCGACCACATGATCCGCCTCCGCGAGCTGCAGGACGAGACCGGCGGCTTCCAGACCTTCATCCCCCTGGCCTTCCACCCGGACAACTCCCGGATGGACGAGATCCCCAAGCCCTCCGGCGTGATGGATCTCAAGACCATGGCCATCAGCCGCCTGATGCTCGACAACTTCCCGCACATCAAGGCCTACTGGATCATGCTCGGCATCAAGACCGCCCAGGTCGCCCTCTCCTTCGGGGCCGACGACCTCGACGGCACCGTCGTGCACGAGACCATCTACCACGAGGCCGGCGCCGAGACCCCCGAGGAGATGACCATCGACGAGATCCGCCGCCTCATCACCGAGGCCGGCCGCGACCCCGTCGAACGCGACACCCTCTACCACCGCATCGAGCGCGACGGCCCCCGCTGGTGGCCCGGCGAGCACATCGACGTCCCCGCCCTCGCCACCGTCGTCCGCTGAGCAACGATCACCCGCCCTCGCCGGATTATGACGCTTCTTGGACTACCGCTTCCCGTCAAACCTCGTGGGCTCCGGGTGCCCCGGGTTCCGCGCAGCGGACCCCGGGCCGAGTGGCGGTGGGCCCATGCGACTCCGCCCGGGGTCCGCTGCGCGGAACCCGGGGCACCCGCCGAATCACCGTGAACCCACCGATTCAGACGGGATTCGGTCGTAGGGTGCTGTCGAGTCTTCGAAGACGCCCCTCCGGCCTTCGATCCCGGATCGGTGCGTCTTCGAAGACTCGACGACACCCTACCGGACCCGACGCTCTCGGACAGAACGAGCCGCGGTGTTCCCAACCCTCGCCCCTCTGGGGGAGAGGGTGGCCGTCAGGCCGGGTGAGGGGGCTGTGCCCCGAACGCCACGCCCCGCCATCCGAACCTAGCCCCCCGTCCCAGTGATCGCGGCCGGAGGGGCCAGGACCGCTTCGCCCGAGCATCCGTCTGATGCTCGCCTCACTCCTCCTTCACCTTCCACCCCTCATCAAAGAATCCCGACGCCACCACCTCTCCCTCCCCACCGTCCCCGATCCGGAACACCGCATAATCCCCGAGCCTCGGGAAGAGCAGGGCATTCGTCCCCCGGAACGCGTCGGCCCCGAACGTGTGCCCGCTGTTGATCACCACGTACCGGGTCAAGCTCACCGGATTGGGCACGATCAAGGCCGGTGCATGATCGGCCGCCCCCTTCGCCTCCGCGAACCCGACCCGATCGCGCGTCCACGACACCGGAAGCCTCGGCAACAGTTGTCCCATCAAGCGATTGGAACCGGGGTCGCCGAACAGGATCAGGTGAGACCGCTTGAAGTCCTCGGCCGTCACCTCCGTGTCATTCTTGACCGGCAGGTCCCCCCGCATCCATCGGTCCCAATCCGCCGCGAACCGCTCCAAGCGCGCATCGGCCCAGTCCTGGACCGCCGGATTCCACGGCGTCCCCGTCCCCCTGACGCACAAAAACGGCCCCATGAACGCATCGTCAATCGGCCCCTGAAGCCCCGGATGCTTGCGCGTCCTCGTATTCAACTGCACGGCCCGCGACTGCTCGTAATCGAGCACGATCCAGTTCTCCCCCTCGCGCCGATAGTACGTATGCGGCAACAGGTTCCCCCCCGCATCCGACAGCGGCAGCGTCACCCCGTCGATCCTCGCGCGCTCCGCCACCTGCCGCTCGACCGCCAGCACCGCCACGTTCTCGGTCGCGATCTCCACCACGTCGCGGTCGTCCGGGTCCACCTCCGCATCGACCGTGGCCCGCCGGTAATGCTCCAGCAATTCCTCCACCTGAATCCACGCCGCCCGGTTGTACCGGGTCGTATACGTCACGAACCGCACCCGGGGCGCATCGTAATCCACCCCCCGGCTCGCATGCTCATCCAAAAACGCGTCGATCACCTCCTTGCTCGCCGGGTCCACCCGGTGCCCCATCCCGGCCCCCACCACCCGGAGGAAATCCAGCCCCTCGGCCCGCGTCTGCAAGCCCTCGGTCGTGGTCGCGAACCCCAACTCATTCAGCGCCTGCACGATGTTCTCCGACGCCTGCAACTGCGGGTCCTCCTCCCCCCCGTAGCCGACCATCGGCACGTTGAACGCATTGAGCGCGTAATCCACCGCGTCGTAAATGTGCAATCCCTTGCGCTGATACTCGGGCAGATCCGTCTGCCTCGCATACCTGATCGTCTCGCTGAATCCCGCCCCCGCCTCGACCCCCGCCCAGGTGCTCGGGTGGTGCAACCCCAGGTGCCAGGCCCCGGCCCCTCCCATCGAGAACCCCCGCAACACGATCCGCTCCGGATCGATCCGCTCGGTCCGGCGCACAGCGTCGATCGCCTCGAACACGTCCGACTCCCCCGCCCACCGATACGCATTATTCCCGCGCCCATACACGTGCAACACAATCCGATCGCTCAATCCTTCCGGCGCAACCTTCCCGTCGTGATCCCGAATGAACCTCACTTCATTCAAGCGCGCGTTCCTCCCGTGCAACACCACATCGAGCCTCACCCGCTTCGACCGATCCAGCCCCTCCGGCCGATACACCGCATACGGCTGCACCGACCCATCCACGAGCGACCGATACCCCCTGACCACCCCTCCCGCCGACGCTTCCCACGGCCGATCCCCCTCGATCGCCCGCCCCGCCCGTTCGAGGCCCCGATCGAGCGCCTCGATCGTCCACCGCGCCGAATCCTCCTCGAAATATTCCCCATGCCGCACGATCCACTCCGCCGCCTTGTGGAAGACCTCCACATCGGCCAGCGCGTCCCCCAACTCCTTCTGCTCGGGGGTCAACGCCTCCTCCAGCCGATCAAGCTGCTCGGCCAGCCTCGCCGTCTTCTCCCGAATCTCGGCGAGTTGCTCGTCACTCGGCGGATGCCCCTCGTCCTGGGCCTCCGAACGGGTCGGGACGAGGACGAGGAAAAACAGGAGGGTGATCGTCAGTCGAGTCCCCAGGCGGGGCTGCATTTCGTTCATCATCACGGCTCCGGGTCGAGCATGCGGGGGTTCCCGTCGGCTTCGCCGCCTCCGGGTTCGCACGATCCCCGAGTTTATCACGGATGGATGCCGTGCCCCACCCGGCTCAGGGTCCGATCCGCTCCAGCGCCGCGACGTAGTCCGGATACAACCGCTCGACCTCCCGCTGCACCCTCCTGGCCTCGCGGTACGGCCGGAGCCGCCCGAGGATCAACGCCGGGGCGATCAGTGCGGCCGCCACCGCGAGCGCCACCGCCTTCCAGCGACCCGGCCCGACGACGACCAGGCTCGCCAGCAGTCCCACGGCCACGAGCGCCGCCAGGCAGCCGATCGGGGCGAGCCGATTCATTAACGAGTGCTGGAACCGCTGCGCGTCCGTGAGCCGTTCCGCCAGCCGGCCCCCGAGGAACCCTTCCGGGTAGTCCATCTCATACAGCGTGATCGCATAGGATCCCGCAGGGATCTCGCAACGCTCTCCCATATGACGATGCTTGCGGAGGAACGAATCATCGTGACGAAAGGTGTACTCGATCCCCGCGAAGACCAGTTCCCCGCCCGGCACCTCGATCCCGCCGCCGCAGAACTCCGAGGCCCTGGCATGGGGAGCGAGTCCTTCGGGCAAGACGCCGTCGGTGCAGAGCCCCAGACTGTAACCGCCATCGGCCGCGGTATTCATCCAGACGAGCCGCCGCATCTCATCGAGTTGCTCGATCGCGTCCATGGGGTCGTCTGTATCGTCATACCCCTCGGGAAACACCTCAGGGTCGAACAGGACCATCGAAGCTGCGTCGGTGCCGCCCTCAAGGACGATCATCTCAACCTCCCTCCGGGGACGGTCAGACCAAGAGATCCACCACCCCGACCGCCAGCAATCCCAGGCTGATCCCGATATTCACCTGAAAGAACGCCACGTTCACCCGCCCCAGGTCGCTGGGACGCACGATCGCATGCTCATACACCAGCAAGGCCGCCACCACCGCCACGCCCGCCCAGTAAATCACCCCGAACGCCGGCACGCTCAGCCCCAGGGCCACCAGCGCCGCCACCATCGCCGCGTGACTCGCCGCGGCCAGCCGCAAGGCCCCCGCGATCCCCAGCCGCGACGGGATGCTCCTCAACCCACTCGACCGGTCGAAGCCCGCGTCCTGACACGCATAAATAATATCAAACCCGCCCACCCAGCAGAGCACGACCACCCCCAGCAACACCGGCGGCCAGTCCAGGTCCCCCCGCAGCGCGATCCACGCCGCGATCGGCGCCATCGCCAGCGCCGCCCCCAGCCAGTAATGCGCCAGGCTCGTGAACCGCTTCGCATACGAGTACCCGAGCAACCACAGCAAGACCGGCACCGACAGCACCATCGGCCACCGATTCTCCGGCAGGAACAACGCCGTCGCCCCGATGAACAGCACGGCATTCACCACGGTGAACACCGCGACCGACCGCACCGAGAGCCTCCCGCTCGGCAGGTGCCTCGTCGCCGTCCTCGGGTTGTTCGCGTCGATCCGCCGATCGACCAGGCGATTGAACGCCATCGCCGCCGACCGCGCCGTCACCATGCACAAAAGGATCCCGATCCATTCCTTCGGCCCCGCGTCCGCCCCCCCTCGCGGATCCAGCACCGCCATCGCCGCCCCCAGCAGGGCAAACGGCAGCGCGAACAGGGTATGGCTGAACCGGATCATCCCCAGGATGTCCGCCAGCTTCGCCCAGACGCCGGTCGAACGTGCATCAGTGCTCATCGGTTTCGCATTCCGATCAATCGTCCCGCCCCGCCGGCGGCTTCCCGCCGTATCCCCAACGCTCGATCAGGTCGTTCCCCACGCCGAGTTGGTCGCAGATCCGCCCCACCACGAAATTCACCAGGTCCTCCAGCGAACTCGGGTTGTGATACCACCCCGGCATCGCCGGCAAGACCACCCCGCCCGCCCGCGTCAACGCGGCCATGTTCTCCAGGTGGATCAGGTTCAAGGGGGTCTCCCTCGGCACCACGATCAACTTGCGACGCTCCTTCAAATGAACATCCGCCGCCCTCGTGATCAGGTTCGTCGTCACCCCGTGCGCAATGGATGCCAACGTGCTCATGCTGCATGGGCAGACCACCATCCCCCCCGTCGGGAACGACCCCGACGCGATCCCCGCCGTGAAGTCCGCGTGATGATGGAAGACCACCCGCCCCGGCCCCAGGTCGCCGAACACCCCCGGGTCGAACCGCGACGCCGACTGCCCCGGCGCGATCCCCGTCTCCTCCCTCATCACATGGGCGCCGCTCGAACTGATCGCCAGGTGCACCGTCCTGCCCGACCCGCACAGCACCTGCAGCAGCCTCACCGCATACGGCGCCCCGCTCGCCCCGGTGATCCCCAGGACGATCGGAAGGGGCCCCTCCGCCCGGCTCACGGCTTCGTCCCCACGTACAACGTCGCGATCCCGAACGTCAACGGATGCTGCACCGTCTCGACCAGGCCCCGCGACGCCATCAAATCGAGCATCTCCTGCCCGTCGGGGAACTGCATCACCGTCTCGGGCAGATATTTGTACGCATTATACTGATTCGGCGCGATCGTCTGCCCCACCTTCGGCAGGACATGCTTGAAGAAGGTCAGATACAACCTCCCCAGCACCGGCCCCCTCGGCCTCGAGAACTCCAGGATCGCCACCTTCCCCCCCGGCCTGGCGACCCGGATCATCTCGTCCAGCCCCTTCGCCGTGTCGCTCACGTTCCTCAGGCCGAACGCCACCGTCACCACGCCGAACCCGTCGCTCGGGAACGGCAACCGCTGGGTGTCCCCCTCGATCAACGTCACCCGCCCGTCGGCCCCCCGCTTCCTCGCCTTCTCGTTGCCGATCAGCAGCATTTCCCGGCAGAAGTCCGACCCGACGACCTTCGTCTTCCCCCCCGCCGCCCTGTCGTAGGCCAGCGCCAGGTCCGCCGTCCCCGTGCAGCAATCGAGCACCGGCACCCCCGCTTCCGGCGGCACCGTCTTGACGGTGAACCGCCTCCAGAGCGTATCAATATTCAGGCTCAGCAGGTGATTCAGCAGGTCGTACTTCCCCGCGATCGACGCGAACATCGAGCGCACCCGATGCCCCGACTTGTCGATCTCCGGCGCCGACACCGCGTCGTCCGATTCGGTCTGAGTGGCCACGTTCGTCCCCGTCCGTCCTCAAGGCTCGTTGATCAATCCAAAGGGGCAGCGCCGGCTCCCGTCATTTCCCCCTCGGATGATATAGACGCCCCGCCCGTTTTGTCCACGACGGCCGACCGCCACCCCGTCCCGCCCCCGTCTTGCTCAGGCGTCGATCTCCACATACTCCACCGTGCTCGACGGCTCCGGGATGGGCACGCCATCCTCCCTCATCCCCTCCACGTGCAGCTCAATCGCCTCCCTGAGCAGCCGCTCCGCCTCCTCGGCCGTCTCCCCCGTGGCGACACAGCCCGGCAAGTCGGGGACGTAGGCCGCGTAATTCGAATCGGCTCTCTCGATCACGATCGCAAACCGTCTCATGGTCGTGCTCACTGCTTCAGGCCCGCCTGCTCGAGAATGCTGTTCAGCGTCCCCGGTGGGAGTTCATCGCCCGGTTTCCCGGAAACCGTGATCCGCCCCGGCTTGGTCGGGTGCTTGAATTGCCGATGAGCCCCCCGCGTGACGATGAGCGTCCAGCCGTCACGATGCAGCATCTTCAAAACCGCGCCGACCTTCATTCGCTCAACATCCGCCCACGGAGCTTCGATGCAATCCCTTTCCCAAAGACCGAATCCAGCGGACCCGCGTGCCGCGCCCGATACCTGATCTTACCAGCGTTCCGCCCAGTAAACGACCTCGTCCGTCTCCTCGCTGATCGCCAGGCCCGCACTCGAACCGTGGTTCCACGCGTGACCGGGCGAGCCTCGATCTTCGGCCTCCAGGACATACAAGGTGAACGACGACGGAAACCCGCCCGACTCCCCGGGTCCGGTCCGGAAAACGGTCGTCGGCAGGCCATCCGGTTCATCCCGGTGGCGACTCGTCCCCCCCCCACCCTCGAACCTCCCGATCGCCCGACGGGCACACTGCTCCTCGATCGCAGCCACCTCCCGAGCCGGCAGCGTCAGTCGCAGTTGCAGCCAGCCGCCCCCCTGCAGGAAGCCCGGGAACGACGAGACATCAGCCGAGATCGCCGAACCGGGCACCTCCTCGGGAAAGTGTCCCGCAAGGCTCGACCACCCGTCCCTCAGCGCCCCGTACCGCGAAAGGTCGGTCACCACCTCCGGCGGCTCGAAACGACACCCGATGGAGACACAAAGCCCCAACAGCACGATCCCCTTCATTCGCATGGCCCGTCCCCGGAGATCCCGGGGCCCCTCCCGCCACCAGGAAGCACCGTCGATCACCCTCCACCCGACCCCGTCCCCCCGGGCATCCCCTCGCGTCGTGGAGTAATATCGAAGTGCAGCACGTCCTCCCGCCTACCCAGCTTCGAGTACAGCGCGATCGCCGGCTCATCCCCCCGATCCGCCTGCACGAAGACCACCCACGCCCCCCGCTCGACCGCGATGCCCCTCAGGCGGTCGATCAAGCCCGTCGCGATCCCCCTCCGCCGGTACGGCTCGTCCACCGCGAGGTCATACAGATAGATCTCGCTCCGCTCCCGCTCGAACTTCCGCAGCTCATACGCCGCCAGGCCCCCCACCACCACCCCCTCCAGCACGGCGGCAATCGCGATGAACTCCCGACTCCCCAGCAACCCCCTCAAATACCCCTCACTCGGCCTCGCCCCGTCATAACCCTCCGGATCGCCGAACGCCCTCCCGAACACCGAGAGCATCGCCCCCATCTCCCCCACATCCTCCGGCCCCAGCACCCGATACGTCACGCCGAGCCTCCCTGGATTTGCAACGATATCGCCTGACGACCCAACTCCGCAGACCTCCCGCCGAGGAACCTTGACTCGCGGTGCCTGCCAGGATGATTAAGGCCGCGAACACATAATATTATTGATTAGTGCGCAACCAGACCACCCGTCACGCCGCCCGACCATGATCCCTACTCAACGACTTATTTGCGATCTTTCAACTCGGAAAGAAGACGACAGAGACTTTCGAAGCTTTGAGACCTCAAAATGCTCATAATGTGATGATTATTATAAATTGTTCGAAGATCGTATTCGAAGAGGGCGACGATTTCCTTGTTGGATAGCTGCTTGAGTTCTTTGAGACTAGCAAGCATCTCAAAGAAATTTAGATAACGATACAATTCATCTGTCATCTCAGATGGCTGTTCCGACTGAATATCTCTTATCAATTCGGAGTAAGCTGGGTCAGGCTGATAGTCCAGCACAACCCGGACTTTGTTGTACCGGTTGTTCTCGAAGAACTGCTCGTGCAATGAGGAGAGCCATTCTGCTCGCCGCGTTCGATTCGCGTTCCTGTATGTGCACAGCGCAAAAATGCCGGCGACAATAATCGCTGGGGCTCCTAAGGCCGTAGCCATGTTCGCCGCTAATTCCCAACACATTGGCTACGCTTACCTCTCCTTCGCCGACTCATCACAAATCGGCAAACAATGCCTTGTGTTCTCTCTCAAACGCAAACAAAACATCGTGGGAATAACACGACGGATCATTCGTCGTGTCCCAGGCAATCGAGGGCATTATTTCGTGCTCCTTGCGGTGATGCAAGCACAAAACAGAGTACGTCAAACGACGAGGAGATAGACTGCCCTTAGCATCCATTTTCCCCAATGCGATGACTAAGCCTCCCGTTTTTCCCGATGGTATCGGTATCGGGTCTTCCTCCTCCGGGGCCGTGTTGCGCCCAGCGGCACGCCCCCAGAGCAGCCGAGGGCCCGGGGGCTCGGATCCCCGATCGATCGCATCGCACCACCCCACGAGAGAGGCCGCCATGAGTCACGCACCGATCCCCGGCGAACATCCCCGTCCCGATCCCGCCCCGCAATCCGGCCCCCGGACCGAGGCCGGCCGGCGTCGCAGCCGGCTCAATGCGAAGAAGCACGGACTGACCGCCGCCCTGCCCGACGGCGCCGCCGAGGCCGCACTCATGCAAGGCTTCGCCGACCGCTGGGCCGCCCAGCTCGGGTCCGACACCGAGGCCGAAGAGGCCATCATCCGCGCCTCGGCCGTCGCCTATGCCCGGTTCGAACGCTGCCGCAAGGTCGAGGACGCCACCCTGCTCGACGCCGGCCGCCGCGCCATCGCCGCCTGGGAGAAACGACGGCAGCGGGCCGCCCGCAAGGTCGCTCAGGGGCTGGCCGCCGACCCCAGCAACACCCTGGCCGACCTGGAAGCCGATTCCTTCGGCTGCGAGTGGCTCATCCGCCAGTGGCTCAAACTCGACGCCCTCCTCGAACAGGGGATCCCCTGGGAGCACGACCAGTTCCCCCGCGCCATGCACCTGTTCGGCCTCGCCCCCCGATCTCCCGGCCCCGACGCCTCCCCCCTCATCCAGCGTCTCTGGTACCTCGCCCGCCTCTGCTCCGGCTACCCCGTCCCCCAATCTCCCCAGTTCCCCCAGAATATCGTCTCCGGCCGGATCGCGCTGCGGTCGATCATCGCCGAGGAGCTCGACCGCCTCGAAGCCCTCCGCGACCGGCTCTGGCACGACCACGACCGGGCCGAAGCCCTCTCCGTCGCCCAGGGCGCCCAGATTGACACGAGCAAGGAGGGCCAGCTCCGCCAGCGTTACCGCCGCGAGGCGTACTCGGAGATGATCCGCGGCATCAACCAGGTCATGCGGCTCCGGGTCGAGCGGAGCAAGGACCAGGACCGCCAGTGGCACCAGGCCCACCCCGAATCCGGCCGCCGCCGCGTACCCCCCACCGGGCCGACCGGCGCCGGCTTCCCCAACGTCGACGTCGCCCCGCACTCCCCCGCGTCCCCTCCCGCTGTGAATCCTGATTTCAAACCTGAGCCCGAGCCCGAGCCCGAGCCGTCCCGCTCCCCCCATCCTCCCGCCGCGCCCGACGCCCCGGCCGCTTCCCGAAACGAACCGCAAGCTCCGGCCCCGACTCACAACCCCGATCGCCCGAACCCCATGCCATTCCACGAGATCCGCCCCGAGTCTCCTCAAGCTGACTCCGCCGACGATTGGCGCACCGAGCCGCGCCCGACTCCCCCCGCAGCCGCCCCCATCGCCCCGAACCCGACCTCCAACGCCCCCTCTCCTCGCCCCGACCGCCGCCGATGACCCGCTCCCATCCCGCGATCTCCCCCATCCCCCTCCCGATCGCCCCGGGACCCGGAGACCGTCCGCCCATGCCGATGCCGACCCTCGGCCCTGTCGAATGCTGTTTTCCCATAGGACCGATTCCCGTCAAACCTGGTGGGATCCGGGTGCCCTGGGTTCCGCGCCGCGGACCCCGGGCCGGGGGGCGGCAGGCCCATTGTGACTCCGCCCGGGGTCCGCGGCGCGGAACCCGGGGCACCCGCCGAAACACCGCGGACCCACCGATTCAGACGGGAACCTGGAGTACGCGACCCGACAAACCCTCCAGAACCGCCACCCCCCGGCCCCCCCAATCAGCCCCCCCGAAACCACCCGAGCATGGCCAAATCGCCCGAGATCACTAAGCTATCCCCAGGGAACGTCGCCCGCCCGGCTTCGCCATCCCTGGCCCCCGATGGAAACGAGCTTGAGACGCTGGCATGGGTTACCGATCGCTCGCCGACTGCATCGCCGACCTGAGGTCCAAGGGGGATCTGATCGAGATCGCCGCCGAGGTCGACCCTCGCCTGGAGGTCGCCGCCATCCAGCGCCGGGTGTACGAGGCCCAGGGCCCGGCCCTCCTGTTCAAACGGGTGAAAGGCTGTGCCTTCCCCGTCGTCGGCAACCTGTTCGGCACGATGGAGCGCACCCGCTGGATCTTCCGCGACACCCTGGAGGCCGTCCGCCACCTCGTCGAGTTAAAAGTCAGCCCCCCGAACGGCTTCAAGCGCCCCTGGCGCTATCTCGACGTGCCGAAGACCGGGCTCAACCTGCTCCCCCGCCGGGTCCGATCGGGACCGATCCTCAGCCACCGCACCACCGTCTCCAGCCTCCCCCAGCTCGTGAGCTGGCCGAAGGATGGCGGCGCGTTCGTCACCCTGCCGCAGGTCTACACCGAGCACCCCGACACCCCCGGCCTGGCGAAGTCGAACCTCGGCATGTACCGCGTCCAGCTCTCCGGCAACGAGTACGAGAAGGACCGCGAGATCGGCCTGCACTACCAGATCCACCGCGGCATCGGCGTCCACCACGCGGCGGCCATCAAAAACGGCGAGCCGCTCCGCGTCAACGTCTTCGTCGGCGGCCCCCCCGCCATGACCGTCGCCGCCGTCATGCCCCTGCCCGAGGGCCTGCCCGAGCTGAGCTTCGCCGGCGCCCTCGGCGGCCGGGCCGTCCGGATGGTCCAGGCCCCCGACTGGCCCTTGCCCATGCCCGCCGAGGCCGACTTCGTCCTCTGCGGCACCATCGACCCGCACGAGACGAAGCCCGAAGGGCCCTTCGGCGACCACCTCGGCTATTACGCCCTCGTGCACGACTTCCCCGTCATGAAGGTCGATCGCGTCTACCACCGCCCCGGGGCCATCTGGCCGTTCACCTCCGTCGGCCGTCCGCCGCAGGAAGACACCTCCTTCGGCCAGTTGATCCACGAACTCACCGGCCCGCTCGTCCCCACCGTCTTGCCCGGCGTCAAGGCCGTGCACGCGGTCGATGCCGCCGGGGTCCACCCCCTCCTGCTCGCCATCGGCAGCGAGCGCTACGTCCCCTATGCCCAGGAGCGTCGGCCGCAGGAGATCCTCACCCAGGCCAATGCGATCCTCGGCCAGGGGCAGATGTCGCTGGCGAAGTACCTGCTCATCGTCGCCGAGCAGGACGACCCGGCGCTCGACCTGCACGACATCCCCCGCTTCCTCCGCCACCTCCTGGAGCGGGTCGACTGGGAGACCGACCTCCACTTCCAGACGAAGACGACGATGGACACCCTCGACTACTCCGGCCACGGCCTCAACCAGGGCTCGAAGGTCGTCATCGCCGCCGCCGGCCGCAAGCGCCGCGACCTGCCCACCGAGATCCCGACCGATCTGGATCTGAACCTCCCCGACGGCTTCTCCAACCCCCGCGTCTGCCTGCCCGGTGTGCTGGCCGTGCAAGGCCCCCCGTATGCCCCCGACCACCGCGGCGAGGACCAGAGCCAGGCCGCCTTCTGCTGGTCGTTCCAGCCGGGCGACCCCCTCAACGCCTTCCCGCTCGTCGTCCTGGTCGATGACAGCGACTTCGCCGCGCACTCGCTCAAGAACTTCCTCTGGGTCACCTTCACCCGCTCGAACCCCGCGGCCGACATCCACGGCATCGGCTCCTCCACCTTCCAGAAGCACTGGGGCTGCCGCGGCTCGCTCGTCATCGACGCCCGGATCAAGCCCCACCACGCCCCGCCCCTGGAGGACGACCCCGACGCCGAGCGCCTGGTCGACTCCCTCGGCGCCCCCGGGGGCCCCCTGCATGGCATCTTCTGATCGGTTCACCAGCAGGGCAGGGCGGGGCAGCACGTCGGATCACGACGGGCCGATCCCGCCCCCTCCCAGCAGGCCGGTCAGCCGGCCGACCAGGTCGGAAATGCCGATCCCGGCGAACGTCACCAGCGTGAGGATCAAGAGCAGGTTCGACCCCCAACGGTTCCGGAAGCCCCGGCCCACCCAGTCCTCCCGGTTGTTCAGGATCAACAGCGTCACCGCCAGCAACGGCATGAACAACGCCCCCAGCACCGCATGGGCCAGTTGCACATGCCTGACGGAAAGATTAATCAACACCAGTGGAACTAATGCAATGGCGATCAAATACCCTCGATAGGCCCGCGTCCGGTCGAGGTCCACGTCGACGATGGCGTCGGCGTCCCCCTTGCTGAGCTGCCGGAAGTCGGCGAACAGGTAAGGGGCACTCTGCCAGACCCCCAGCAGGCTCGAGAAGACCGCCCCCCAGAACCCGACCAGGAAGACCCAACGCGCCACCGGCCCGGCCGCCTCCCGGAGCTGATCGGCCAGCAGCAACGCCACCTCGGCCCCCTGGCGATCGACCGCGATCCGGGAGCTGATCACCAGCATCGCGATCCCGAACAGCCCCGTCGCCGCGTAGGCAATCCCCAGGTCGATCCGGCAGAGCCTCGCCCCCTCCAGGCCCGATCGGTTCGACTCCCGGATCCAGTACCCGTACGAGAGCAAGGTCACCGTCCCGCCCACCCCGCCCAGCAGGCCGACCGCGTAGGGCAGATCCCCCGATCGGATCGTCGGCCGCGTCAGGCCCCGACCGATCGCCTCGAAGTCCGGACCCAGGAGCGCCGCCGCCAGGATCACGCACACGAACATCGACGCGACCAGCACCGCCATGATCCGCTCGAACGTCCTGAACCCCCCGAACCAGACCAGGACCAGGCCGCCCAAGGCATGCACCACCGTCCAGATCGCCTGCGAGGTGCCCCGGTCACCCAGCGGAAACAGGCCGTCCCCCGCCACGCCGCACGCCTTGCCCAGCGACCCTCCGGTGATGAGCGACCAGAGCAGCAAGTACGCCAGAAACACCCAGCGAATCCAGCCCCCCAGCCGCGAGGTCCAGCCTTCGAGCAGGGTCGTCCCCGTGGCCATCTGCCACCGGGCCAGCCCCTCGGTCAACGCCCACTTGAAGACGCAGCCGATCACCACCGCCCACACCAACGCCATGCCCGCCTTCGAGCCGGCGTAGCTCGCCGTCAACAGGTCGCCCGCCCCCACCCCGGTGGCCGCGACCAGGAGGCCGGGGCCGATCAGGACCAGCAGCGACGGACGACCCGATGACTTCATCATCGCTCCTTCATCACCTTGCTCTTTGACAACTCGGACTCAGCACAATCACTCGGCCTCGCTCTCGGCGAGGATCGAGCGGTACGCCTCCCGGGCCGCCTCGTAGGCGGCCTCGGCCGCCTCCCGATCCTCGGGCCGGATCCCCTTGACCTTCTGCGACCAGCACTGATCGACGCTCTTGAGGCACCACTCGGCCGACCGCTTCGAGGCCCGGACCGGCTCGTCGTCGACCAGGACGAAGATCGGGTTCGTGTGCGAACTGGGGTAGATACGCAGGGCCACCCAGCTCGATCGCTCGATCGGCACGTCGAACGTCAGGTCCCGGAACGAGCCGTCGGCCTCGATCTCCTGCCGGGCGACCGGCTCGCCGTTGACGACCACCTCCACCGGCACCCGTCGCGAGTCGTCGATCCTCGTCCGCTCGACATCCCAGTACGGCTGCTGGCTCAACGGCCGGTTGCGGATCGCCTCGGTCCGCTCCGTCGGCTCCGGTTCCAAGAGGGCGGCCACCGAGGCGGAGACGCGGACCTGCCTCGCCTCGTCGATCCTCAGCTCGCTGCCGTTTTCGCCCACGGCCACGTCCTCGACCTTGAAATCGGCCAGGTGGCTCCGGCCGTCGGAGACGTACGAGCGGCCGTCCTTGATCCCCCGGACCCACCGATCGAAGTCCAGCGCGCCGTCGATCTTGACGTACGACCGGCCCAGGCCGACCCGCTCGCCGTAGATGCAGGGGAAATCGGTCTCGCCGCTGATCACCGCCCGGTAGCCGCAGTTCAGGGTGTGGTACCAGATGTTCAACTCCCACGGGGCCGGCGTATCCACGCTGGAGATGAAGTCCACCGCGTCCTGGGTCACGGTCACGATGTATTCATTGGCGCCGATCCCGTCGAACGGCGGGATCTCGTAATTCGGCAACTCCATCGACTCGGTCTGCAGGCCCCAGCCCGAATGCGAGTAGCCGACGACCCCGCCTTGCTCCCTGCCCCACTGCAACACGGGCAGGGTCCAGCTCGGCCATTCCTCGATCAGGGTCGTGCCCGGGTAGTCGTCCTCGGTCAATCGGAGCAGGCAGAGGTGCCCGGCGTGCGACGAGGGGAAGCCGGAGACCTCCACGTCGTATCGCATCAAATAATCGTCGGTCGAGAGCGGGTGGATGTCCCCCTCGAAGAACTCCTTCTGGTAGTACCAGCAGGGGCCCCAGCTCAGGACGCAGCCGACCGTCAGGTCTTCACCCAGGATATGCCGCATCATATGTTCCGGCTCAACCCCTTCCGTCGGGCTTTCATAGTGGGCACACCCGGCCGCGTGGACGTGGTGGTCGCCCGAGAACCAGCCCTTCTCGGCCAGGTTCGCCCAGCGTTCCAGCCGGAACGACTCGGTCTGCGTGCCGGCCCCTTCCTCGACATTGATCTGGCGCGACTTGACCCGATACTCCGGCCCCCGGGTGTACTCGACGTCGAACGTCCCCGGCGGCAGGATGACCGACTCGCCCGAGGCCCGGTAGATCTGCGGGTGGAAGAAGAAGTCCGGCGCCAGCCGACGGCCAGGAGACGGATAAACACGTCCTCTCGCATCCCGGATCAACAGCGAGGCCATCACCGGCGTGTCGTCCTCGTCCCGGATGTCGAGCGAGACGACCACGCCCGGCTCACACTGGAACAGGACATCGACGTCGGAGCGGAAGCCGAGGTCCTGGGTCCCCTGGCCGACGTCGAAGGTCAGCTTCGCCTCGCGGGGGCCGGCGTCCCGGCTGTAGATCTGGATGATCCGGTATTCGAGGGCCAGGCCCGAGAGGGTCGGGTTCATCGGCCGGTCGTCGAACATGGCGATCTCGGTCCAGCGGTCGGGGATCGACTCGGGCGGGATCGTCTGGTCGGGCGACGGGGAGGCGGTCGACCGGGTGTAGATCGGCGCCGCGTTCGGGCTGACGACGCGGAGCGGGGCGGTCACGCCCGCCTCGTTGTGGACCTTGACCAAAAAGGCCCGCCAGCCTTGCTGCGTCAAGCTCGGCTCGGCCGGGCCCTGCTGGGCCTTCACCCGGCTCTCGGGGTTGATCGAGACGCCGACGAGGCAGTAGGGGTCGAGGATCTCCTGGATTGCATCGGAGCCTTCCGATTCATCCCCCATGACGAACGCCCGTTCCAGCCGGGCCCGTTCCTCCCGGCCGAGCGGCCGGCCGATCACCTCCAGGGCGTCGGCCACGCGGCGCGCCTGGGCCGCGAGCGGCTGGAGCGGGACGCCGGGAACCCTGGGCAATTCGCCGGCCTCGATCGTCGCCGGGGCCAGCAAGATCAGCACGGCCAGTACGCGGAGCGGGCCATTCATCGGGGAATCCTCCGGGGAACGTGCACCGAGCCTTGGAATCAGGAACGTCTCGGCCGACTCGTGAGGGGTGACCGGCTCGATGGCCGAGGGTCGATCACCGCCCGCCGGGGCCGATCGGTCGCATCGCCGAGGCTAGCCGGGGCGCCGGGCCGATGCAACCGACCGCCCTCGAAGTTCCGCTTGCCGGCTCCGACGGCTTGGGGTATGGTCCCCGCGACATTCCGGGGCGACGACCCGCGCCGCTCTCGTTGGCGGGCGGAGAGGCTCCGCGTCCCCTTCGGGCCTACGGAGGCTCGCCATGCGAGGTCCGAGACGCCGGCTCCTCGGCCGACGTTGGCTGATCGCCCTGGTGGTGGCCCCGCCGCTGTTCTGGACGGCCGTGCTGACGTTCGTGCCGACCGACTGGGCCCGACGCGCCATCGAGGATCGGGTCGAGCGCATCACCGGCTGCCCGGCCCGGCTGGAGCATGTCCGGTTCGGCCCGCTCGGCGGGATCCACCTGAGCGGCCTGGCGATCCTGGAGCCGGGCCAGTCGGCCGACGAGCGGACCGCCCCCTGGGTCGAGGCCGGCTCGGTCCGGGTGGATCTGAGCCTCGGGGCCTTGCTGGTCGGCCGGGGAGAACCGAGCCGAGTCGACGTGGGCGACCTCTCGCTCCGCCTGGCCCGCGACCGGGACGGGCAGTTCCCCCCCTGGCTCTTCCTCCAGAACGCCGAGCCTCCCGAGCTTTCGGTCATCGACGACCCGGCGGGCGGTTCCCAGACGCGGGGGCCGATTTCCTTCCGGCTCGCCCGGGGGCGGATCGTCTACGTCGACGCCCAGGTGGCCACGACGGTGGCGATCGACGACCTGAAATGCTCGGGGACCTGGTGGCCCTCGGTCGTCGAGATCGACGACCTGCGCGGGACGCTCAACGGCGGGACCTTCGCCCTGGCCGCCGAGATCGAGCGCGGGCCGGCCCCGGCCTTCATGGGGCACCTGGAGGCCCGGGGGGTGCAGGTCGGCTCGAACCTGGGGCTGCTGACGTACCTGGTCCCGTACCTGGCCGGGACCTCGGAGCAACTCGACGGCAAGCTCGACCTCGACCTCGAACTGAAGGGGCAGGGGAGCACCGGCGGGGAGATCCGCGACTCCCTGAGCGGCCGGGGGATGGTCCAGATCGACCCGATCCGCCTGGAAGGCTCGTCGCTGCTGATCGACCTGGCCCGGATCATGCCGGTGACCCAGTACGGCAAGGTCGGCTCGCTCCGGAGCGAGTTCTCGATCGACGACCGCCGCATCCTGAGCCGGAAGATCCAGCTCAACCTGGGGGGCACGCCGATCGTCCTGGCCGGCGGGTCGGCCTTCGACGGCCGGATCCATTATCAGCTCGACACCTCGCCCCTGGCCGGGAAGATCGGCCCGGACATGCTGGCCCTGCTCGCCGACGCCGGGCTCTCGCCCGAGGACCTGCTCGACCTGAAGATCACCGGCTCGATCGACCAGCCCCAGGTGCACGTCGGCCGGGTGACCATCAACGCCCGGCAGGACGGCCGATCGACGCTCGACGCCATCACCCGCCGGATCCGGGAACGCCTGCGCCGCTGATCGCCGGCCCGAGGCCCGGGCGCGGGCCTTCGATCGGCCGGGAGGCGGGATCGTTGTGGAGCCCCCCGGGGGGTGCTACGATGCCGGTCGGCCTCGGCCCCCCGATTCCCAGCGATTCCCCAGATGCGGCCGATGCCCGATCTTCCCCAGGAGACCACGACGCGATGAACTCCCTGATGAATCTCCCCGGACGCCTGGCGGCGAGCGCCCTGCTGGCGATCGGCCTCGGCATGCCGGCCCTGGCCGACGACGACGAGGCGATCGACGTGACCGAGGGCGGCGAGCAGATCGTCCTGCTGCAGGACGACTCGCTCGACAACTGGGCCATCCACGTCGACCCCCGGACCGAGCCTTACAGCCCCGAGTCGAAGGCCGAGGGGATCTTCACGGTCGAGGACGGCCTGCTCGACGTCACCGGCGAGCGCTTCGCCTGCCTGACGACCAGGGAGGCATACAAGAATTACCACCTGGTCCTCGAATTCAAGTGGGGCGAGAAGAAGTGGGCCCCGCGGGCCGACGTGATCCGGGACTCGGGGATCCTGATGCACTGCGTCGGGCCGGACAAGATCTGGACGACCTCGATCGAGTGCCAGATCCAGGAGGGGGACTGCGGCGACTTCTTCATGGTCGGCAACACGACCCTGACCGTCGACGGCGAGACCAAGACCGGCGGCCGGTTCATCAAGTCGCCCGACGCCGAGAAGCCCAACGGCGAGTGGAACACGATCGAGGTCATCTGCGACGGCGACCGGATCACCAACATCGTCAACGGCACGGTCGTCAACGACGGCACCGGCGCCAGCGTGACCGCCGGCCGGATCGCCTTGCAGTCCGAAGGGGCCGAGGTCTTCTACCGCAACGTCATCCTGAAGCCGATCGAGCGCTGATTGGCCCGAGTGATCGGCCGGCCGGCCCTCGCCCAGAACGACGAGGGCCGGCCGCCCTCGATCGGTCGACGGGGGTTTCCCCAGACGTATTCCGTCGTTCGGCGGCGTTGGAGGCTCGCGGTCATGGCGACGTCGCCGCAGTTGCCTGAGCAGGACGCCTCCGACCGCTGGCACTGCCCGGCGTTCGACCGCGTCATCGAGAGTGGTTTGTGCTGGGAGTGCAGTATGGCCGGGCATGGCGGGCCATCCGACACGGCCGAGTGGTTGCGCAGGTGGGCAGCCGGCTCCCGGTTCGGCTCCGTGGCCGGGTTCCAGGCCGTGTGTGCCGGTTGCCCGCATCGCCCGTGGCACCAGTCGACGGACCAGCCGGGGGACACTGCGTAACCGCTCCTCGTGCCGCAGCAAACCCGGCCCGCCGCGGCGCTCACGGGTCACATCGAGGCTCGTCTCGGCGGGCCGGTCCGCTGAGCTTCGTCGGCTATGAGACCCTCGACATGATCTTCCGCCTGCTCCGACGCACGAGGCCGATGGTCGCGACGGCGCCGATGCCGCAGAGGGCGAGGGTGGAGGGCTCGGGGATCATGAGGATCTGGCCCCGGATCTCGCCGGCGGGGAACTGCCTGGTGTGGAAGTTCAGGTAGGTCTGGCCCGCCAGGAGGTTCGGGATCTGGGCCGCGAGGGTGGTGTTGCGCCCTTCGGTGAGGTCCCACTTGCTGCTGATCACCCCCCCGACCCCGCTCGCGAACGGGGTGACGACGACATCGTTGGGGTTGTCGTCGTTGAAGGGGGAGCCGAAGAACCCGAAGACGACGGGGGCGTTGACCCCCGGGCCCGCGGGGCTGTGGATATGGGCCGCGACGAGGTCGTCGTTGGTGTCGGCGGTTTGCGACCCGGTGAAGTCGATGTTGAAGACCGTGACGGAGAAGGACAGGGCGGTCATGTCCGCGTTCAGGACCAGGCTGGCGTTGCCGAAGGATTCCGGTCGCGGATCGTCGGTGTCGGTCAGGAAGTCTCCCTGGCTCGTCTCCTGATCGTGCGACAGGATGGCGTAGAAGAGTGTCTCGGCCTGCCCGGCTGAAGCCGTCGCCAGGACGATGAAAAGGGCCGAGATCGCCGCGTTGCCTCGAACCATCGCAGGGGCTCCTCAAAAAAAAATGGAGGGGCAGGGGAGGCGGCGGGGCCTGCCCGACTCGGCGGGCGCCCTGATCCGCCCCCTGCCTCACTTTCGTTAGCAGAACCGGCATCAAGAGACACTTGAAATCCTGCCGCGTCCCGAAAAAGGGACTGGCCGAACCGCGAGGGACCGGGGACTCGGGGGGCGGGGGGGACTGCGGAGGAAGAGATGCCGGCCCTGCGCCCGGACAATGCCCCGCAGGAGGCGGCGCGAGGAGAAGGATCGCGCAGGGCGACCGTCTCGTCACAATCGGCGCAATCGCCCAGCTCGGCCGCATCTTCCCCGATTTCGTTCGGCGTGGGACTTGTTGCGTGCGGGGGAATTCGTCAGGATTGAAGGGCATGAATGATCTGGAGAATCGGTACCGATCCGGATCGCTTGCCGCTTCGTAGAGAGATACGAGACTCGACACGAGCCGCCCGCCCAACTCGTTCCCGCGGTGATCGCCGACCGACCGCTTGCCTCCTCTCCCCAGGTGGTCCGGGAATCGGGTCCTCGTCCGTCGTCCGAGAACGCTTCGAGCCTTCCTCCACGTTGATTGACCCCCGTAGAGAGACGCCATGATGATGCGCTTCCCGAGTTTCGGGTCCCGCTGGCTGGCTCCGATGCTTGGCCTTGCCCTGCTGAGCGGCGGGCTGGCCTCGCAGGCGATCGGCCAGCAGGAGGAGTCCCCCTCCGAGTTCCCGTCCGGCCCGATCCCGACCGGCCTGCCCCCGGAGATCATGGCCCGGCTGGCCTCGGGAGGGGCGAACGGCAACCAGGCCAAGCCCGACGACTTCCCGCCGCTCGACAAGGTGATCGAGGGGTACGAGAAGGTCGTCTCGATGCTCGACGGCAAGCCGAGCTTCTTCAACATCTGGGTCCGCAAGCGCGACGGCCAGATGCTGGCCGAGCTGCCCCGCGAGTACATGAGGCAGAAGCACTACATCGCCCTGACCGTGGCCAGCGGCGAGCGGTTCGCCGGCCTGCAGGCGGGCGACATGTACGTCTACTGGAAGCCGTACGACAAGCGCCTGGCTTTGATCCAGCCGAACGTCGAGGTGCGATCGACGGGCGACAACGAGTCGAAGGCGTCGGTCCAGCGGCTCTTCACCGACCGGGTCCTGCTCGACATCCCGATTTTGACGATCGTCCCGCAGGGCGGCCCGGTGATCGACCTGGACGAGCTGCTCGTCGGCCAGGCGGCGAAGTTCTTCGGCAACAGCGTCCGGATCAGCAACCCGAGGCTGGCGGCGATCAAGACGGCCAAGGCGTTCGAGCAGAACGTCGAGCTGGCCTTCGAGGTGCCGATGGAGGACGGGCAGCTCCGGACCCTGCACTACTCGATCAGCCTCATCCCCGAGAACACGGGATACCGCGTCCGGAAGGCCGACGAGCGCGTCGGCTACTTCACGACGGCCTACTCCGACCTGGGCAAGTTCGCCGAGGGGGAGAACCGGGTCCGCTACGTCAACCGCTGGCACCTGGAGAAGGCCGACCCGAGCCTGAAGGTCAGCCCGCCGAAGCAGCCGATCGTCTTCTACATCGAGCACACGACGCCGATCCGCTACCGCCGATGGGTCCGCGAGGGTGTGCTCTACTGGAACAAGGCGTTCGAGAACGTCGGCTTCTCCAACGCGATCGAGGTCTACTACCAGGACGCCGCCTCGGGCGCCCACATGGAGAAGGACCCGGAGGACGTCCGGTACAACTTCATCCGGTGGCTGAACAACGACGTCGGCACGGCGATCGGCCCGAGCCGGGTCAACCCCCTGACCGGCCAGATCCTCGACGCCGACATCATCCTGACCGACGGCTGGATCCGGGCCTTCTGGCGCGACTTCAACCAGGAGCTGCCGAAGATGGCCATGGAGGGGTTCAGCCCCGAGGCCATGGCCTGGCTCGACGCCAACCCGAAGTGGGACCCCCGCATCCGGATGGCCCCGCCGGCCGACCGCGACCTCTTGATCGCCCAGCGGGCCATGCGAGGCCCCCAGCCGCTCGGCGGGCACCCGGCCGGCTACGTCGACCCGACCCTGATGGGGGACAACGAGTTCGACGGCCTGATCGGCCGGATGAGCCAGGTCAACGGCCTCTGCCTGGCCGCCTCGGGACGCGCCCGGGACGTGGCCGCCCTCCGGCTGCACCTGGCGACGCTCGACGACGGCCACGGTCACAATCACGCCGCCCCGGCCGAAGGGGACAAGGACAAGGAGAAGGACGGCGAGAAGCCCAAGGACGAGCCGGAGCCGAAGGAGATGCTCGACGGCATCCCCGAGGAGTTCATCGGCCCCTTGCTGGCGGATCTGGTGGCGCACGAGGTCGGCCACACGCTCGGCCTGCGGCACAACTTCAAGGCGTCGGGCCTGTACACCCTGAAGGAGATCAACAGCAACGCCCTGAAGGGCCAGAAGCCGTTCACCGGATCGGTGATGGACTATAATCCCGTGAACATCAACATGGAATCGGGAGAGGTCCAGGGCGACTGGACGATGATCGACATCGGCCCGTATGACATGTGGGCCATTGAATACGGCTATACGACCGACGAGAAGGACCTGAAGAAGGTCCTCTCCCGGGTGTCTGAGCCGGAGCTGGCCTACGGGACCGACGAGGACACCGGCGGGCCCGACCCGTTGGCCCGGCGCTACGACTTCTCGAAGGACCCGCTCGACTACGCCGAGAACCAGATGCGGCTGGCCCGGTATCACCGCGAGCGGCTGCTGGAGAAGTTCGTCGACGACGGCGACAGCTGGGCCAAGGCCCGTCGCGGCTACGAGATGACCCTGGGCTTCCAGGTCTCGTCCCTGAACATGCTCGCCGGCTGGGTCGGCGGGGCGCACGTCAACCGCGACAAGAAGGGGGACCCGGGCGACCGCGACCCGATCGAGGTCGTCCCCGTGGCCCAGCAGCGCGCCGCCCTGGCGTTCATCATCGAGAACGCCTTCAAGGACGACGCCTTCGGCCTGACCCCCGAGTTGCTCCGGCGGATGTCGGTCGACAAGTGGCTCGACGGCGACGGCTACCGTTCGGCCCTGAACGACGAGCCGACCTGGCCGATCCACGACCGGATCATCGGCATTCAGGCGTCGGCCCTGACGATGCTGATGAACCCGACCACGTTGCGGCGGGTCTATGACAATGAGTTCCGGATCCCGAGCGACCAGGACGCCCTGACCCTGCCCGAGCTGCTCGAGACCGTGGGCGAGGCGATCTGGACCGAGCTGGAGGAGCCGGGCGAGGGGCCGTTCACCGACCGCAAGCCGATGGTCTCCAGCCTGCGCCGCAACCTCCAGCGCGAGCATCTCGACCGCCTGATCGACCTGACCCTGCCCAGCGGCGGGACCGGGGCGGCCCAGAAGCCGATCTCGAACCTCGCCCAGATGGAGCTCCGCGAGCTAAAGGAGAAGGCGACGAAGGTGCTCGACGCCACCAACGGCTCGGCCGACTCCTACACGAGGGCCCACCTGCTGGAGACCGTCGATCTGATCGACCGGGCTCTCGACGCCCAGGTGATTTACAACACTCAGGACCTCTTGCCCACCTCGGGCCGCCCGATGGTCCTCTTCGGCGAGCAGGGCGTGCCGTCCTCTCGCTGAGTCTCGGAGCAGGTCGGGGCGCCGTCAATCGAATCGCCCCGACCGAGTGATTGGTGTCTTGACAACGGCCGGAGACGATCCTCGATTGCCGACGAGGATTGTCTCCGGTGTCGTTTCCGGGGAAGCGTTTCGCTCGGCCTCTCGGGCCGAGCTTGACCGTTTGAGTCCGTCCGGGTAGAGAACGCTGTCCCGGTCTCTCGAAGCTCGTTCGCGCCGTCTGCTCGGGCGATCGGGCCTCGAACGGATTGATCGAAGCAGGTCAAACGGAAGTGCCTGCCGAGGACCGACCGGCCGCCAGGAGGAAACCGGCGATGCAAGGCGGAGCAACTGGGCATCGGATCGGCCTGGCCCATCGGGCCCGACAACGGCTCCGGCGCGTTGCCGAACGAACCCGGCACCACGTCCAGGGGATGCCGATTCGACTGGCCGAGCGGGCCGCCGGCTTACCCGTGCCGCCCCCTCGCCTGCTGCACGACATCGGCAATTCCGTCGATCCGACCTGGTTCCTCCGGGGAGGGCGCTGGGCGGCCGAGGACATTCGAAACGCCGTCGCCCGCCACGGGGTGCCGATGGAGGACCTCGGCGCGTTGCTCGACTTCGGCTGCGGGGTCGGCCGGGTGGTGCGGCACTGGTCGGGCCTGGCGGCGGCCGGGGTCGAGATCGTCGGGACCGACGCCAACCCGGCGATGATCGATTGGTGCCGCCGGCATCTCCGGTTCGGCCGCTTCGCCGTCAATACGCTCGACGGGCGGGTCGAGGCCCCCGACGATCGGTTCGGCCTGGCCTACGCCCTGTCGGTCTTCACGCACATGGGAGCGGCCCGGCAGCGGCACTGGATGGCCGAGATGCGGCGGGTGATCCGGCCCGGCGGCCTCCTGGTGCTCACCCTGCACGGCGACGCCTACCGAGACGGGCTCCCGCCCGGGCTGCGCGAACGGTACGACCGGGGCGAGATGGTCGAGGTCGGCACCGACCGCGAGGGGAGCAACGATTGCGCCGCCTTCCATCCCCCCCGGACGCTGGCCTACGGGCTGGCCGAGGGCTGGGAGATCCTGGAATGGCACCCCCGGGCGGCGCGCGGCAACCCGGTCCAGGACTTCTATCTCATCCGGAAGCCGAAGGACGCCGAGCGGCCCACTCCTGCGGAGTCGGGGTGATCGGGGACGGAGACGAGATCGGATCTGGGAAAAGGGGGGCGTGATCGCGTATTCTGGTTTGCCCACCACGATGCGTACCGCCCACCCCACCCCTTCGCCGAGTCCTCCGCCGATGCGATCCCTGTCCTGGCCGACCGGGTTGGCCGTTGCCCTGCTGCTGACCGCCGCCGCCGATCGGGCGCCCGCGGCGAGCCTCTGGAACGATTGCGGGCACCGGGTGATCGCGGCCATCGCGTTCGAGGAACTGAGGCCCGAGGCCCGTCGGGCGATCGTTGAACTCCTCGACCAGCATCCGGCCGCCCGGGATGCGACCTTCTGGGCGCAGCATCCGCTGAACGGTGACGATGCCGCGCTGAACTGCTTCATGAACGCGGCCGTCTTCCCGGACGACGCGAAGCGGCCCGGCCCGTTCAAGCGGTACGACATCGGCCGGGCCCACTTCATCAACTTCCGGATCATGGTCGATCGGGACGGAGAGGTTGAAGTCTTGCCGCCGTTGCGGGACCTGGAGGACGACGACCCGCACGGCGACATCCTCGAATCGCTGGAGACGAACCTGGCGATCGCCCGGGACCGCTCGGCCCCGGACTCGGATCGGGCGGTCGCCCTGAGCTGGATTTTCCACCTGGTCGGCGACCTGCACCAGCCGCTGCACACGGTGGCCCGCTTCTGCCCGGCGACCCCGAACGGCGATCGGGGGGGCAACGACATCAGATTTGACCGGGGAAACCTGCACGGCTACTGGGACCGGGCGCTCGGGTCCGATGCGTCGGCCGAGTCGGTCGAGGCGCTGGCCGCCGCCTTGCGGCTGGAGCATCCTCGGGAGTCGTTCGCGGCTCGCCTGGCCGAGTCGGACCAGGGGCAATGGTCGGAGGAAGGGGTTGAGCTGGCGCTGCGGTCGGTGTACCGCAACCTCGACCCGACGCTGGCCGAGTTCCCCGACATCCCGATCGGTTACGAGGCCGACGCCCGGGCGGTCGCGCGTCGGCAAGCGGCGCTGGCCGGGTATCGGCTGGCGGACCTGCTTTCCGGACTCGTCGCCGCGCAGGAGGCTGCCCCCGGTGCGGGGCGGGAAGCCCCCCACACCCCCTGAAATTCCCGGCGGATGCACGTTCACCAGGTTTTCATTTGACAAAAAATGGTGGCGCTCGATACGGTGATTCAGCCAGGGGAATTTTCAGAGACGTGTCACAACTGCTGGTCGAATCCCGAACATCATTCCAAGATCAAATCGTTCACTCTCGAACCCTTCGGATCCCATCCGCGGATTGAGATGGCGTTCCGATGAGATGCGACGAACGAATCCCGATGCCGACGAACGCCCCGGCGCACGCGGTCAGCCACGCCTTCGACCGGGCCGGGGACGCGGGATTCGTCACGAACGAGTTATCCACAGGGGGCCGCTTCGCGGTTTGAGTATTGGAGAGGGATCCAGGAACCACGACCGGAGACTCGGCGTCCTCGGCGGGGACGGTCGCATCGCCGAAGCCTTCGGCCACCCCACTGTCCGACTCTCTGGTCATCGAGGCCCCGTCGGGTTGGCAACTGGTCGACCTTCGCGAGCTGGTGGAGCGGCGCGATCTACTCGTGTTCATGACCTGGCGAGGGATCAAGGCGCGTTATGCGCAATCGGTCCTGGGGATCGGCTGGGCGGTCTTCCAGCCGGTCGTCACGATGATCATTTACACGATCATCTTCAGCCGGGTGGCGAAGATCTCGCTGCCGGGGAACCTGCCCTACTCGCTGGTGGCGTTCTGCGGGATCGTCCCCTGGCTCTTCTTCTCGACGGGGTTGACCGGGGCCAGTAACAGTCTGGTGCAGAACAACTCGATGGTCTCGAAGATCTACTTCCCGAGGATCATCCTGCCGCTCTCGCAGATCCTCTCGAAATTCGTCGACCTGGGGATCATGGGCCTGCTGCTGGGCCTGCTGATGATCGGCTACAAGATCGCGGGGTACGACTTCGCCCCGAGGCCGGAAGCGGCGGTCGTGGTCCCGGCCATGATTTTGCTGGCGTTCGTCGCGGTGCTGGGGATGAGCCTCTGGCTGGCGGCGATGGCGGTGCAATACCGGGACGTGGCCTACGCCCTGACCTTCGTGATCCAACTGGCGATGTACATCACGCCGGTGATCTACACGACCGAGATGATCCCCGGGCGCCTCATGCCGATCTTCGGCCTGAACCCGATGCTGGCGGTCATCACGGGCGTCCGGGCCAGCCTACTCGGCGCCCCGTTCGAATACCACCTCCCCTTGATCCTCGAAGGCACGCTGGTTGCCACGACCCTGCTGGTGACCGGCCTCTTCTACTTCCGACGATCGGAACGCCTGTTCGCCGACGTGGCCTAGCCTTGGTGTGCTCCGACTGCAAGGCATTGCCTCGATCGATCGATCGGTCGGGGCAGGCCAGGCCACCGCGTCGGTCCGCTTCCGATTCCCTCCGCATCCTCCGAGTGCCCCCGAACATCACCATGTCGAACACCGCCATCAGTGTCGAAGGGCTGAGCAAGCTCTACCGGATCGGAGTCGCCGAGGAGCGCCACGAGTCGCTGCTCTCGGCCTCGATCGATGCGATGAAACGGCCGCTGAAGAACTTCCGCAAGCTCTGGCGCCTGGACACGTCGCGATCGGGGGCCGAGGAGGAGGACGACCTGCTCTGGGCGCTGCGCGACGTGTCGTTCGAGGTGCCCCGGGGCGAGGTGCTCGGCGTGATCGGCCGCAACGGCGCGGGGAAGTCGACCCTGCTGAAGGTGCTCTCCCGGGTGACCGCGCCGACCGCCGGCCGGGTGGTGGTCAACGGCCGGGTGTCGTCGCTGCTGGAGGTCGGCACCGGATTCCACCCGGAGCTGACCGGCCGTGACAACATCTACCTGAACGGCACGATCCTGGGGATGACGAAGCGCGAGATCGACGGGAAATTCGACGAGATCGTCGAGTTCTCGGGCATCTCGAAATTCCTCGACACGCCGATCAAGCGGTACAGCTCGGGCATGAAGGTGCGGCTGGCGTTCTCGGTGGCGGCCCACCTGGAGCCTGAGATCCTGATCATCGACGAGGTGCTGGCCGTCGGCGATTACGAATTCCAGCGCAAGTGTCTCGGGAAGATGGAGTCGCTCGCCCACGACGCCAGCAACAACCGGACGGTGCTGTTCGTCAGCCACAATATGGGGATGATGCGGTCGCTCTGCACCCGAGGGGTCGTGATGCGTCAGGGCCAGCTCGGCTTCTCCGGCCCGATCGAGGAGGCCGTCGAGTTTTACGAGCAGGAATTCGCACAGATCGCCCAGCACGGGCTCGTGCGGCTCCCGGACGACCCCTCGCTCCCGATGCAATTTCACGAAGTCTGCGTGGCCGACGGCTCGGGGCAGCCCACGGATTCGGTCGACCTGTTCGAGCCGGCGACTCTCCTGATCCGGTACAAGGTTCGCGAGTCGCTACAGGGGGTCAATCTGGGCTTCAGCCTCACCTACCGAGGCACGAAGATTCTCGGCAGCTTCGACACCGACGAGCAGCCTGAGTTGCTCCAGCATCGAGCCCCCGGGGATTACGAGGTCCGGATCGAGTTGCCCACCGGCATCCTGAAAGCGGGTCTGTACACGATCAATTTCTCTTGCGGCCGGCCGAATGGGGCCCAGATGATTCACCGTCTGGACGATTTCATTCAGTTCGAGATCAAAGAATCTTTCGACCTTTCCCTGAAGAGTTACTCGGTACAACGCCCTTTTTTCGTGGCAACGCGTCTCAACTGGGAACGAGCCGAGGTCGATCTGCCGGCGGTGACCTGAGCTCGGTTCTCACCGGTGCGAGCGCCCTCATCAAGCCCGACGTTCCGAACATTCCCCGAGCGGGAACGATGTCTCGAGGTCGACATTGGCCGCAGGCTGGTCATGTTTGCGAGCACAACAACGGCTATCAATCCCCCATTCGGATTCATGAAGGCGTGAGCATTGAGAGTCGAAGATTTTCGTTCCGGAACCTGACGCGCTTCTTCGAAACGGACTGTCCATGAACCTCAGATCGATCTTTCACTTCGGCCGAACGACCCTGACCGACCCGGTTTCCGCCCGACGGAAAATCTCGGCGAAGCTTGGGCGGACGCTCTCGGGCAGTGTCGAGCTGGAAAGCCTTCTTGATCGTCGAGATGAAGGGAAAGGAACGCCGGTCGTCCATGCGGCGAACTTCGGTCAGTCGAATGCGGGCGACCCGTTCCTTGCCACGGTGCTTCGCGACCTCGTGAGCGTTCGTTGCGGCCCGATTCAATGGTCTGGCTTGCACGTTCACCGTGAGACGAAGCCGGAGATCATCCGCTTCATCAATCGGAATAAGGGGTTGATCATCGGGGGGGGGGGATTATTCCTCAAGGATACGGGAGCTAATCCGAACAGTGGTTGGCAATGGAATTGCAGTGTGGATTCCCTGAATGCGATTAAGGTTCCGATCGTCGTATTCGCCGTTGGTTACAATCGCTTTCGGAACCAGCCCGATTTCGAACCCGTGTTTCGGCAGCACTTGCTCCGCCTGGCCGAGAAATCCGCATACCTCGGACTTCGGAATTCGGGGAGCATCGAGGCGATCAAAGGCTACTTGCCGGAACGCTTGCATCACAAAGTCATTTATCAACCGTGCATGACGACACTACTAACACGCCTTTATGCCGATCAGCTTCGGGCGATCCCCAAGGGTGAAGAGTTTATCGCGGTCAATTGTGCCTTTGACCGGTCATCAATGCGGTTTGGCGAGAAGGAAGGCGCCATCCTCACTTCGATTGCCGAAGCCCTCCGCAGGCTGAGTCATCAGTATCCGCTGAAGTATTATTCGCACTTGCCAAAAGACGAACAATTTCTCACCTATCTGGACCAGAATCAGGTTCCTTACGAACTGGTGCGGCTCTCGGGGGCCTCGATGCAATCGATTCTCGAGGCATACGCCTTGCCGGCCTTGACGATCGGCATGAGGGGACATGCTCAGATGATTCCTTTCGGCTGCGGCCGTCCGATCCTCTCGCTGATCTCGCACGACAAGCTCCGCTGGTTTTTGAACGACGTGGGGGCCGAGGACTGGGGGATCGAGGTTGAATCGCCCGATCTCACCGATCGGATCGAGCATTCCGCACGCGACATTCTTGCGTGTCGCGACGAAGCCGAACGGCGAATTCACGAGGCAACTGCAAGGCTCTGGGGCATCACCCAGACCAATCTCAAGACGATGGCTGATGCCTTCGGTCTGCATTGGTCCCCATTCAATTCAATCATCCCCTCGAATCCCATTTCGCTCAAATCAACATGATCGAAACGCTTTACATAATGGGTAATGGGCCAAGTCTTGGACGCTTGACCGAGCAGGAGCGGGGCGTCATCGCCGGCTCGGACTCGATTGCGATGAATGCCTATGCGCGGCACTTCGATCAGGTCGGGATCGTGCCGACGCATTACCTGCTGCTCGATGAGGATGAGACCAGCCTGGAGGTACTCGCGGACGTTCCAGCGATTCTCGCCAGGGAACCGTTCACCAGAACCAGGCTCTGGTTGACTCAATCCTGGTTCGACCGCTTCCCAGGCGATCGGAGCAGGTGTCGGTTGGTCGAGCATACCCCGTTTTTTCGGGTTGCCAGTCCCCCTCAGTTCCGGATGCGCTTCTGGAAACCTGCGGTGAGGAGAGAAAACCTGCTTTGGGTCAAGGAACGCCTCGAATCGAGATCCATGGGGGTGCAAAGTCCTTTCTCGATGAGCCGACTGCTGCACTACTGGGCTAAATCAACCGATCAGCCCTTGTTTTGTTTCAGAGGGACCCTGACAGCGGCCCTCAATCTAGCCTGGTTGAAGGACTATCGGACCGTTCAGCTCGTTGGCGTCGATCTGACCGATGGCTCGCATTTTTATGGAAAAGAGGCGTATCAAGCCATCGTGGAACGAGATAATCAACGCTTCCAGACTGATACGAAACTCCGCCACGGAACCACGCTCTGGGTGGGCGACGGCTTCGCGCCACCGGTGCAGCCGGTTCTAAGCCGGATCGCGGAGTTGTATCGTCGTACGGGCCGTACGCTTTATGTCTCAAATCCCGAAAGCCTGCTGGTCCGGGAAGGCATCATCCCGCACCGTTCAATCGTTCCTCAAGACCTGGTCGCGACATCATAAATGACTCCTAGCGTGCTGACTGTCATCCCCGCCCGAGGCGGGTCCAAGGGAATCCCGAGGAAGAACGTCCTGCCCGTCGGCGGCAAGCCGATGATCGGTTGGACGATCGAGGCGGCCCGGGCGGCGAAGGCGGTTGATCGGGTTGTGGTTTCAACCGACGATCCGGAGATTGCCACCGTAGCGCGTCGCTTTGGTGCCGAGGTGGTCGACCGGCCTGCCGAGTTGGCCGGAGACTCGGCGTCGAGCGAGGCGGCCTTGCTCCACACGCTCGACGTCCTGCGGGAGCGGGACGGCTACGAGCCGGATCTGCTGGCGTTCCTGCAATGCACCTCGCCCCTGACCGCGGCCGAGGATATCGACGGGACCGTCGCAGCCCTGGAGCGCGAGGGGGCCGACTCGGCGGTGGCCGTCGTGCCGTTCCATTACTTCCTGTGGAAGCAGGACACCTCGGGCGAAGCGGTCGGGATCAACCACGACAAGCGCGTCCGGCCGATGAGGCAGGATCGGGAGCCGCAGTTCCTCGAATCGGGGGCCGTCTATGTGATGAAGGCCGCCGGATTCCGGGAGGCGAGGCATCGGTTCTTCGGCAAGACGGCGCTGTACGAGATGCCATCGGAACGCCGCTGGGAGATCGACGACCCGGTGGATCTGGAGGTGGCCGAGGTCCTGCTGCGGGCGAGGTCGAGGGCGGAGAAGCGGGCACTCTTGCCGGAGAAGCTCGATGCCCTGATCTTCGACTTCGACGGCGTGTTCACCGACAACAGCGTGACCGTGCTGGGGGAAGGGCAGGAGGCTGTCGTCTGCAGCCGCGGCGACGGCATGGGGCTGGAGATCCTCCGCAAGGCCGGCTGGCCGATGGTCGTGATCTCGAAGGAAACCCACCCCATCGTTTCGGCTCGCTGCACGAAGCTGAAGATCGAATGTATCCAGGGCATCGAAGATAAGATCACGACCTTGGGCCGGTGGCTCGACGAGCGGGGGTTCGCACTGGAGCGGACGCTGTATGTCGGCAACGACGTCAACGACCTGTCGTGCCTGACGGCCGTTGGCTGTCCGGTGGCCGTGGCCGATGCCCACCCCGAGGCGCTCCGGGCGTCGCGGATCATCTTGGAATCACCGGGGGGTCGCGGGGCCCTCCGAGAGCTGGCGGACCTCATTGCCTCACATTACGGAGCGTATCAGACTCATGCCTAAGGTTGTTTCGATCGGCGGTCGGCCGGTGGGCGAAGGGCACCCGGTGTATGTCATCGCCGAGATCGGCCTGAACCACAACGGCGACATGAAGCTCGCCAAGCAATTGATCGACGCGGCGGCCCTGGCGGGCTGCGACGCGGTGAAGTTCCAGAAGCGGACGCCGGAGCTGTGCGTCCCCCCCGAGCAACGCGACATCCGTCGCGAGACGCCGTGGGGCGAGATGACGTACATGGACTACCGCTACCGGGTCGAGTTCGGCAAGGAGGAGTTCGCCGAGATCGACCGCTACTGCAAGGACAAGGGGATCGCCTGGTTCGCCTCGTGCTGGGACGAGCCGTCGGTCGACTTCATCGAGCAGTTCGACCCGCCGTGCTACAAGATGGCGTCGGCGTCGCTGACGGATGACAGCCTGTTCAAGCACACGGTCGCCACGGGCAAGCCGATCATCCTCTCGACCGGCATGTCGACGATGGAAGAGATCGAGCACGCCGTCTCGCTCTGCGACCCCGAGAAGGTGGTGATCCTGCACGCGACCAGCACCTACCCGTGCAAGCCGGAGGAGCTGAACCTGCGGGTCATCCCGGTCTTGCAGGCGAAGTTCGACGCCCCGATCGGCTATTCGGGCCACGAGGTCGGCCTGCAGACGACCCTGGCCGCCGTGAGCCTGGGCGCCTGCGTCGTCGAGCGGCACATCACCCTCGATCGCGCCATGTGGGGTAGCGACCAGGCCGCCTCGGTCGAGCCGTCGGGCTTCCACCGGCTCGTCCGCGACATCCGGGTCATCGAGAAGGCCATGGGAGACGGGGTCAAGCGGGTCTACGACAGCGAGCTGCCGATCCAGAAGAAGCTCCGCCGCGTCGGCGCCGCGACCTCCTGACCCCCGGGCGAACCGGCAACGGCTTACTCGCCCCGCCGATTGCCGCCCTATCGCCCCCTCGATCGCTCCAACGCAAGCGAGCGCCTGCCGCCGGGTCGTCTCAGGACGATTGTGCGGCGGGCGATCGCTTGCGTGGTCGTTTCCGGGGCGATGCGCCGTTTCACCCGGGATTCAACTTTGGTATAACGGCACGTCGAATCGGCCACGATGCCGGCATTCGCCTGCGCATCGATCTTCCCGGAGGGATGGCGAGGACCGTCATGACCCGCAACGCATCGCGTCCCGGCATGCTTCGGCACCCGTTGATCTCCCGGAGGTTCGCGCTGCAGGCGGGGGCGATCGGCCTGCTCGGCCTCGGCTCGTCGCACCTGAGGGCCCTGCGGGCGGCCGATGCGATCGACCCGGCCTCGCGAGGGGATCGGCCGGCGCGATCGGTCATCTTCATCTTCCTCTCGGGCGGGCTGGGCCAGCTCGACAGCTTCGACATGAAGCCCGAGGCCCCGGAGGAGATCCGAGGCGAGTTCCGGCCGATCGCCACGAGCGTGCCGGGCCTCTCGATCTGCGAGCACCTGCCGGAACTGGCGAAGCGGGCGCACCTGTGGTCGCTCGTCCGGTCGCTGACGCACCCGTACAACGAGCACTCGCAGGGGCACATGGTCATGCTTTCCGGGCGGTCGATGCTGCCGCCCGGCTTCGACGCGACCCGGCCGAAGGCGACCGACTGGCCGTCGATCGCCTCGGTGGCCGGCGCCCTGGCCGGGCCCCGAGGCAACCTGCCCCCGGCGGTCGTCCTGCCCGAGCGGCTCATCCACAACTCGGGCCGGGTGATCCCCGGCCAGTTCGGCGGCCAGATGGGGGTGCGGCGGGACCCCTGGTTCATCGAGTCGTCGCCGTTCGACAACACCTATTACGGCGCCTATCCGCAGTACGGCTTCGACCATCAGGACCGGGGTCGGCCCGAGCCCGAGAAGGTCTTCCGGGCCCCGAGCCTCGACCTCCCCGAGGGCCTGAACGGCGGCCGATTGCGTAACCGCCTCGACCTGCTCGGCCACGTGGACGGCGTGCGTCGGGAGCTGGAGGACGGGGCGGAGGCCCTGGCCTTCGACGACCACCGGTCCTCGGCCGTGGCCATGCTGACCGACCCTTCGGTCCGCCGGGCGATCGACGTGGCCGGCGCGCCCCAGGAGGAGCGCGACCGCTACGGCGACAACCTGTTCGGCTGGTCGCTGTTGATGGCCCGGCGGCTGGTCGCCTCGGGGGTCGACCTGGTGCAGGTGAACCTCGGCAACAACGAGACGTGGGACACGCACGGGAACGCCTTCCCGCACCTGAAGGACAAGCTCTATCCCCCGACCGATCGCGCCGTCTCGGCCCTGCTCGACGACCTGCAGGCCGAGGGGCTGCTCGACTCGACCCTGGTCGTGATGGCCGGCGAATTCGGCCGGACCCCTCGCATCTCTCACCTGGAGAAGCATTACGCCCTGCCGGGGCGCGACCACTGGGGGCGTGCCCAGAGCGTCTGGCTCGCCGGCGGCGGCATCCAGGGCGGGCGAATGCTGGGGGCGACCGACCGGGTGGCGGGCGAACCGGTCTCCGATCCCCAGCGCCCCGAGAACTTCGCCGCGACCATCTACCGGGCCCTCGGCCTACCGGCCACCGCCGCCTGGCGGGACGAACAGGGCCGCCCCCACTTCATCTATCACGGCGATCCGTTCCCGGGCCTGACCTGACGGCGGGCGCGGGCGCCGGGGACCGGCGTCACGCCACCCCGAGAAATCCCCGATCGCATCATTTCATCCCTTCATTCTCACGCGAACACCCGCCACCCGTTGCCATGAACGAACTCCACGACGACATGGGGCGCGGGAATCTGCGGAAGATCTGGTGGTTGCTGACGGTCGTCATGGCGATCCTGCTCTGGTTCGTCGCGTCGTTTCTCCTGTACCGGTTCTGGTACGAGGATGAGCTCCCGACGCCGAAGACCCTGTTCAACCCCTGGACCAATGGCGGCAATCTGCTGGCCTGCCTGGTGATTTCCTGGTTGATCTTGCTGCCGTTCCGGCCCCGGAACGATCTCTGACCCAGATCGCCTCGCCTCGCGACGCGACGGACGCGCCGCTCCGGGATGACGGCCCCGGACGGTTTCCGGGGCGTCTCGACATCCCGGGCGGCATGGCATTGATCCCCCTCAATCGGCCGCCGACGAGGCGGCGACCGGCAGGGCAGGGGAGGGGGGGGAGGCGGCGGTCGCGACCGGCTCCGGGACCGCCGGGGCGCGGGGCGATCGATGAGGCCGGGCCACGTCGCGCAGGCGTCGCCGGGCCTGGGTGGTCAGCAGCGCCGTCGGGCCGAGGACGAACGCCATGCCGAGCAGGGTCATCGGCGTCAGGACGCGTCCCCAGATCCAGAGGTCGAAGGCCATCGCGAAGACCACCTGGGAGAGCCCGATGACGGCGACCCGGGTCGGGACGCCCAGGGCGTACGCCTTCGTCAGGCAGAACTGCCCGAGCGTGCCCGAGACGGCCACCCCCAGCAGGAGCGCGAGCGTCACGAGGTCGGGTCGGAGTCGGTGGGCGGTGCCGTTCGACGCCTGCACGAGGAGCCAGGCCCCGGCGATCAGGCTGGCGACCCCGGCGAAGTGGGCGACGACCGCCCGGGTGTCGACGTTGCGGAGCCGGTGCAGCCCGACCAGGGCCACCGCCGTGGTCAGCGAGCTGCCCACCGCCACCCCGACGGCGAGCGCGTTGCCGCCCAGATGGGGACGCTGGATCAGGACGACGCCGAACAGCCCGCCGAGCATGCCCAGGACCTCCAGCGCCGAGGGCATCTGACGCAGCCAGAAGGCCGAGAAGACCACGATCCAGAGCGGATACATGGTCGTCAGGGTCAGCGCATCGGCGACCGGCAGGACGGACATCGCATAGAAGTTGCAGATCAGGCTCACGCTGCCCGCGAGGCTCCGGATCCAGAGCGTCGGCGGCCGGAAGACCGCCAGCCGGACCCCGGCCGAGACCGCCAGCAGCCACGCCGAGCCGAACATGAACACCGCCCGGGTCAGGGCCACGATGAGCCAGTCGCAGCGGGGGCCGAGGGCATGGGTCAGGGCCCCCATGACCGCGAACGAGACCGCCCCGACGAGCATCCAGAGCGCGGACCGAAAAGCATTCGCATCCATGAATCGAAGTGAGTTAAGGGGAAGGAGGGGGGAGGAATCGGGGGATGGGGATCGCCGAAGAGGCGCGGGTCGGTCGATCGGTGACGACGAGGGGAGCGACGTTCGCCGGGCTCCCCCTGCGTCCGGGCACGTTCGCCGGCCCTCCCGTCAGGAGTGATGACGCGACGGCGGGAACGCGTCCGAGACCTTCGCCTGATTCGGCCCGAAGCGCGAGAGCGTGGCGAGCAGCTCCAGGCGATCGATCGGCTTGCCGAGGTAGGCGTCGCAGCCCGACCGGAGATAGCGCTCGCGGTCGCCGTCCATGACGTTGGCCGTCAGGGCGACGATGGGGGTCTGGCAGCCGATCGCCCGGAGCCGGGCGGCGGCGTCGAGCCCGCCGAGATTGGGCATGAGCATATCCATGAGGATGACATGGTAGCTCAATCCCCGCGCCTCGGACCGCTCGACGGCGTCCACGGCTTCCATGCCGTCGTTGACCACGTCGAGGCTGACGCCCGCCTGGCCCAGGATGCGGCCGATGAGGCGCTGGTTGCTCACCGTGTCCTCGGCCAGCAAGACGCGAAGCCCTTCGGGCAGGTCCACCGCCCGGTCGGCGGCCGGATCGGGCGAGGGGTCGATCGGAGCGCCGGCGTCCACCTCCTCTGAAAACCTGGGGATCCCGTCGAGGTCGCCGGGATCGATGGTCACGCGGACGGTCGTACCGGCATCGGGGGCGCTGGTGACCCGGATCGTCCCGCCGAGCAGCTCCACGAGTCGCCGGCTGATGGTCAGTCCCAGCCCGGTGCTGCCCCGGGGGTCGTCGCGCCGGTCGAGCCGGCCATAAGGGATGAACAGCCGTTCGATCTCATCCGGCGTCATGCCGATGCCCGAGTCGGAGACCTCGAATTCGAGCGAGGGGCGCGTCCCCTGGCCCGCCTGATCGCCGCAAGTCAAGCGGACCGTCAGCGCCACCCGGCCCTGATCCGTGTACTTCACGGCATTGCTGACCAGGTTGACCAGGACCTGCTTGAGCCGGACGGCGTCGGTCTCGATGCGGACGGGGATGCGGCCCTCGAAGCCGACCTGCAAGGCCAGCCCCTTGCGACGGGCGAGCACCCCGATGAGCGACTCGACCTCGGCCAGGACCCTCGGCAGCTCGACCGGGCGGCGGTCGACCTCCAGGCGGCCGGCCTCGATCCGGGACAGGTCGAGCACGTCGTTGACGATGTCGAGCAGGTGCTCGCCGTTCTCCCGGATGGTCCGCAGCGCGTCGAGGCGAGACGGCTCGTCCCCCGCCTGGACCTCGCGGAGCAGCTCCTCGGAATAGCCGAGGATCGCCGTCATGGGCGTGCGGATCTCGTGGCTCATGTGGGCCAGGAAGTCGCTCTTGGCCTGGTTGGCCGACTCGGCCTCGGCCGTCAGTTCGGCGAGCTTGCGGTTGGCCTGCTCGAGCGCCTCGGCATGTTCGGCCAGCTTCATCTGAGCGTGGGTCCGCTCCTCGATTTCCCCGGTCAGCCGCTCGTTCAGCCGCATCACCCCGGGCAATTCGAGCGCCCGGGGGACGATCGGGATCATGGCCAGCACGGTCAACCACGAGGCGGTCGCGGTGACGGCCTTCGAGACCCCGAGGAAGCGGTACGCCGGCCACGAGAACATGGTGGCGTCAATCAGGTGCGTAATCCCACACGTCAGGATGAAGAACCCGAACAGATAGAAGACCTTGTGGAACGGGATATCCTTGCGCCGCGTGACGAAAAAGAGCAGCACGCAAGGGATCGCCAGATAAGCCGCCCAGATCGCCAGGTCGGCCCCGATGTGGAGCCATCCGAGGGCGGGAGTCCACCCCGTTCCGCAATGCCAACGCGCGGGGAAACCGGAGGTCTCGAACAGGCGACTGAAGAAGTCGATCATGAATGATGAACCGCGAGCGGTAGGTCGAACAAGGTGCGCTGCAGATCAACCGATCGGCCCCGAGGCATGTCGCGTGTCATGCAACCGTGACAGGACAAGTCGTCACCGCTCGCTCGCGGTCATTCCAAGAGCGTTCGATGATGGCCCCGATCTGGACGGTCGCCGAACTCAGCAACGTTCCAGTGTACGCCCCGCCCCGGGCGATGAATAGTGCAACCGCGTTCGATTCACGGAGACTCGCCCCGCCCCGTTCATCTCCGAATTCGTTCGCAATCCCGCCCCTCGACCCGCCATCCTCCCCCCGTCGCTCCCCCTCCCCCCACCCGCATGATGCCGATGGAGGTCCCCCGACCCCGACCCATGCCGTCCTCGACGGCCTCACCCCCCGCCCGCTCGCCCCAAGAATCGATCTGGACATTGCATTGGCCGTCTCTGTAAGATAATCTCTCGACCTCCCGAGCGGTTTGATCGGGAATGATTCATTCCATCCCATCGAGACGCCCTGCCCGCCATCTTCTTCTCAACTCCGCTCGCTCGCTCCTTCTCAACGCACCCGTAGCTCAATTGGATAGAGCATCAGTCTTCGGAACTGAGGGTTGTAGGTTCGAGTCCTACCGGGTGTACTTGCCAGCAAACGACTTAGGACGAGCGACGACGCCGGCCACCACGGAAACGGGTACGGAATCGCAGCGTTTCCGGGGGTGGGTGCCAGTCCGGGAGGATGGTCTAAACGCGATGCCACGGATGCCGGGGGGCCGCTCGACCGACCGGCCCCCGCGTCGTCGCAGATCGCCTACAGACCTCGCACCGTCTCCACGGTTGCACGCACGACTTGAGTTCAATTCAGTGATAGCTTGAACAGTAGCCCGGGGCAAGAAGTTTCGGTTGTGATTCCGCGTAGAGGTGTCCGAGGGCAACGCGATGCTCGACATTGACCTTCGCGAAGAGGATGACGACGAGGCCGAGACGACCTTCCGACCCGCCCCCCCGAGGCGACGGTTGCACCCGGCCCTGATCGCCCTTCTCTGCGTCGTCGGCCTGGCCTTAGTGGGCCTGCTCACGGCCGAGGGTTTGGCGCTGGCCTTCGGCCGGACGGGGCCGGCACGCTCGCTCTTCGAGGCCAGACGGGCAGGGCCCCCGGTTGCTGAGATCGCCCCTGATGAGCCAGTCGTAGTACCCGCCAGCAAGGCACTCGAGAAGCTTGATCCGAGACTCTGCCCGTACGTCCCGACGCTCGAATACGATGCGGATCGCAACCTCACCGTCCTTTGGCTCGAACTCGGGACCCCGTTGGCGTCGAGCGGTCCAGGATGGGAGTCAGGGTTCGCCGAAGACGTGCACCTTGGCCTCGTCGCATGGGCTACCGGAGATGATCCGAGAAATCTTTCCCCGGTTTCCAGTTATCTGCTCGTGAGCCGATCCGACGGGCCTTTCCAGTCTCCTTCCGAAATCGAGGTGTTCACCGGGCATGATTCCATCTATCGCCTTGAGCACATCCCCCCCAAATACTTCCACGACGCCCGCACCCCATTCAATTATCGTGAAGTCGATGCGTTCTCCATGAGGGAGGGTCCGCTTAAGTCGGTCGGCATCGCCGAGGAGTTAGTGCTCTTCATCGAGGGCCGCGCCTATTCGCTTACCCGCGCCCAGCAGGAAGGCGTCATGTGTTTTTTCGACGCGGTCTGCTTCGAGGATCGCCGGGAGGACGCCCTCCGGGGCGATTCAGCGTTGGCACGAATGAACCGCGATGCCCGGTTCACCAACGCGATACACTCCTGGATGAAACTGCGGTCAGAGCAGACCCCCTGAACCACGGAATCCCCCCGATCCGGCCGCGCCCCGGCCGCCACCGATCAAGACTGACCCAACCGACCGATCGCCACAACGCCCTGTCCCGTCGCCCGTTGCGACGGCTTCACGAGGACGGAAAATCGTCCCCTCGCCCTTCGGAACTGAGGGTTGTAGGTTCGAGTCCTACCGGGTGTACTCTCTCTGACCCACTTCGCCGAAAGTTGTGCTTACCCGCCGGTGGTCGGTGGTGCGGCCCGGAAGGCTCGAAGAAGTAGTACCGGTACTACTTCCGGGGCCTTGAGGCATGCACCATGCCCGAGTTCCTGCCATCACGGCGCATCCCCAAGTACCGTCATTACAAGCCGAAGGACCTCGCCGTCGTCCGCATCGAGGGCAAGGACTCTTACCTCGGCCCCTACGGCTCTGCGCAGAGCCACGAGAAGTACCGACGCCTGATCGCCTCCTGGCTGGCGAACCTGCCCGACGAAGCCAAAGCCGCGGGGAAAGACACCCAGTCCACCGCGGCCTCCCTCTCGATCGCCGAGCTGCTCCTGGCCTATGTCCGTTTCGCCGACGGGTATGACCGCAAGAACGGCCGGCCGACGAAGGAGGCCGAGAACATGCGGCAGGCCATCCGGCCCCTGCGCGATTTGTATGCGATGACCCCCGTGCGGGAGTTCGGGCCGAAGTGCTTGAAAACGGTCCGGCAGGCGATGATCGAGGCCGGCCACTGCCGCAATGAGATCAATCGTCGTGTCCGCCGCATCGCTCGGGTCTTCAAGTGGGGCTTCGAGGACGAGCTGGTGCCGTCGGACGTCCATCAGGGACTCAAGGCGGTCGCCGGCCTTGTTGACCTTCGCCGGCCAGGCATCGGAGCCGATCGCGGCGCGATTCGCGAGGGTGAGCGTCAGGGTCGCGGTGGCCGAATCGGCTGATCCCTGCGAAGGAGAGGCCGGACGGACTGGAAGGCCACGGGCCTGGACACCCCGGGTCCAGGCCGGGCGACGAGGCCCGGCCACCCTCGTCGGGGGCGTGCATCGGGTCGGCAGCCCCCGAGTCGGTCGAGCCTCCCGACCCCGACCCGACGCCCTGGCAAGCTCGGCCGCCCCTCTCTTGAGATTCCTTGGCGCTCGCCGGCACGACTGCTAGAGTCTGGTTGTTCAACAACGGTTCGTCTCCCCCAGGCCCAGGGACAGCGAGGCCCGGATGATTCGACTGCTCGGCCCCGGACCCCGGCTCTGCGACGGCTACCGACGCCGGGAGGTCCTCCGCATCGGCGGCCTCGGCCTGCTGGGCGGCCTCGGGCTGCCGGACTTCGCCCGAGCGGGCGGCGGCACGGACCCCGCCCCCCTGGTGGCGGGCAACGCCTTCGGCAAGGCGAAGTCCTGCATCGTGTTGTTCCTGATGGGTGGCCCGCCGCAGCACTCCACCTGGGACCCCAAGCCCGACGCCCCCGCTGAGGTCCGGGGGGATTTCGGCCCGATCGCCACGGCGGTCCCCGGCCTCTCGATCTCCGAGCTTCTGCCCCGCACCGCGCAGGTCGCCGACAAGCTCTGCCTGCTGCGGGCCGTCTCGACCGGCGACAACGCCCACTCGTCCAGCGGCTATTATATGCTCACGGGACGGCCGCATCAGCCCCAGAACTTCGAGAACGCCAATCCGGGGCCGCCCAACGACGCCCCAACGATCGGTGCCTTGCTCGGGAAGCTTGGGGAGTCGGCCGGCCCCTTGCCGCCGTCGGTCACACTGCCGATGCGGATCTTCAACACCGACGGCAGCGTCTGGCCGGGCCAGGATGCCGGGTACCTCGGCCGGGCGGCCGACCCGTGGCTCCTGAACGGCCGGCTGACGCCCGAGGGCTACCACGTTCAGGAGATTGACCTGCCCGCCGACCTCGACCCGGCCCGGCTCGGGGATCGGATCGGCCTGCTTGACCGGATCGAGCGCCGCCTCGATGCCGAGGCCCCAGGCGTCATCGACGCCTTCGACAAGCACTCCCGACGGGCCTTCGATTTGCTCCGCTCCTCCGGGGCCCGCCGCGCCTTCGACCTGCATCGGGAGCCGGAGACCGTCCGTGAGCGATACGGGGAGACGCCCTTCGGCCAGGGGGTGCTGCTGGCCCGGAGGCTGGTCGAGGCCGGGGTCCGGCTGGTGCAGGTCAACTGGTATCGAGGGCCGGACGAGCCGACGGCGAACCCCTGCTGGGACAGCCACGTCGCCGAGTCGAGTCGCTTGAAGGAGGTGCTCGCGCCGCCGACGGACCTGGCCTTCTCGGCCTTGATCGAGGACCTGGACGCCCGGGGGATGCTGGAGGAGACGCTCGTCGTCTGCATGGCCGAGTTCGGCCGCAGCCCCCGGCTCGACGGCAACGGGGGCAGGGGCCACTGGGGCCCGGTCTTCTCGGTCGCACTGGCCGGCGGAGGGATCCAAGGCGGCCTGGTGTATGGCTCGTCTGATGGGATCGGGGCCTACCCCCGTGACGGCCTGGTGCGTCCGGAGGACCTGACCGCCACCCTCTTCCATTGCCTCGGATACGCCCCGCATTCCGAATACCTCGACCCGATGGGACGCCCGCACCCGATCAGCCGGGGAGAGGTGATCCACGCCATCCTCTGAGTGACTGCGCCCCGGCCCGGGCCCCCGTCGGTCCAGCAAGTGCCATTGATCGGCAACTTACCTCTGCGTTGAGAGCGCCTCGACGGCCACCCGGGCAGAGGCAGACGAGCGGTCGAAGCTGACCAATGACTTCGGAGGTCGTGTTCGAGGGGTTAGCCGGGATCATGGAACGTCGGGAACGGCGGGCAGGGCCGAGGTCGTGGCAGCGCATGGGCACGAAGTTCCTTGCAACAGACAAGGGCCGGGGCTTCAATCCCTCTCTCATTCAATGGGCGATTCCTCCGGCGTTCACCGCGAGGATTTCGGATCGAAAAGCACCCCCGCCCATCGAGAGGAGATGGAATCCGCCGACCACGTTGAACTCCCCCTTCACAAGGGGCGAGCCCGATGGTCAGGCGGAGAGTCAGTCTCCCAGGTTGACAGCACGATCGTCGCACTCGAGATGGATCAGGGCCTGAGCGACTCTGGCGATGTCGGCCCGAGAGGCTCGGCCTCGCTTCCGGCCGACGGGAACGACAGCGCGACGATTCCCAGTACCCGACGAGAGGACCGGAGGACTCATGTTCGCGAGACACCCCGTAGTACCGGTCCCACGGCCTGGTCCGCTCGCCGGGAGGGTATTTCGGCGAGGACATCGACGTGCTCTACGACTTCGTCCGCAGCGGCAACCCCGAGCGTCGGCCCCACTGGGACTGCACCGTCCGAGACACCGAGATGGCCGGGCAGATGATCCGCCTGACCGGCGACTTCAATGACTTCTGGGCCGGCCGCGACGACCTCAACAGTCTGGGTCCGCTGAAGGCCGCAACCCTGATGGCTCACGCCTTCAACGACTGGAACGTGATGCCCGAGCACAGCGTTCGGATCTATCAGGCGATCAAGGACAAGGGCGTCCCGGCGCAGATCTACTTCCATCAAGGGGGGCACGGTGGCCCGCCACCCCCGGAGCAGGTCAACCGGTGGTTCACCCGGTACCTGCTCGGTGTCGAGAACGAGGTGGAGGAGGGGCCCCGGGCCTGGATCGTGCGCGAGCAGGACGACCGTGCGCAACCGACCGCATACCCCGACTACCCGCACCCTGACGCCCGGTCCCGAGGAACGATCTTCGACCGAGGCCACGACCGATTGATCGGCCCGGACACTTTCTGAACCCCCGTCCGTTACGTTTCGGGATCCCTGGTCAGCTCCGTCGATCATGAAGAACCTCTGGAACCGGTTCAGGGGGCGCCGGCTCATCCGAGGCGACCGGCAGCGACCTTGCCCTGTCGACGGAGATGTCGGAGGTGCGCGCGAGCGATGTCTCTGGGCCGATCGGAGAAACGCCAGGTCGATGCCAGGCCCTCTTTGCCACCTGCAGAGACTAGGAAATCTGGGAGGACCTGGAAGATTTGGTGATTGCTTCTCGCTCGATTGCTGTCTAAACTTCTCGCATGAGGTTTGGCCTCGTTCTGAGTGCTGTCTTGATTCGACCTTGTCTCCTTCGGAGTCGAGGCGAACCGCATCGGGATGGGGGTCGTCGGGCTAGCGCGTTCGCCGTCAATCGCTCGAGACCGTCGCTCAGTCAAGGTCGCGTTTGAAACCAATTCTCGTGTCTGTCGACCGCAAGGCGATCGCCCCTGATAGGTCGTGAGGCCCCCCAATGAGCGGCGAGACAGGGCTTGAAGGTTACTCCCTGGAGGACCTCTTCCGGTCCGAGGTGGAGTCCCACCTGGAAGTGCTTGGGGCCGCGCTTCTGGAACTGGAGCGGTCGCCGGGCGATCCGTCTCGTGTCGACGAAATGATGCGGGCGGCCCACTCGATCAAAGGGGCGGCTCGCGTCGTTCGAGTGGAGGCGGCAGTCCGCGTGGCCCATGTCATGGAAGATTGCTTCATCGCGGTCCAGAAAGGGACGCTGACCCTTTCCCCCTCAGACATCGATGTGCTGCTCCGGGGCGTGGACCTGCTCGGGAAGATCTCGGAGGCGACGAGGTCCCCCGAGGACGATCTGACAACTCGGTTCGAAGAGGCTGTGCAATCGCTCGTCGTCGAGATTGGTGCCATCCTCTCCAGCCAGGGGCAGCCGGGAGGCGCATCTCCCAGGCCGGACGCTGCCCCTGCTCCCGCCCCGATCACACCGCCCCCCGACGAGCCTGCAACGACCTCGACGGACGAGACGATCGCGTTCCCGGAGTTCCTCGACGCAGGGGCGGCGGAGGAGATCCGGATACGATTCCTCTCGGCGGCCGGCCGGGGGTGCGACGCCGTGCGGATTGACCTCCGGGGGACGAAGGATCTGGATGTTCAGGGGCTTGTGCTGCTGGCCGCGATCCCCCGGCATGTTGCCCGGCACGGCCACCCGAAACTCCAACTTGTGGGGGTGTCGGAGGCGATGGAGGTGGTCCTCCGCGTGACGGGGATGGACGCAGCCTACGGCCTGGGTGTCCACCCGTCGTCTCGGGGCGCGTGATCGATGAAGCTCCCCTCGGACGAATTCGTGATCCAGGCTCGGGAGCACCTGACGGCCCTGGAGCACACCCTCCTGTCGCTGGAGGGCTCGGGGTCCGGACCAGGGACCCGGGAGCGAATCGACCGCTGCCTGAGGATCGTGCACTCCATCAAGGGGGATGCCGGCTTCCTCGGATTCTCGGCGATCCGGACCCTGGCCGACGCGATCGAAACGCTCCTGGAGGCGCTTCGGGAGCAGGACGGACCGCCCTCGGCTCCGGCCGTCGAGCGTTTGCTCCTGGCCCGAGACCGGATGGCGGCCCTCGTGGATGACCTCGAAGGGGGGCGTACGGCGGATCTCGGGGAACTGATCGACGACCTGGGACGAGTCGCCCGCAAGTTGCCCGGGTCCGCCGCGAGGTGGGACATCGATCTCCGCGGGGTGGACCGGAGCCGGGACGGCCACCTCGCCGGCTTCTTTGCGGCGTTCGAGCAGTTCGGCCAGGTGGTAACCCCGGAGGTCGCGATCGAGGGCGGCGAGCTTTCCGAAGGGCTCCCCGCAGGGCCGGTTCGCTTCCGGGCCAGGCTGTCACCCGAGGTACCCCGGGGGGAGATCCTCCGCGTGATCGGACTGCCCGAGGAGGTCGTGGCGGATGCCGTCTTCCCGCTGTCCGTCGAGCTGGGAAGCTGGTTAGATTCCAGCGGCCGGACCCTGGTGCCGCTGCTCGCCGACCTCGATCGAGCGGGGCGCGTCGAGGAGGCCCGGCTCGACTTCGTCCAGGACGACCTGGACGGCGGCCTCACCCCGGGGCCGGTCGTGCTGAAGGGGAGGCTCCGGACCTCGATCCCGGAGGGTGAACTGGGCAAGCTCCTCGCGTTGCCCGTCGCGGCGGAGGGCCCCGGAGTCGCCGTGCTGTCCGCGCCTCCCGAGGTCGAGGTGGGCATGCCCGACGCGGGGTCGGGGACACTGCCCGCCCCGGTCGCCTCGGCAGCCCCACCACCCGCAGAGCCCGAGCGGGCCGCATCGCTGCGAATCAACGTCGAACTGCTCGACCGCCTGATGACGCTGACCAGCGAGCTGACCCTCATCCGCAATCAGTCGCTCCTCGTCTTCAACCTGGACGACGACCAGATCCGGCCCATCGTGCAGCGGCTCGACGGCGTCACCTCGGCGCTCCAGGAGACGGTGCTCCGCACCCGGATGCAGCCGATCGGCAACCTCTTCGGGAAATTCCCGAGGGTGGTCCGCGACCTGGCCAGGCAGCTCGGGAAGCAGGTGGAGCTGAGGCTCGTCGGTCGGGATGTCGAGCTTGACAAGACGATCCTCGAACAGCTCTCCGACCCGCTGACTCATCTGGTCCGCAACAGTGTCGATCACGGGATCGAGGCCCCCGCCGACCGGGTCGCCGGGGGCAAGTCCGCGGCCGGCCGCATCACCCTGTCGGCGGCGCACGAGGAGGGCCGGATTCGGATCGAGATCCGGGACGACGGGCGAGGCCTCGACCCGCAGGCGATCCGAGAGAAGGCGCTCGGCATGCGGCTGAAGACCGAGGCCGAGCTCGACCGCATGTCCGACCGCGAGCTGTCCATGCTGATCCTGGTCCCGGGCTTCTCGACCGCCAGGGCCGTCTCCGACGTGTCCGGCCGAGGGGTCGGCATGGACGTGGTGAAGACGAACATCGAGCATCTGGAAGGGACGCTGACGATCGACTCGACGCCGGGAGCCGGCACGGCGATGATCCTCCGGCTGCCGCTGACGCTGGCGATTATCCCCTGCCTGATCGTCACCGTGGGAGGGGAGCGGTACGCCATCCCGCAGCGGGACCTGGAGGAGGCCGTCTGTCTGCTCCCCCGACTGGCCGGCCGGATCGAGCGGGCGTTCGACACCGAGGTCTACCGGCTCCGGGGTCGGCTCTTGCCGATCGTTCGGCTGGGTGAGGTCCTCCGCCGCCGGAGCCCTTCCGGCACCGCGGCCGAGGTCCGGGACGAGCCGGCGGAAGATCCCGGGCAGCAGGTCGCGTACATCCTCGTCCTCAGGGCGGCCTCGCGACGTTTCGGGCTGGTGGTCGACGAGGTCCGGGGGACGGAGGAGGTCGTCGTCAAGCCGATGCACCCGGCGATCAAGCCGATCGGCATCTTCTCCGGCGCGACGATCATGGGGGACGGCCGGGTCGCGCCGATCATCGACGTGGCCGGGGTCGTCGAGCACGCCCGGCCGAGCTTCGAGTCGGCGGCGGAGGAGGTCGCCGAGCCGTCGGGCGATCGCGGTCGGGCGGGGGCGGCACAGCCGCAGCGCGTGCTCCTGTTCGAGCACGGCCCGCACGAGCAGTTCGCGCTGCCGCTGCTCCAGATCCGTCGCGTCGAGATGGTCGACCTCGACCGGGTCGAGCGCGTCGGCGAGCACGAATACGTCGCCGTGGATGGGGTGTCGCTGCGTGTTTTGCGGCTCGATCGGGTGATGGACGTCTCTGCCCCCGACCCGACGACGGCCGTCGCCGGGAGGGTGCCCCTGATCCTGCCGAAATACGTCGCCCAGCCGATGGCGATCCTCGCGAGCCGCATCGTCGACACCGAGTCGCTCTCGGTCGGCCTGCAATCCCACCCGGAACACGAGCGGGGACTGCTCGGCTCGGCCATCGTCCGAGGCCGGATGACGCTCTTCCTGGATCTCCACCGGCTGTCGGGCCGGCTGTTCGGCGAGCCGACGCCCCTCCCCCCAGCCGGTGCGGGGCAGGGGGGACGCCCCCCTCGGCTGCTCCTGGTCGACGACACCCCGTTTTTCCTCGAGGTGGTTCGACGCTATCTGTCGGAGGAAGGGTACGAGGTCGAGACGGCCACCGACGGCCTGGAGGGCCTGGACCGGATCGCGGCCGGCCCGCCGTTCGACCTGATCGTCTCGGACATCGAGATGCCGGTCATGGACGGCTGGGAGTTCGCCCGCGAGGCCCGCCGGCGGGGCGTCCCGACGCCCATGCTCGCCCTGACCTCCCTGAGCGGGACCGCCCATGAGGCCCGGGCCCGCGAGTGCGGCTTCGACGAATACGAGGTGAAGCTCGACCACGACCGGCTGATCCGGAAGGTCGGTGCCCTGCTGGCCGCTCGGGAGGGCCGCAACTGATGGGGGCCCCCATGGCATCGTCTCGCCTGTTTTGTACGTTCCGCCTCGACCGCCGCCTCTTCGGCGTCGACCTGCTCGACGTGAAGGAGGTCACGGCGGAGACGACCGCGACTCGCATCGCCCATGCCCCCGACGAGGTGCTCGGCCTGGTGAACATCCGGGGCCACATCTACCTCGCGCTCGACCTGCGACGGCTCCTCGGCCTGCCCGCCTCGGCGGTGGGTGCCGAGAGCCGCCTGGTGCTGTTCAAGCCGACGGTCGGCCCCGCCTTCGGCGTGATGGTCGACGAGATCGCCGACATCCAGGCCGCCGAGCCGGGCCGCATCGCCTCCTTCTCCCGGACGGGCCCCGGGGCCGCGGCCCCGGGGGTGGGGCGCGTCGAGTTGATCGATTCCGTCTGCCAGTTGGCCGACGAATTGCTCGTCGTCCTCGCCCCCCGCCGCTTCCTGCCCGTTGTTGAGCGGGTCCTGGCCGGCCCGGCCTGACTATCCCCACAATCGCCACCGAATCGCAGGGCAACACCGTGAAGAACCTCAGACTCGCCCAGAAGATGACCGTCCTGTCGCTGATCTTGATGGGGTCGATCGTCGTGCTGGCGGTCGTCGCCCTGACGCAACTCACGGCGCTCGACGCACAGGTCCGGCAGCTCGTGGACGGGACGCTCGTGAAGCGTCAGACGCTGGCCGACCTCGAGTCCACGCTGTTCATGAGCATCCGCGCCCAGAAGAACGCCATCCTCGCCCCGGACGACGAGGGGTCGAGGCAGTATGCGGAGGAATCGAAGTCGCTCCTGACAGACATCCGCTCCGCGCTGGACCGGCTCCGGGGCCTCACCTCGGCCGCGGGGGGCGACACCCAGTCGGCGGCGGTCGAGGCGCTCGGCGAGTCGATCGACGCCTTCCGAATGATCAACGAAGAAACCCTGGACCTCGCCGTCCAGAACACGAACCTCAAGGCGAGGGCCCTGCTCGCGGGGGATCACCGGCGCCAGGTGGAGTTGCTCGCCTCGCTCCTGCGGAGGGAGATCGGCGAGGCGGCATCCGTGCAGGCCCCGAGCCCCGAGGACCTCTCGCGATTGCGGTCGCTCGCCGAGGCCCTCGCCGCGTTGCTGGAGATGCATCCCGCGCTCGTCCGGCACATCGAATCCTCCGACAGGCAGGAGATGACCACCCAGTCAAGCAGGCTCGCGGACCTTCACTCCCGGGTCCTCGCGGGCCTGGAGGCGGCCGCCGGGGGAGACGCGGCCGGGACCCCGGAGGGGGCGAACGCGCTGGCCGAGCTCGAGTCCATTCAGGCTGGCATCCTCAAGCTCTCGGAGACGGACTCGAACAACCGGTCGGTCTCCCTGTCGCTCCTCGAAGCGAAGGCCGCGGCGGATGGGTGCTCGGGGCGGATCGACGAACTGGCCGACCTCTTCGCCCGGGAGGCCACGGCGGGCCGGGACCGCAGCGCGGCCGCCTACAGGGTCGGGCTGGCGTGGATCCTCGGCGTCGCCCTGGCCGGCCTGGTGATCGGGGTGGGCGTCGCCCGGTTCGTCACGCGGTCGGTCACCGGGCCGGTCCTGGAGGTCCGCGACCTGACCCGGGCGATGGCCGACGGCGACCTCCGGCGGCGGATCGCCCTGGACCAGGGGGACGAGGTCGGCCAGCTCTCCGAGGCGACTAACTCCCTCGCGGACGCCTTCAGCACGATCGTCGCCGAGATCCAGGGGGTCTGCGAAGGGATGGCCGAGGCGGCGGGCGAACTTTCCGGCGTCTCGAATCAGCTCGTCTCGCAGAGCGAGCAGGCGTCGTTGAAGGCCTCCAGCGTCGCCGGCGCCTCGGAGCAACTGACCATGAACATCGGCACGATGGCCTCCGGCGCCGAGGAGATGAGCACCAGCGTGGCCTCGATCAGCTCGGCCAGCGAGCAGATGAGCATCAATGTCGGCACGATCTCGTCGGCCGCGGAGCAGACCTCGACGAACGTCAATTTCGTCTCCCAGGCGGTGGGGGAGATCTCCAGCTCCTTTTCCGACGTCCTGAAGGACGTTCAACAGGGGTCGAGCATCGCCGAGGAGGCGAGCCGGATGGCCGACTCGGCGACCGAGACGATCCAGCTCCTGAACCGCTCCGGCTCCGAGATCAGCAAGGTCACCGAGGCGATCAAGATGATCGCCCTCCAGACCAACCTGCTCGCGCTGAACGCCACGATCGAGGCGACCTCGGCCGGCGAGGCGGGGCGGGGCTTCGCCGTCGTCGCCCACGAGATCAAGGAACTGGCCAACCAGAGCGCCAAGGCGGCCGAGGACATCGCCCGCAAGATTGAAGGCGTCCAGGACGGCACGAGGCGTGCCGTCCTGGTCATCCAGGGCATTTCGGAGATTATCAAGGAGATCAACGCCTCGTCGGGTAGAATCACGGGGTCGGTGGAGAAGCAGACACGGTCGGCGACCCTGATCTCCCAGAACGTCTCGGAAGCGAGCAAGGGCGTGAACGACATCGCGCGGTCGATCGCCGAGGTGGCCAAGGCCGCCGACGACATGGCCCGGAACGTGGCCGAGGCGGCCCGGGGGGCCACCGAGGTCTCTCGGAACGTCGCCGAGGCGGCCAAGGCCGCCAGCGGGATCTCCTCCGACATCCACGGCGTCAGCGAGGCGTCCCGATCGACCAACGATTCCGCCTCGCTCGTCCACACCTCCGCCGAGCAGCTCGACCGGACCAGCACGCAGTTGCGGGGCCTGATCGGCCGGTTCAAGGTCGCCCCGGGAGGGGCCTCGGGCGTATGACTCCGGAGCCGCTGCGCATCCTCATCGTCGACGACTCCCGCATCTTCCGATCGGCGATGGCGGAGGCGCTGGCGGGGCATCCGGGCGTCCGGGTGGTGGGCTCGGTCTGGAGCGGAGAGAAGGCGATCGACTTCGTCCGCGACTCCCCCCCCGACCTCGTCACCCTCGACCTGAACATGCCCGGCCTCGGTGGCCTCGACACCCTCAGCGAGATCCGGAAGCTGAACACCGCCCGCCCCGGCACTCCCACCGTGGGCGTCCTGCTCGTCAGCGCCCTGACCGATCGCGGGGCGGCCGTCACCGTCGAGGGGCTTTCGCGCGGGGCCTTCGACTTCATCCGCAAGCCCGACGGACCGGACGACCGGGCGAACGCCGAGGCCCTCCGGCAGCAGCTCTTCGAGAAGATCGACCTCTTCGCCCAGCGTCGCCGGCGGTCGCCCCCCCCGGCCGTCCCGGTGCCAAAGCCCCCCCCAGCAGTGCCGACCGACCAGCCCGGCCGGTTTCGCGCGGTTGCCATCGGCTCGTCCACGGGAGGGCCTGAGGCGCTTGCCCAACTGCTTCCCGAGTTGACGGCTCGGACGACGGCCCCGGTGTTTATCGTCCAGCACCTTCCCCGGGGCATGACGCGTTACTTCGCCGACAGCCTCGGCCGGAAATGCTCGTACCGGGTCGTCGAGGCCACCAATGGCGAGCCAGTCGTGTCCCGGACCGCCTACATCGCCCCCGGGGGCCGGCACATGACCCTCCGAGGAAGGGACGACCGGGTCACCATCGCCCTGAATGACCAGCCGCCCGAGAACGGCTGCCGGCCTTCTGTCGACGTCTTCTTCCGCTCCGCCGCCGCCGCCTATCCCCGCTCGGTCATCGCCGTTGTCCTGTCCGGGATGGGCTCCGACGGTGCCCGAGGGCTCGGGCCGCTCAGGCGAGGCGGCGGTTACGTGATTGCCCAGGACGAGGCGACCAGCGTCGTCTGGGGGATGCCCGGCGCCGCGGTCGCCGCCGAACTGGTCGACGCGGTCCTGCCGCTCGAGGCCATCGGCCCGGCGATTGCCACCCTGCTGGAGGGCGGATCCCCTCCATGAAACTGACCCCGGAGACCTTCGACGCGATCCGGGAGGTCGTCCACGACCTCTGCGGCCTCGTGGTTGGCGACGACAAGCACTATCTGGTGGTCACGCGCCTCGAACCGGTGCTGAAGCGGCTCGGCATCCCCTCCTACGAGTCGTTCGTCCAGGGGCTTGCGGGGCCGGACGCAACTCACCTGCGGGAGCAGCTCGTCGAGGCGATCACGACCAAGGAAACCTCGTTCAACCGCGACGGCCACCCCTTCGAGACGCTTCGCCGCTCGATCCTCCCCGAGCTGGCGAGCCGCCTTCTCGACCGCCGAGCCGGGCCGGGACCGACGCATGCGCGGTGCCGCATCTGGTGCGCCGCGGTGGCGACCGGCCAGGAGGCCTACAGCGTGGCGATGGCCGTCTCGGAGTTCCTCGCGAGCCGGCCCGGCCTGGAGCTGTCCCTCGACGACTTCCCGATCCTCGCGACCGACATCTCCGCCAGGGCGCTGGCGATCGCCCGAGAAGGCCGTTACTCGACCGAGGAGGTCCGACGCGGCATCTCCGAGGACAGTCGCCTCCGCCACTTTCGTCGCGACGGCGAGAGCTGGATCGTCTCCGAGCCGCTCCGCCGCATGATCGACTTCCGCCGCCTCAACCTCGCCCGGCCGCTGCCCAATCTGGGGACGTTCGACCTGATCCTCTGCAGGAACTTCCTGATCTATCTCGATGACGACACCCGTCGACGGCTTTGCCAGGGGTTCCACCGGGCGCTCAACCCCTCCGGTTTCCTGATGATCGGCGCGGCCGAGAGCCTCTATGGGGTGACCGACTCCTTCTCGGCGGAGCAATTCGGCAAGACGCTCGTCCACCGGAAGCGATGATCGTCTGACGACTCGGGGCGAGACACCGGCGTGATCGGCCAGGGGGGCGCACCGGCAACGCAAGGCATGGAAGTCGAACACGAGGCCCGAGGCGTCCCGGTATGTGATCCCGGCGGCATCCAGGTCGATCCGCAGCATCCCGGCCCCCTTATCGGGCAGCGGGAAGGCGGGGCCTCGGGGGCGATGCTGGCCAGGAACGGGGCCAGGTCGGCGGTCAGGTCGGCGGCCAGGGGCAGCGTTGCGGGTTCCCCGTTCTTCTTGCAGACGGCGGCCACCGTCACCGTAGGGGCCTCGGGATCCAGGTCGAAGGATCGGGGCGTGCTGCTGGCCAGCTCGGAGAACCGTAGGCCGGTCGCAACGGCCAGGCGATCGCACAGGGCTCGGGCCGGGCCGTTCATCTTCCGGTAGGCCGGTCCCTCGTGTGCGGCCCGGACAAGCCGGGTCAGTTCTTCGACCGAAAGCGTCCGGCGATCGTGTCGGCGATCTTCTCGGGCGTTGTACCCGGACAGGGCCACGAGGGCATCATCCCGCGTCCGGCCATCCTTCCAGGCCCAACGGCTGAATGCTCGAAGCGCGGCCCGATGATGGTTCACACTCTGAAGCGACAGGCCAGCATCCCGAAGCATGGTCAGAGCGGATTGCGTCCGGTCCCGAGTCAGGTCGGGCAGTCGGAAGGATGCCAGGCGATCGGCCAGGCGTCCGGCGATCCGTTCCCGATCGGCTCGGGAAGTCTTCCGGGGCAGGGCGGCTTCGGCCATCGGGGCGCCTGCGATCAAGGCGGCCACCCGTTGAACCCGCTCCAGACTCATCCCGGCATGCTTCGGTGTGTGGCTGGATGCGATCAGGTGGGCATGCCAGGCGTCAAGATGATCGGCGATCGGACGGGCCTCGTGGGCGCGGATCGCATCGGCTCGGGGGTCGATCAGACCGGCCCGAAGTTTGGCGGCCTTCGACTCTGCCTCTCGGGCCATCGTCTCAGTCA
>NZ_JBFEFH010000027.1:0-94398 GCF_040717455.1 Tautonia sp. JC769
GCCCGGTCCGACTCCGAGAAAATTGCCGAGCGTCCTCGAGCGAACCTCGATAGACTGAGCACTGACAAGCGGGAACGAAGCGTTCCCCTCCGGCCCCCTGGGCCTCGAAACTCCGAACGCGGTCCTGGAGTACCCTCAAGAAAATGGAGGGACCCCATCTCATGTCCGAACACCCGGCACCGCATCGACGCCTCCTCCGAGGCGCCTTCGCCCTGGGGGTGACGCTGGCGGCCTGCAGCATCCCGGTTTCCGCCGCGACTGATCCACAAGATTCGCGACGTCTCGAGACGGAGGTCCTGGGGCTGGATGGATCGCCGTTGTCCCTGCAGGCTCCCGATGGCGGGGCGCTGGCGATCGTCTTCCTGTGGACTCCCTGCCCGAACTCGAACCAGTACAGCCCGACGCTGAACCGGCTCGCCGCTCGGTTCGACTCCGACCGCGTGCGGTTCGTCGGCCTCTATGTCGATGCCGACCTGACCGATGCCCAGGTGGCCTCCCACGCCAGGGAGTACGGTTTGGAATTCCCGATCGGCCGCCTCGGCGCGGGCCGCCTCGCCCGGGAACTGGGCGTCGAAACGGTACCTTCCGCCGTGGTGCTCGACGACCAGGGCGTCGTGCGCTATCTGGGACGAATCAACGACCGGTTCTACGACCTTGGCCGGCGCAGGCAGATCGTGCGATCGGAGGACCTGCTCGACGCCATCTCCGCCGTGCTGTCCGGCGATCCGGTTCGCGAGCCTCGAACCGAGGCCATCGGCTGCACCTTGCCCGACTTCGGCGAGGATACGTGACCTTCAACGCCGTGTCCGATCTGCGGGCAGCGCATCTACGTTCGACTCCTCTCAAGCGATTCCTGTCCCCAAACGGAGCGCATGATACGATGGGATTGCTGACTCACCCCCGACGTCCGATCGGCGGCACGAGCCTCTTCGCCGTGACGTTCCTCGGCCTCTCGACCGGCTATGCGTACCTCCATCCCGAAGGGCTCGACCGCCTGTTCGGCGAGGGCACGGGCCAGCCCGCATGCAGCGTCAGCAGCGGCTCGGGTGCCCTGCCGTGCGACGCCGAAGCCCCTCCCCTTGCTGAATCGTGCGGCCCTCTGATGGCCGACGAGGACACCAAGGCGTGTCTGGTGCCGCCCGCTGAGCAAGGGTTGGACGATCCGACTGCCTCCCCCGGCGCCGCCCCTCTCGACTGCTGCCAGGGAGGCATCAGCCGGGGAACCCTGCTCCGGGCCCCTGCGTCGTCAACCTCCACGGACGATCCAGGATCTCCCGTCCTGGTGAGTCCCGACCCCGGCGCGGCTTCAGGCGACCAGGACGAGGCCCCGGGCGATCTCCCGAACGTCCAGGAGTGATCCCGAATCACCCCGGCACCGATCCCGAACGCGTCGGGGGGCGAACACCGCCCCCCGACTCCTCCGCCCACCGTAGTGGGATGCCCGGTCAGTTCATCTCCGGCTCCAGGGGCCCGGCGAGTTCCTGCAGGAAGAATAGGCGTCCCGGCAAGGTGGGCATGAACGAACTGGGAATCCAGGGGTCGGGGCCGTAGCGGAGCGTCATCCAGAGGCTCATCCCCTGCCACTGCATCCCCCGGCCGAGGATGCCGTCGCAGCCGCCGATGATATGGTCCGCCTGGAGGAACAGGCCCGGGCCGATCGTGTTGGCGAAGGCCGGCACGAGCGTCGTCCGGCTCTTGAAGCTGGTCAACGCGTTCTGCTCGATCGTGAGCGGGTGGAGCCGAGCGCCGATCCGGTGCGTCTGGGCCTTCCAGGTCTCGACGTCGGGATACTCGCACGCGAAGTGCGGCTCCCAGAAGGCAATGTGGCAGACCCGGCCGATCCCGAAAATGACGACCAGCTCCGCCCCCCCCTTCTTCAGGTCGGCGATCCGTTCGCCGTACTCGGGGAGCCGGTCGGACGTGGCGAACCAGCGATGCTCCTTCGGCACGCTCGCCGAACCGAGCGGGCCGTAGAACGCGGCCTCCATCGCGTTCGTGAACGCGCCGGGATCGTCGGCCGGCAAGGTGTTGCCCGAGGCATCCGACCATTCGTCCATGTTGAACCCGTGGACGTGATCGGCCGAGACCCCCCACTCCTTCAGGAAGTAGACGGCCCAGCGATACATCCCCATCGGGCCGACGGGGAGGATCATGGCCAGTTCCCGCCCCTGCGAGCGGGCGTCTCGGATCTTCTTGGCGATCTCGTGGCCCATCATCACATCGAAATCGTCGACCGATTTGCAGGGGATCGGCTCGAAGCGATCGTTCCAGAACGCCTGGCGTTCCGTGACCGATTCCGCGGGATGAGAGCAACAGGCGTCGATCTTGGCGAGGTCCCAGCCGGAAGGGAGGAACCCTTCCATCATCGATCCGGCGAGGGTGGTCAGCAGGTTCATGCGCGGGCGGGCTCCATCAAGGGGGCTTGGCGTCTGGTGGATGATTCAGTCGAGCGGTTCGAGCACCAGGTTCCGGAAGCGGACCTCCATCGGCCCTCCCGAGTGCAGTTGCAGCGCGAAGATGCCGCGGCGGGCTCCTTCGGGGTCGTCGAGGTCAACGCAGGGCTTGCCGTTGATTGAGGTTTTGATCGTCGATCCCTGGGCGACGATCTCATACGTGTTCCATTCGCCCGGCCTCACGTGAGGATCCCCCGGGGTGTCCCAGAGCAGGCCCCTGCCGTGCTCCTCGTACAGCTTGCCCCACCAGCCGGCGCCGACATCGGCCTGGTAGCCCTTCACTTCTCCCTCGGACAAGGGGTCGCTGCGGAACTGGATGCCGCTGTTCTCAGTGTTCGGCATGAGCTTCACATCGAGCGTGAGCCGGAAATCCCCGGCGAGTAGCTCGCTCCTGAGGAACTCATTGCGCCCGAGTCCCTCGGTCTTGCCGACGATTGCGCCGTCCTCGACGCTCCACAACTCCGGATTGCCGACCCAGCCGGTCAGATCCTCGCCGTTGAAGATCATCTGCGCCGTATCTGCCGTGAGCAGGACCGGCACCTGAGCCGGACTGGCCAGGTAGGCCACGAGCGATCGGATCTCGTGGTTTGAGAGATTGGCCCAGAGGTCGTCGGGCATCATCGACAGGTCGCTGAGCTGACGCTCCTCTACCTCGTCCTGCGGGATCGTGATCGTCTCATTCGCGGTCAGGAGCGTAATTGCATCCTCACTTTCGCCTTTGATGATGCCCGTGAGGATACGGCCGTCGCTCGTGGCCACGAGATGCGCCTGATAGTCCTTGCCGATCAGGGCCGACGGGTCGAGAACGTTCGAGAGCACGTAATCCAGGTCGGCCCGGTTCGAGCCGGTCAGCTCGGGGCCAACGTTCCCGCCTTGATCGAACAGCACGTGACACTGCGCACACGTCTTCACGAACACGGCGCGGCCGAGCGCCACATCCGGCTCAACTTCGGGTGAGGACGTGAGCATTTCCTTGGACGCGGCGATCCGTTCGGCCCGGTCGGCGGGGGTGTCGCGGACCGTTCCCCAGACCTCGGCGATCTTCGCGGTCACGGCCTCATCATCGAGGTTGCGCAACTGTCTCACCAGATCGGCCGACAGGTCGCTCGCGGCCACGGTCCCCTGCCCCACCGCATCGAGCAGGGCTCGGGCGTAGAACGGCCGCGAGGCGAGCGTGTTCAGGGCGTCTCGCTTCTCCGCGAGCGGCAAGTCGGGGTACGCTTCCAGGACCGACTCGGGCGTCTCCACGTCGTCGAAGTCCGCCAACGCCCGCAGTGCCGGTCCCCTCACCGCCGGGTCCCCGATCAGGTGGCGAAGCTGTCCCGCCAGGCCCGGTGCCCGGGCACGGCGGAGGGCGTCGAGCGCCTCGCGCCGGAGGTCCGGATCGGCCGCCCGATCCGTCACCAGGTCGAGCAGGACATCCCGCGCCGACGCATCGCCGAAGGTCAGGGCCAGCGCGGTCCCCTGCGACCGGAGGTCGGCGTCTCCCTCGTCGAGCAGCATCCGGAATACGGCCGGCCATCGCTCGGGCATCCGCACCTGACGACGACCCCGGAGGGACTCATTGATTCCGCCCAGGATCGTCTTTCGTCCCCCCACCGACTCGGCCGAGGCCAGGCCATCGACGAGCATTGCAATCGCCTCGTCCGTCCCGATGGCCCCGATTCGCCGAACCGTGAATTCCAGGAGCCTCGGGATCGGCGACCGCGATGCCAGGCTGAGCGCCCGGCCCGGATCGCTCGTCGCACTCGGTTCCAGAGCGTACCAGAGCATGAGCGGGATGTTGTGGTCGTCCGCGTCCTCGGCGTGGGTGGTGAGGGCCTCAAGGATGGCCCATCGGGCAGGAGAATCGACCGGCATCCGCTGGAGCGCCGAGGCGAGTTCGAGTCGGACGCCTGGTGAGGGGTCGGACTTCGCCAGCTCGACGAAGGTGGAAAGGGTTGCATCCGAGGGGGCCCTGTCTTCCATCGCAAGGCGGATCGTCCAGGAGCGGACGTGCGGGCCTTCGTCCGAGAGGCCCCGTTCAATCACAGCTTCGTTGAGGCCTCCCGTTGCGTGGAGAGCCCAGAGTTGTCGGAGCCGCCCCGGTTCCCCAAGCCTACGCGGCGGCGGAGAAGGTCTCCGGACTCCGCTCACGGCTCCGGCTCCGATCCCCTCAATGAAGAATTCTTCGAGGCCCGCCCTCACTCGCGGAGAGAGTCCACGCTCCTGCAGGACACGGCGAGCGTGCCGCGCCGACCAGGGATTGCTCAGGTCTTCACGGAATTCGACCGCCCCGTCTTTGACGATTGGGACGAACTGCATCGCCTCGGAGAGGAGCACCCACTCTTCTTGCTCGCGGAGGTCGGTGACCTTGGTCGGCTCCGCATCAGCATACGAGATCTTGAAGATTCGTCCCTTGCTCCTGTCATGAACACTCGCGTTCGGGACGTGGCATTGCTGGAGGTCGTACCAGTCGATCATCCAGACGTTCCCGTCCGGTCCTTGCTTGAACGCGAGGATTTGCGAGGCGCGGTCGTTGGCCAGGAGGAAGTCGGGGGCGTGGCGGCCGACGAATCCGGAGCCGGAAGGCTCGGCGAGGTCGCGGTTCAGTCGGGCGCCGTGGATGTTGTTCATCAAGAGCGAGCCGCGATACTCCTCGGGCCAGGCGTTCCCCTGGTAGATCAAGAGACCGGAGTGCGCGTGCCCTCCGCCGGCGGCGTCGGAGCGGTCGTTGCCGGAGTGCGGCGTGCGGCCGAGGTAGTGGACGTGATCGCCGATCGTCTTGATGTCGTCGTACGTGTACGGGTTGAAGTGCTGTCCCGCCTGACGTTGGTAACGCCCGCCGGGAATCATGTGGTAGAGGTGAGGAATCACGCAGGCGGTAATGAAGCAATTGCCATATTCGTCGAAGTCGACCCCCCAGGGGTTGCTCGTGCCATGGGCGAAGACCTCGAACTCGTGCTTCGTCGGGTGGTAACGCCAGACGCCTGCGTTGATCGGGATACGCTCCTCATCCGGCGTCCCCGGCTTGCCGACCTTCGAATGCGTGAAGACCCCGTGGCAGCCGTAGAGCCAGCCATCCGGCCCCCAGGTGAAGCTGTTGAGCGTCTCGTGCGTGTCTTCGAGGCCCCAGCCGTCGAGCAGGACGACCGGCTCACCATCGGGAACGTCGTCGCCGTCCTCGTCGGGGATGAACAACAGCTCCGGAGCGGCCCCGACCCACACGCCACCGAAGCCCAGCTCCAGGCCGGTCGCCATGTTCAGGCCCTCGGTGAAGATCTTCCGCGAGTCGAACCGCCCGTCGCCGTCCTCGTCCTCGAAGATGAGGATGCGATCCTTCCCCTCCCTTTCCGGTGCCTTAAAGGGATAGGTGTGATTTTCGAGGACCCAGACACGCCCCCGGTCGTCGATCGCCAGGGCGATTGGCCGCACCACGTCCGGCTCTCCCGCGGCGAGCGTCACCCGGAACCCTTCCGGGACGGTCATCGCCGCGGCCGATTCCTCGGGAGACAGACCAGAGTGGGCGATCTGATCTTGCGGAGGAAGCGGGTCGCGGGCGGGGACGTTCGGGCGTTCCCCGTGGAACCGAAAGTCGTCGAAGTTGAGATGCCCCCAACCGCCGGAGACGTCATCCACGAGCCGAATCTGGATGCGCTCCCCCTCGTGCTTCGACAGGTCCACCACGACCCGGCTCATGTCCTCGGCATTCTCGCCGATCGCCTCGGCCACGACCCGCTCCGAGTCGGCCAGCCGAAGCTCGACGCGAGTCCCCCGGTGCGCCCCTCCTCCCACCAGGAAGCTGGCGAACGGATGGGTGACGGTGAAGGGGACCGACGTGAGCGATCCCTTCGGCTCATCCCCGGCTCGCTCGAACGTTCCGACCCAGAAGCGGCCCTCGTGGTTGCTCGCCATGTCCGATCGCCGCGCGGCAACGGTGTCCCCCTCGATCGGCTGGTCAGCGAAGGCGTCTCCCTCGGCCGTCCAGTCGTCGAGCGTCCCCGATTCGAAGCCGAGATTCAGGGGTCGGCCTTCGGCGTCGGTCGGCACCACCCCGCCGAGGGACGTCGTCCCCTCCTGAGCCACCGCCGGTAGCGTCCCGAACAGTGTGGCACACGCCACCCATGTCACCATCCAGTTCCGTCGTGAGCAACTCATGGCGCGTCTCGATTCACAGGTCGCGGGGAGAGGGCGAGACCTCGCGGGCGTCCGGCTCCGACGGATCACCATACCAGTGATTCCCCCGCCGCTCAATTCGGTGACTTGTCCCCCGGAGGGTTGAGGGGGACAATCACCGAGAGACCACCGCCTCGAACGCAGGGAGACACGATCCATGAGATGTTGCATGCGGTGCTTGGCCGTGCTGCTACTGGCCCCCTTCATCGCCGCTCGTGTTGCCCACGCCGACGACGCGCCAACGGCCGAGGCGATCCGCGGCAGCATCGAGCGCGGGCTCGTCCGCGTCGAGGCGGCCGCACGCAACTACCCGAATCACCGCGACTGCTTCACCTGCCACCATCAGACCCTCCCGGCGATGGCCATGGTGGCTGCCGATCGGGCGGGGATCGCGACCGACCGGGACTTGCTGGCCGAGATCGTCGCCTTCTCGGCCGATTCCTTCGAGACCCGGTTCGAACAGCTCGAAAAAGGGGCTGGCATCGGCGGTTCGTCCATGACTGTCGGCTACGGGCTCTGGGCGTTCTGGGAAGGAAGCCGGCCGCGCGACGAACTGTCGGACGCGATGGTCGGGTTCCTGCTCAAGAACCAGGAATCGTCGGGACGCTGGAAGAGCAACAGCGGGCGGCCTCCGCTCGAAGGGTCGCACATCATGTGTTCGACCCTGGCCGCCTACGGGATCCAGCAATTCGCCCCGCGGCCCTACCGCGCCCTCGCCAATCGTGCCGAGCAACGGGCGAGGGACTGGCTCCTCCAGGTCAAACCGGCCGACGCCGAGGACCGCGCGGCGAAGCTCTGGGGCCTCTGGCTGCTCGACGCCGATCCCGAAGCCGTCGACGCCGCGCGCTCCGCCATCCTGGCCGCCCAGCGTGACGACGGCGGCTGGTCTCAGCTCGACGACCCCGAGAGCGCGAGCGACGCCTACGCCACCGGCCAGGCCCTCGCCCTGCTCGCCCGCACCGGCTTATCGACGGCCGACCCCGCCTATCGGCGCGGGATTTCCTTCCTGATCGAGTCCCAGTGCGACGACGGCTCCTGGTTCGTCCAGACCCGCGCCCGACCGTTCCAGACGATCTTCGACAACGGCGACCCGCACGGCGAGTCGTCGTTCATCTCCGTCTCGGCGACCTGCTGGGCGGTTACCGCGCTTTCGGAGGCTCTGACGGCGGAGAAAGCCTCGCCTGCCGGGAGGACCGGCGATGGCGCGCCGCTGGAAGGCACGACAGGCTCGCCCACGCCCTGATCAATCGGTTTCGGTCGGGTGATCGACGGGCGGGGTGGGCAGGTCTTCTCTCACGCGAATCCAGTGGTCCGAGAAGAAGATCCCTTGCCCCGAGTCGAGCCGGGGCATGTGGCACGAGGTGCAGTCCTGCGAGGGAGACACCGGACACGGGATCTGTTCCGGTTGGGTCGGCGTGTGGCACGAGAGGCAGGCGGCGGTGTAGAAGGTCGCGTCGGTGCTGGGTCGGCGGTGGGGGTCGTGGCAGGTGGTGCAGCTCAAGGCACCGTTGCTCCGGGTGTAGCAGGCCGACTGCATCAGGCCGACGGGCTGATAGCGAATCAGCTCGGAATTGTCGGGGCGGATCGTGTTCGGCGGCGCGTCGGCCGGGTGTCGATGGCAGGCGCCGCAGAGCCGCATCTGGTCCTCGGTCGAATTCCGGCCGGTCCCGAACGGCATGACCATCGAATCGGCGTCGAGACCGCGGCGGGCGTCCTCGATGTGCGATCGGCCGGGCCCGTGACAGCGCTCGCAGGTCACGTTCGGGATCATCGTCTCCTCGTCGAACCGGTCCGGGTCGGTGCCCGAGGTCAAGGTGACGTGGCAGGAGAGGCAGTCGAACGCCTCGTCTCCCCGGACGATCCGCCCCAGCGCGTCGGTCCCCGGCAGGGGGATGGCCTCCGCGTGTCCCGGGGTCAGCCGGATCGAATCGTCCGCGAAATAGGACAGGCGGTGTTCTCGGAGGGCCAGATCCCCCCTGCCCCCGCCTCGATCGTCGTCGTCCTCGATCCGAGTCACGAAGGTGGTCGCATGGTAGCCCGACCCCAGCGCGAACTCGATCGGCAGCGGATCTACCCGGTTCCCGTGCCTCCGCTCGACCCAGAACCGATCGTCGTCGAGCAGGAACTCCCAGGACACCCCCGGCCGTTCCGGGTCGGTCACGACCCGGCCATCCAGCCGGTCGGCCAGCGACCGATCGGCCGCCCGGCGGAAGGTCCGGCTGTGGCCGTTCTGGTCGTGGTAGAAGGCAATCGAGGGGTGGCACTCGGCGCACGCGGCGTCGCCGACGAAGTCCTCCCGAGCGATGATCCCCGCCGGGTGGATCGACGACGCCCCTCGTGCCGGCTCATCGATCGCCGCGGGCTTCCGATTCAAGCCCCACATCAGACCGCCGACCCCCATCACACACACCGCCAGGATGATCATCGCTTCCCGGACCCGAGCAGCTGTCTCAGGAGGCGGTGGAGTCGTCTCAGGGCCGGAATCGTGCGAGGCCATTGTGGGGAGTGCTCCCGATCGCTCAATCGCCGACGTGAAGGAGTGGCAGGACGAAGTGTGCCGATTGAGTCTATCGGTTCCCCTTCAACCCGTCGACTTCTTCTTCCGAGGGGGGGGATTCTGGTAGACTCGTCACCCCAAGCCCGCTCGTTCCGAACGGGTTGGCGGTCGTTCCATGGTCCGGATCGTCCTCCCGATTCCGTTTCACGGGAAACGCTCGGAATGTCGGTCGATCCGGAAGCGCCGGCGAGTCGACCGTGCCCCTGTCTCGATCCGCTTCGCGCTTGCCCTTCATTGTCGCCTCGCTTTCGTAGTTGCACCGGGAGTGGAAACCGTGCTCTGGTCGAACGCCCTGATCCCGACCCAGAAGGAATCTCCGGCCGACGCCGTGGCGCCGAGCCACGTCTTGCTGCTGCGAGCCGGTATGATCCGACAACTCGGGGCGGGGACGTACTCATACCTTCCGCTCGGGCTCCGGGTCCTGAAGAAGGCCGAGCAGATCGTCCGTCAGGAGATGGACGAGGCCGGGGCGCTCGAACTGCTGATGCCGGCGCTCCACCCCCTGGAACTCTGGGAGGAGACCGGCCGGGTCGCCACGATGGGCGAGGTGCTCATCAAGTTCGACCTCGGGGCCGACAAGAAGGTCTGCCTCGGGCCGACGCACGAGGAAGTGATTACCGACATCGCCCGGGCCTTCATCACCTCCTACCGACAGCTCCCGGTCACGGCCTACCAGATCCAGACGAAGTTCCGCAACGAGCCGAGGCCCCGGTTCGGCATCGTCCGGACCCGCGAGTTCGTGATGAAGGACGCCTACAGCTTCGGGGCGAACCTCGATCACCTCAACGCCAGCTACGACCGGATGTACGAGGCGTATTGCCGCATCTTCGATCGCTGCGGATTCCCGTACGTCGCGGTCGAGGCCGAGAGCGGCCCGATCGGCGGCGACGCCTCGCACGAGTTCATGGTCCCGTCCCCCTCGGGCGAAGACCTGCTCATCCACTGCGGCTCCTGCGGCTACGCGGCGAACGTCGAGAAGGCCGAGATCGGCGCGAAGGCCGGGCACCCCCCCGCCCCCAGCGACGTCCCGCCGGCCTCCCCCGTCCAGACCCCCGGCAAGCGGACGATCGAGGAGGTGGCCTCCTTCCTCAAGGTCAAGCCCGAGGAGACGGCCAAGCTGCTCGTCTTCCTGGCCGACGGCAAGCCGGTCGCCGCCCTCATCCGGGGCGATCACGAGGCGAACGAGGGGAAGGTCCGCCGCGCCTTCAACGCCGCCTCGCTCGAACCGGCCGACCCGCAGACGGTCGAGAAGGCCACCGGGGCGCCGATGGGATTCCTCGGCCCGATCGACATCAAGATCCCGATGGCCGTCGACCCCTCCGTCGCGGTCATGCCCCGCGTGGTCGTCGGCGGCAACGCGGAAGACGTGCACATGAAGGACGTCGTCCCCGGCCGAGACTTCTCGATCGACCGGGTGGTGGACCTCCGCAACGCCGAGGCCGGCGACCCCTGCCCCCGGTGCGGCGAGGCGCTCCAGGTCGGTAACGGCATCGAGATCGGCCACGTCTTCAAGCTCGGCACGAAGTACTCGGACGCCATGGGGGCCCAGTTCCAGGACGCCGACGGGAAGACCGGCTCCCTGATCATGGGGTGCTACGGGATCGGCGTGAACCGGATCGTCGCCGCGGCGGTCGAGGCCGGCCACGACGCCAATGGCATCATCTGGCCGCTGAGCCTCGCCCCCTACGAAGTCCTGATCGTCCCCTTGCAGGTCGATCCCGACGGCGAGGTCATGAAGCTCACTCACGACGTCGCTCAGGCCCTGAAGTTCGCCGGGGTCGACGTCCTGATCGACGACCGCGACCAGCGCCCGGGACCGAAGTTCAAGGACGCCGACCTCATCGGGATCCCCCTCCGGGTCGTCATCGGTGAGCGAGGTCTCAAGGAAGGCAAGATCGAGTTGAAGTGGCGGCACGAAGGGCAGGCCCTCACCGTCTCGGCCGACAACGCGCCCCAGGAAGTGGTCAACCACCTCATCAATGCCCGCCAGGCCGAGCAGCAGCGCGTGGATGAGCGGGCCGAAAAACGGGCCTCTCGTCGAGGGAATGCCGGATGAGCCCCTCGAAGACCGGCCCAGGCTTGCCCCCCCGCTTGCGGCCGATGCTCCTGTTCATCCTCCTGACGATGATGACCTTCGGCGGGCCGATGGCCATCGTCCTCGTCGGCCGGGGCGGAGACCGGCCCGGCTGGCCCCCCGACCGGCCGGTCGAGTGGTGGACCTTCGGGATCGTGACCATCGGCTTCCTGCTGCTCATGGGCTCGTGCATCCTCGATGCGGCCCTGACCCTCCGTCAGAATCGCCATCATGCGGCCCGGCCGGAGCACGCCTCCGCCGCCGAGCCGAAACACCCGAACGACGACCGCCCGGAGGCTTCCTCGTGAGCGAAGCCCTGGCCGGTTTGGGTTTGTTCGGCGTGGGCGGATTCCTCTGCTATCTGCTCTGCTGGGTCGTCCGATGGGCCGCGCCGAGGGTCGGCCTGATCGACACGCCCGGGGGCCGGAAGGCCCACAAGGCGCCGACCCCGCTCGGCGGCGGCGTGGCCATCTGGTGCGCATTCGTGCTGGTCCTGGGCCTGGGCACGGCGTGGGTCGCCCTCGACCTGCCGATGCCCCGAGGTGTGGCCGACTACGCCGAGGGCTCGCTCCTCCGCGTCGGGCAGCTCTGGATCATCGTCGGCCTGGCCACGGGGATGATGCTCGTCGGCCTGGTGGACGACCGCTTCCGGATCGACTGGAAACCGAGGCTCGGGCTCCAGGTGCTCGCGGCGGTCGGCCTGATCGCGGCCGGGGCGCAGATCACCCTGTTCGGCCCCTTCGGCTGGGCTCCCGTGCGATGGGCGGTCACCCTGCTCTGGGTCGTCGGCCTGACCAACTCGTTCAACTTCCTCGACAACATGGACGGGCTCTCCGCGGGGGTCGGCCTGATCGTCGCCCTGCTCTTCGTCGGCGCCCAGATCGCCGTCGGCGCCCTGTTCGTGCCGGCGGTCCTGCTCGTCCTGGCCGGTGCCCTGGCCGGATTCCTGGTGCACAACTCCGCGCCGGCGAGGTTGTTCATGGGAGACGCCGGGAGCAACTTCCTCGGCTTCCTGCTCGGTGCGTTGACCGTCGTCGGGACCTTCACCCGAGACAATCCCGACTCCGACTTCTCCCCCTTCGGCGCCCTGGCCCCGTTGCTCGTGATGGCCGTGCCGCTCTATGACACGATCTCGGTCATCCTGATTCGGCTCCGAGAGGGCCGCAGCCCCTTCCAGGCCGACCGGAGCCATTTCTCGCATCGCCTGGTCGAGCGAGGGTTGACCCCGCCCTGGGCCGTGCGGACGATCTATCTGGTCACGCTCGCCGGGGGCCTGGGGGCGTTGTTGCTCCATCGGCTCGACGGCTGGGGGGCCTCGGTGGTCGCCTCGCAAACGCTCTGCGTCCTCGGGGTCGTGGCGATCCTGGAACTCTCGCGGCCGAAGCGATCGGGGGAGAGCACAGACTCCCCTGCTCCGGCCCCTTCGACCACAACGGGATGACTCCTCCTATGGCGGGGCGATCCGGCAAGGCTCGGAAACGATCGAAGACTCCCCCGGAGACCCTCCGACCCCCGGCGGCGGTCCCGGACGATGCCTCCCGATTCGGTGAACACCTCCGCCGGCTCGCCCTCGGCCTGACCGCCGCACTGGTCGTCGCCCGGGCCTACTGGCCCGCCGAGGGGACGACCGAACTCGAGACCGGCGCCCAATTGCCCTGGACCTTCGCCCTGCTCGCCGTCGCGGCCCTGGCCGTCGTCGGGGCGATGATGGAGCGCACCCTCCGGTTCCGGTTCGGATGGGCCGACCTGGCCATCCTCGGTCTCATCGCCTCGGTCGGCCTCAGTGCCTCCGGGGCGCTCGATCGCCGGGTCGCCATCAACCTGGCCTGGCAGTGGGTCGGCGTCGGCGTGGTGTATGTCCTGTTCCGCAACCTGCCCCGATCCCGTGGCGAATCCCGAGTCCTCGCCGGTGCCCTCGCGGCGACGGCCGCGGCGGTTTCGGCTTACGCGCTCTATCAGGCCGGGGTCGAGCTGCCTGCCTTCCGCGCCCAGTTCGAGCAGAACCCCGCGCGGATGCTGGCGATGCTCGGCGTGAACGCCGCCCCCGGCTCCCCCGAGTACGAGCAGTTCGTCAACCGCGTCCTCTTTTCCCGAGAGCCTTACGCCACCTTCGCCCTGGCCAACTCGCTGGCCGGATACATCGTCGGCCCCCTGGTGCTGCTCATCGCCCTCGTCATGGTCGGGATTGGAACCCGAGCCGGGCGAGATGACTCCGCTGGCACCCCGAAGCCAACATTTCTCTCGCTCCTCATGGCCGCCATCCCCTTTCTGGCGATTCTGGTCGTCTTGCTCCTGACCAAGAGCCGGAGCGCCTTCGTGGGCCTTGTGGTCGGCGTTGCGATCCTGGCGGTCTGGATGGCGCCTCGGCTCGGCCGGCGTGCGGTGGTCGGCGGCACGTTGAGCCTGATCGCCCTCGGTGCGCTGGCCTCGATCGGACTCTGGCAACTGGGCCTGCTCGACCGGGAAGTGATCACGCAGTCTAGCCTCTCGCTGAGATACCGGGTCGAGTACTGGGTCGGCTCCTGGCGCGTGCTGACCGACGGCAACACCTGGCTCACCGGCCTCGGCCCGGGGAACTTCCGCCCCGAGTACCGCGTGCACAAGCTGGTCGAGGCGAGCGAGGACATTGTCGACCCGCACAACCTCCTCCTGGAGGTCTGGACCACCGCCGGCCTGTTCGCCCTGGTCTTCCTGGTCCTCGGCCTGCTCCTGGCGCTCTGGAATCTGTTCGGACCTGCTCGATCCGGGGCCTTGGCCGAGAGCCCTTCGGATCGGCCGGTTGAGCCCCCGCCGACCGAGATCGGGCCGAACGGCGCCCGATCGTTGCTGCTGTGGGCGGGCCTGGGCGGCTGGATCGGCGTCCTCCTGCTGGGCGACCTGGTCATCTTCACCGACGACAACGAGGGCCTGATCCGCTGGCTCATCCTCGGACTGGGCTGGGGGCTGGCCGTTGCCCTGGCCGGGCCCCTCTGGGGCCGCGTCGCGATCCCTTCGGTTGCCTTCGGCGCGGCGATCCTGGCCGTGGCCGTCAACCTGCTCGCCGCGGGAGGGATCGGTTACGCCCCGGTCGCGTCGATGCTCTGGGGCCTGTCGGCCCTCGGGTTGAACCTGCGGGACGATCGCCCCTCCGGCCGGCTCCGCGAGGCCCCGGGGCTATTCTTTTCCTTCACGGCCGCGGCGGTCCTGGCGGCGATCCTCGGCACCTTCTACGGGACCGTCTCCCCCTACTGGCGATCGCAGACCCTGATGAACCGGGCCGACTCCCTGCTCGCCCAGCGCCCGACCGCCCCTCGGCAGGACGACCTCGATCGGGTCGGCGACCTGCTCGATCGTGCCATCGACGCGGATCTCTACGCGACCCGCCCCTACCTCGCCCTCGCCGAGCTGGAACTGGTCGCCTGGCTGAGCCGGGGTGCCCCGCCCGAGGATGCCGTCTGGAACCGGATCGAGCGCCTGCTCGAATCTGCCCGGACCCCTCCTCGCGACCCCCGGTCGCTCGATGTCCGGATGGCCCGGATCAGCTCCGCCCGCCGGATCTTGCAGGCTCGACCCGATCTGCCTTCAGCCGCTCGTGATCGCCTGAGGGAGATCATCGCCGACGCTTCGTACACCATCGCCACCGAACTCGCCCCAACCCGCCCCATCGAGCGGGCCCGAGCCGCCGAGGCGCTCGCCGCCGTCGGCCAGTACCCACGAGCCGTCGAGCAGGCCGAGCTGGCCCTCGACCTCGACGCCCGCGTGCCCCACCTCGACAAGAAACTCCCCGAGGCGACCCGCGAGCGACTGCTCGCCTCGATCCCGTCCTGGCAATCCCCGGGAACCACCGAGCCGACCAGCACCGAGGGCGACGCGCCCCCATCGGCCCCGTAACTCACGCAGAGGTGCATCCTCAGTCGAGGTCGTCGAGCCCTCGGGGCTTGCTCGGCTTGGCGCGATCCTCGGGATTCCGCGTCAGCGCCTCGCCGACCGCACCGAGCCCGTACCAGATCCCCTTCACCGGGACGACGACGGGACTCATCGCGAAGAGGGTCAGCGCGGTCAGGGCGGCTTGCTGGTTGCTCGCCCCGTTTCGCTTCGCACGCCGCGCGGCGGGGCGAATCAACAGCAGGCCGACGCAATAGAGCAATCCCACCACCAGCAGGGCCGCCCGCGCCCCGATCGGGACCCGGCCGACCGGGGCAAGCTGCCTCGCTTCCTCGGGCGGTGGGGCCTGGTCTCCTGCGCGAGGCCCTGCCTGACCGGCTTCCCCGGATTCGGCCACCGGGGCCGGCGGAGGAGGAGCCGGTCCCGCCTCTTGTCGCATCCCTCGCCAGACGACGATGGCCAGGACGATCACGACCAGGAGGACCAGGAGTCCGCAGCACCCACCGGCTTCGTCCATCACATCCGACTCCGCTCGAACCGATCCACTTCAACCGCAACGCTCAAGGGATGGGAAGTCCCGGGCACCGCCCACCCCTCTCGATCGCTCAATCCCCTCCCGCGATCCGGGTCTGATACGTGTCGAGATACTCCTGATAGTCAGGATCCTTCGCACGCTCCACCCCTTCCTCGAACGGGTACTCCGGCATCCCCTTCCAGGGCAAGGGGCCGACCGTGTCGCTGCCTGCCGTGAAGGGATCGGCGTCCTTGCAGTAGCCGTACGACCGGAGGACGAAGCTCCGCGTCCACCCTTCCGGCAACGCGGGGGCGGTCGCGTCGAACTCGACCCGGACCTCGTCGCCCGGACCGACCAGGCAGAGCCGGTCGTCATCGGCTCTCAGCAACTCGACCACATCCCCGAACCGCGTCAGGCGACCGGCGAACGGGGCGAGCGGCGCCGGGTCCACATAGTCGTAATCGTAAAGGAGCGGGAGTCGGCCGTCGGGCGAGACCTCCCGGGTGTACCCCCTCGGGCCGAGCTTCGCCCGGGCTACTGGGAGCGACGAGACGCGCAGTCGCTCCTCAGCCTCGGCATCACGCAGGGCGATGAAGGCCTGATCCCAGTAGCACTCCATGTTCGTCCTGATCCGCAAGACGCAGCGATCGCCGAGCAGCTTGCCCGTCAGGTCGAGCGTCGTCATCCGGGGCAATCCGGCGGGATAGCCGGGGTCGGGCTCGATCACCTCCCAGGTCCCATCCTCACGGAGCCGCTCCAGGACCGGCGGTTGCAGGTCGACCCCCGCGGTCGAGGCCGCATAGTTCGTCTGAGAGTACGGGTACTCGACCCAGCCGTTCATGCACAGGACGAGGCGATCCTCCGGCCCGAACTCGGAAAGCCGGTCGCCGAAGTCGAGCACCACCCCGTGCTCCTCGGCGTAGCCGATCCAGCGGATGTGCCGCTTGAACGTGTCCACCGTGCGGCGATCCCGTTCGGCGAGCAGCTCCGTCACGTCGTTCCCGTCCAGGTCCGAGGCCGAGGCCGGGGCGATCGTCTCGCGCCAGGCGTACAGCTCGCCGCTCGGCCGATTGCCACCCGGGGCGAACCGTTCGTCGGGGTGAGCCTCGACCCCCGGAGGCCGATCCACCACGTCGAGCACCAGGTGATCCAGATACGCGACCTCGTCCATCGGCTCGGAGATCGAGATGCGGTACACGCCCCCCTGCTCCGCCAACTGCTCCGCGGTGATGTGGACCATCTCATCCCGGTCGGGCTGGCTGTAGACCCCCGGCGCGACCAGGTATCCCATGCCCCCGCCGCCGAGGATGTCGCCGATGCAGACGAACCGCTCGCCGTTCCACGTGAAAAGCACCGGGCAACTGCCGGTCTTCCGGTTCTTCTCCGCGAGGGTGATCGTCACGTCGGCCGCCTGGTTCAGCTCGGTCTGCATCACCCCGTCGGGCCATCGCAGGCGAATCAAGGGCACCAGGTCCGAATCCCCCAGGCCGAGCACGACCGGGGCGATCGACTGCCCCGTGCCCGACTCGGTCGTCGTGTGATGATAGTGGACCGACAGATTTGCACCTTCCAACGAGAGTGCCGTCCCGAGGCCATGCGGGTTCGTTCGCATGAGTTCCGGATAGATGTTCCAACGCCCGGCGAGGTCGAGCCCCAGCCAGCGGTTCCCGTTCCCGGCGTTGCCGGCGAGGATCGGGGGCAGCCCGTCCCGCACCAGCAGGAGTTCGGGGAGCGGCGATTCCTCGATCAGGGGGACGTACACGCCTCCCAGGATCGCCGCCGCTCCCTCCTCGCCCGCCGGCATCGAGAGGAGCGGCCGAGCGGTCAACCGGTCCCCTTCATTCCGGGCCCAGGTCGGCATCTCGCCCTCGATCGAGGTCGCGATCAGGTCGGGCAAGCCATCCAGATCCAGGTCGGCGACGCTCGCGGTGCGCCAGCCCTGGCCGTTGATCGGGTACGAGTCGAACTTCAGTTCGAGCGTCTCCCCCCTGCCCTCCGTCGCGTTCCGCCAGGCGATCGCCTGGCCGTTCGCCCCGGTCGCGACCAGGTCCGGCCGGCCATCCTGATCGAGGTCGACGACGAGCAAGCCGCCCAATCGCCGGGGCAAGTTGTCCACCGTCAGATCCACCGCGTGGAACTGGCCGAGGCGGTCGTTGAGGATCACCCGGAGCGGCTGGCCGTCGGCGGCGAGGACGAGATCGAGGTCGCGATCCCCCTCGATATCGAGCGCCGCGACGCTGACGTGCGGCACCTCGGCATCCTGCAGGGCCACCGCGTCGCTCCATTCCGAGAAGGCGATCTCCAGGCCGGCCACGGCGTTCGCCTTCGGTCCTTCCACCGCCAGCGGGGCGAATGAGAGCGGCGTCCCCGTCTCCTGCGGGACCGGCTGGCCGTCGTTCCGGTAGGCAACGGTGAAGGCCCCGCCCACCGCGCCATCGGTGAACGCGGCTTCGGCGTCTGCCGCCTCGCAGTGGTTGACGACGAACAGATCCAGATCGCCATCGAGGTCCAGGTCGAGCCATCGGGCCGTCACGCTCACGGCGTCGCCGCCGTCGGTCCCGGTCGCCTCGGTCAGGTCCTCGAAGCGTCCTTCGCCGGTGTTGCGCAGCAGGAGGTTCGGCCCGACGCCCGTCAGGTAGAGGTCCGGGAAGAAGTCGGCGTCGAAGTCGGCCGCCGCCACGCCGATGCTGGCGCGATCGCTCGGGATGCCGAAGGCGTCCGACACGTCCTCGAAGGCCCCGCCCCCGAGGTTCCTGAGCAAGGCATCCCGCACCCCATCCGGCCCGGCCACGGCCGCCGTCACGTAGAGGTCGAGCTTGCCGTCGCGGTCCACGTCGAACGCGGCGACCCCGGCCCCGAACCGCTCCCGAGCCCGGCCGACCACTTCCAGCGGGCCGGTGAAATCGTCGGCCGAGGCCCAGCGGTCGCCGGCGGGCAGGGTCACCTCTGCGACCCGGAAGGCCCCGAACTCCGGCGGGGTCGTGTCCGAGGTCGAGGGCCTGCGCGACGGCGGGCCGACGACATCGGCGTATTGCCCCATCTCGCCGTAGACCTTGGCCGCCGTGTCGCCGATGCCCGGCGGCGGCTCACTCCGCTGGGGATCGAGCCGGTTCTTCTGCTCGGTGAGGCGGTCGTATCGGTTCTTAAAGTCGGCCTTGGTCTCGGGATCCTCTGCAAGGTGGCTGAGGCGGATGTACGCCCGCGAGAGGTTGTAGAGTGCCGGGACGAGATACGGGTTGATCGCCAGCGCCCGCTCCAGCGGCTCGACGAGCTTGCCGGGATCGTACAGGGCGGCCCGCTCCTGGCCCGAGTCGTCGGGCATGGTCACGGCCGACCAGTAGAGGGCGTGGGCGTCGTTCGGGTCGCCCGCCACCACGGCCGAGAACTCCTCGTGAGCCTCCTGCCAGCGGCCGACCTGCTCAAGGATGATCCCCTTGCAGTAGTGCGCATGCAGGTTGCCCGGGTCCTCGGCGAGTACCTCGTCGAGCAGACCGATCGCCTCGTCGAACCGGCTCTGCCCCCCTTCGGAGGAGGCATCGCCCCCGTCCTCCTCCGCAATCGCCTCGCCGGTCTGGTTCAGGAGCGCGATCGCCAGGTTGATCTTGCCCGGTTGCCAGTCGGGAGCGGCCTGGCGGACCTCCCGGAACCGAGTGGCTGCGTCGGCGTATTCGTAACGCTCCATGTGCCCGAGCCCGGCGTAATGGGCGTCGAGCACCTCGTCGACCGAGGACGCGGGGATGCCCTCGATCGCCACGTCCGCCTCGGGAGCCTGGCCCCGGAACCAACCGCAGCCGGACACACCAAGAACCGCCAGAAGCACGACCGCCAGGGTCGATCGATCGCGGGTCGCATACCGCATCGCCACGAGACTCCGAGGTGAGAGGTCGGCGCAGGTTGAAGGGCGGAGATCGCTCGCAGCGAACCCAGGTCGTCCCGATCCCTCGACGACCCTTCGCTGCGTCAGTCCCGGCCGGGCGGGCGGTAGATCGGCCGGGCGTAGAGCCCAGTATACGCCTCGGCCCTCAGGTGCGACAGCAGCGCATGCCCCTGCCGTCGCTCCCGTTCCTCGCGCAGGGCGGCCAGGTCGATCGGCCCGACGACGATCTTCTCCCCCGGCCCCGGGTCGGCCTGCGAGAGGATCCGGCCGTCGAAGTCGACGATCATGCTCCCCCCCGGCCAGGAGAACGGCGGGTAATTCTGGAACGACGCCCCCTGGTTCGACGCCACCACGAAGGCCAGGTTCTCGACCGCCCTCGCCCGGTTGAACAGGGTCCACCAGTCCATCGGCGGCGTCGCCCCCCACGGGTCCATGTAGGCCGAGACGCGGACCAGGACCTCCGCCCCTCCCAGCGCGAGCGCCCTGAGGACCTCGGGAAAGAGCCAGTCGTAGCAGATCGCCGCCCCCAGTCGGCCGATCTCCGTCTCGGCGACCGGGAACATCGGCTCGTCATAGCCGGGCAGGTCGTGGGGGCTGGAATGGACCTCCCACGGCAGCCACGGGTTCACCTTCCGGTACTTCGCCAGGATGCCGTCGGGGCCGATCAGGCAGGTCGTGTTGAAGACCTTCCCCGGCCACTTCGGGTCCGATTCGAGAAACGTCCCCGCCTGGATGTAGACCCCGTGTTGCCTCGCCTTCGAGGCGTAGCGGTCGGTCGCTTCGTTCGGGATCGGGACCGCGAGCCGGTCGAGCAGCTCCTCCGGCGTCTCGTAAATCGGCGCCGCGTGGACGAACTCGGGGAAGACCACCAGCCGGATGTCGAAGAAGGGACGGTAGCCGATCACCGCCGCATCCACCATCCCCAGCAGGCGATCGACCCGGGCCGGCAGCTCGTCCCGGGATCTCGGACAGGGCAAATCCGTCTGACAGGCGGCGGCGTAGTAGCGCGAGGGTGCAGCCATCGAGGTCGGCTCGCTGAGGTCCAATGCGGGCGGAAGGCAGGGAGAGGACGCGGTTCCGTCGGCAGGCATCGGCCGCGAACTCGGTGATCTCGAAGTCCGGGGCCGGGGGCCCCGACGACGCGATCAGCTCGACGGGAGCCGATCCGGCCGCGACCCGTCCCCCGGCGTGATCTCGAATGAATTCGGGGCGATCGATCGGACGCCGACGTCCCCGGGAGCCGCCCGCGATTCGGCAGGCTGCGACGGGGAGGTGGGGCCCCTCGACCAGTCCATCCGGATCAGGCTGATGATCGCGAACCCGAGCAGGGCGATGACGAGGCCGACCAGCGCCCCCCCGATCGCCCAGGCCTTCACGGACGCATCCTGGCCGTACGACCGCCGACCCCGGAGCGGCATCGGCGCGATCAGGTCGTCCTCCTCGCCGAGGTCGCCGAAGGGATCGAACGGCTCAGCCGGGGGGGCCGGTCGCTCCCGATGGGCCGATCGGCCTCGAGGAAGCGGCTCGCCGGGGGGTGCCGAAGGGGCGGGCGCGCGTCGGGGCGTCGACTCGTCGTCGTCATCGTCCTTGAGCAAGGCGGCCAGTTCGTCGAGCTTCAGCTCCGGCTCCCCCCCGGGAGGGCCGGCGGCCCCCGGTTGGGGAGCCGGCTTCGCCCGGGACGTCGGTTCGGACACGGGAGAGAAGTCGCGCGTCGACGGGGCCTCGATCGCCTCGACCCCCTCCCCCAGGTCGAAGTCGGCCGAGTCGTCGTCGTCTGCGATCAGGGCGAACTCGAACGAGCCGCTGCCGGAGTCGGCGTCGTTCAGGTCGAGGAAGTCGAGATCGGCGATCAGTTCCTCATAGGTCTTGTACCGATCGACCGGCCGCTTGGCCATCAATCGCTGGATGAACTTCGCCACGCTCCGGGGCACGTCGGGCCGAAGCTGGCGGACGTCGGGAGGCGGCTGGGTCGCGTGGCGGCGGAGCTTGTCGGCGATGTGGCCCCCGGCGAACGGCGGGAAGCCGGTCAGGAGGTAGTACAGGGTGCAGCCGAGCGAGTAGATGTCGCTCTGCTCGTTGGCCGCCCGGCTATCCCGGGCCTGCTCCGGCGACATGTAGTCGACCGTCCCGACGGTTGTCCCGTGCCGGGTGACCCGCTCGTCCTCCGACTCGCTCTGCAAGGCCAGGCCCAGGTCGATCAGCTTGACCGCCCCTTCCCGGGACATCAGGATGTTCGCCGGCTTGATGTCTCGGTGGATGACCCCTTTGCTCGCGGCGTAGAGGAGGCCCTGGGCGGCCTCCCGGACGATCCGGAGCGCATCGACGACCGACATGGGCCCGTGCTGCCGGACCAGGTCGTGCAGATCCGAGCCGTCCACGAACTCGAGCACCAGGTAGTGCCGGCCGTTCTCGGCCCCCCGGTCGTAGATCGAGACGATGTTCGGATGTTCCAGGGCCTCGGCGCTCTGGGCCTCCCGCAAGAAACGTTGCAGGAGGGTCGGGTTCTTGGCCAGGTAACGCGGCAGGACCTTGAGCGCGACCTCGTAGCCGCTGCTGTCGTGGACGGCCCGGAAGACCGAACTCATCCCCCCCGAGCCGAGCGGCTCGACGAGTCGATAGCTGCCCAGCCGGGTCACCGGCTGGGTCGACGTCTGCGTGGGGATTGGCTCTTCCATAAAGGCCGCGGTCCCGTCCTCGATTACGAGAAAAGAGGGAGCAGACCTGCCCCGAACCCTCAAGACGCGCGCGGCAACGACGAGTCGAGTCGCCTCACCATGACTTATTCTAGCGTTCAGGGAGGTCCCGGCAAACCTTGGGCCGGCTCAGAGCCGCCCAAGATGAAGCCCGCCATCGACATGCAGCACCTGGCCGGGGGAAAAATCGAAGGCCCCGGACGCCAGGCTCGCCACGGCCCGCCCCACGTCCTCCGGGGTCCCCCAGCGCCGGATCGGGCTCAGGCCCTCGGCGATGCGACGATCGTACGCGTCCCGGACGCCCGCGGTCATCTCGGTCGCGATGATCCCCGGCCGGACCTCGAAGACCCGGATCCCCTGCTCCGCCAGCCCGACGGCGAGCACCTGCGCGGCCATGCTCACCCCCGCCTTCGAGACGCAGTACTCCACGCGGTTGGTGCTGGCCATCCGGCTCGAGACCGAGGTCACGAAGACGATCATCGGGGCGATCGGCCCCCAGGTGTCTTTTCGATCGATCATGGATCGCGCAGCGTATTGCGACAGGAAGAACGGCCCCCTGAGATTGATCCCGAGCACGCGATCCCAGCTTTCCGGCGAGGTCTCCAGGACGTCGGCCCGTTGCAAGGGGGCGACGCCCGCATTGTTGACCAGTAGATCCAGGCGTCCGAAGCGATCGAGCGTCTGGTCGATCAGCGCCCGCCCCTGGTCCAGATCGGCCACATCGGCCCGGACCGCGAGGGACTGCGGGGCCCCCGACCGCTCGGCCATCCGGCACACGTCCTCGGCCGAGGCCGTGTCCGATCGGTAATTGACCACCACGGCCATCCCCGCCGAGGCCAGGGCTTCCACGATCCCTCGGCCGATCCCGCGCCCTCCGCCGGTCACCACTGCCACTCGATGCTCAATCATTGCGTGCCGACCGGCCGAAGCCGGCCCCTCCGTTGCTCCCGAGTCGATCGGTCGGTGCGAGAAACGACCGGAAAGCATTGCGAGGCCCCGCCGAGGCGGTCAAACGCGGCGGCCGCCCCGAACCTCTTCCCGGGCCGATCGAGTCCGATCCGTTGACAGCCGATCCCCGAAGCCGGAGAATCGAGGCGGATTGCTCGAGCGAATGCGCCCGTAGCTCAGGAGGATAGAGCGGCGGTTTCCTAAACCGCAGGCCGCAGGTTCGAATCCTGCCGGGCGTACTGACAATTGACAAGCTCCCCGAGCCCGATCTCCTTCACCTTCGCTCGATCGATCCCCGACCCCGCATCGGGCGCCCGTAGCTCAGTTGGATAGAGCAGCGGTCTTCTAAACCGCTGGTCGCAGGTTCGAATCCTGCCGGGCGCGCTCAATCGTGAGTCCCGGGCACTCGCCCGGCAACGACCGGGGCCTCTGGCCGGTCATGGATTTCGCCTTTTCCGTACCCGCACCCGCAATCGTATCGTACGTTCTTTGTGAGCGCGTCGATCGATTGTTCAGACGCGGTTCGCTGGCCACTCCCCGTTCGTTCCACGTGGAACGAACCCTGCAACCTCGACCGAGCCGGGGCACGACCATCACCCCCCTCCCCGATGTTCGCCCCCCGCTCCGCGACTCCGCTCACCAAGGATGCAGTCTCGAACGCTTCCGGGCCGCCAGATCGCACCGGAGCGTGGCGGCTTCTTGATCTGGAAGGACGACGCTTCCGTGATGTCCAGCGATGCGATCCCAGAGCGACTGACGGAACTGCCGACCGACTGGCACCTCGTCCGGACCGCGCACGAGGAAGGCCCCGAGGGCCGAGAAGCCATGCGGCATCTGATCGGCCGGTACCACGACGCCGTGGAGCGGTACCTCCGCCTCAAACTTCGTGACCCGAATCTCGCCGACGAGGTCCTCCAGGAGTTCTGGATCAAGCTCCTGAACCACAAGCTCGCCGGCGCGGACAACACCAAGGGCCGCTTCCGAGACTACCTCCGCACCGTCCTCCATCGCCTCATCATCGACCACTTCCGCGGCCGGAAGCTCCAGCCGCTCCCCCCCGGGGAACTGCCCGATCCCTCCGTGCCCGACGCCGAATACGACCGGGTCTGGCGCGAGGCGGTCATCAACCGCGTCCTCGCTCGCCTGGACACCTACGAGGCCCAGAACCCCAAGAACCGCTATGCCCGGGTCCTGAACCTCCGGATGAGGAGCCCGGAAGCCTCGATCGAGGAGCTGACCGAACAGCTCGCCCAGAACAGCAAGGAACGACTCAGTCCCGAGGCCTTCCGCAAGACCCTGCAACGGGCCCGCGAGAAGGTCGCCGAGCTGCTCGAACACGAATTGAAGGAAGGCATGACCCACCCGACCCGGGCCGACATCGAGGCCGAAATCCATGACCTCGGCCTGGGGGCCTTCTACCAGCGCTATCGGAGAAGAGACGCCCGCTAAAGTTACGTCGATCACCAGATCCGCGCAAATCCTTGACCTTTCCCCTCTCTCCATCTAGAGTTTAACGGGTAGCTGGCACGGAGAGAGGGGTTTCCATCCTCTCCGGGCAGGACGTCCGGTCCTCGCCCGAGCCGTGGGCTCATCCCAACCCGGTCCTTGACGACCTCCCTTTGTTGCGGCTCCAGAATGAGGGTTGGCGATGCTGGTCCTTTCCCGGAAGAAGAACGAGAGCATCATCATCAACGACCACATCGTCGTCACTGTGGTCGAGATCCGAGGCGACAAGGTCCGCCTGGGCATCGAGGCGCCCAAGGACATCTCGGTCCACCGTCGCGAAGTCTACGACGCCATCCACAACCAGGTCGAAACGAACCCGAGCGGCGCCCGGCTCTACGAAGACGACTGACGTGAGGTGAGGTGAGGCGACGCGGGGGCCGACGCCTCCTGAAGGTCCCCGATCAGGTCGCCTTGAGCAGCCGGACGAACTCGCGCATCCAGGGCCCGTTGTCGGGCCAGCCTCGGACCGTGACCACCGGCCCCGACACGACGACGTCTCGGTCGACGAATTCCCCGCCCGCGCCCCGGACCTCGGGGGCCAGGTCGGGAAAGCACGTCATCGTCTCCCCTTTGCCGTACCCGGCCGCGAACAGCAGCAAGGGTCCGTGGCAGTTGGCCGCGATCGGCTTGCCCGCCTCGACGAAGTGCCGCACGATCTCCACCGCCTTCGGCCGGTTCCGGAGGTACTCCGGCGCGCGACCTCCGGGAAGGACCAGTGCATCGAACCGGCCCGGGTCGCACTCGTCGAGGCCCAGGTCCGCCGAGACCCGGTAGCCCGGTTTCTCCGTGTAGGTGTCGAAACCCGGCTCGAAGTCGTGCACGACCGACAGGAACGCTCGCCGCTCGGGGGCGGCGATCCGCACCTGCCACCCTTCCTCCTCCAGCCGGTACTTGGCGTAGTAGATTTCCTGCGATTCGCCGGCGTCGCCGGTCAGGATCAGGATCGTTTTCATCGCGGAACCCAGGAGCCTCGGCGTCGGGGGTTGCTCAGGTCGATCCCCGACCTTAACCCACGATTCCCGGGGCGTGCAAGCCACTGATCCCCCGGCCCTCGGCCACTTCTTCCCATCTTGAGGTTGACCTCCGGCCGGAAATTTTCATAATGGGACTCAGTTCGAAGACGGCCCCGTCGTCTAGTGGTTAGGACACAGGTCTTTCACACCTGCAACACGGGTTCGAGTCCCGTCGGGGTCATTTCTCAGCAGATTCGTTGCTCGCTCCGCCCGGGGCTACTCTTCGTCCGATGCGACGCAGGGTGGCCCCGCTGTCATTTCCGGATCGTGCGGGGCGACCGACTCGCTCAAGTCCGCGGCGTCCTCCGCCCTGACGCCGAGCCGGTCGAGCAGCACCGCCACCAGGAAATCGGCGGTCACGTTCGTCATCGCCCGGCATCGGGACAGCACCCAGTCGACCGTCAGCAAGAGCGGCAGCAACTCCAGCGGCAATCCCACGGTGCTCAGCACCAGGGCCAGCGAGATCAAGCCCGCCTCCGGCACCCCCGCGATGCCGATGCCCGCGACCACGCACGAGAACGCCACGATCAGCTGCTGGGCGATCGACAGGTCGATGCCATACGCCTGCGCGACGAACAGCACCGCCATCGCCTCGTACAGCAGGATGCCGTCGTTATTCAGGTTCGTCCCCACGCAGGCCGACAACCGCGCGGCCGTCGGCGAGACCCCCATCCGGCCGAGATTCTTGAGCGTCACCGGCAGGGTCGCCAGGCTGCTGCTGGCCCCCATCGCGTAGGCGACCGGCTCCTTGGCGTACCTCCAGAACGTCCGCAAGGGCATCCGGGCCACCAGGACGATCCAGGCCTGATACACGACCGCCACCTGGATCGCGAGGCCGAGCATCGCCACCCCGACGTAGACGATCAGCCCCAGGAACGGCTCGAACCCTTGCTCGGCCACCGTCTTCGCCACCACGCCGAAGACCGCCAAGGGCACCAGCGCGATCACCCAGGCCAGGGCCACCTCGATCGCCCGGAAGATCACGGCCACGCCGGTCTCAATGACCCGGTAGTCGGATCGCCCCTCGGCGATCTGCTCATCCTTCACCTTCCGCAACGCGGCCCCGCCGAGCAACGCGAGGATGATGATCGACAAGATCGAGCTTTCCAAAAACGGCTGGACCGGGTTCGTCGGGACGAAGCCGAGCAGGTCCCTGACGAAGTCGATCGGCCTCCGCCCCGCGGCGAATCGTCCGAGTTCCGGGTCTTCCTCGACCGACTGATCCTCGGCCACCGCGGCCGCCCCCTGCCCGTCCCGAGCCGCGACGGGCCCGGCCATCTCCTGATTCAGATACCGGCCCGGCTCGATCGTATTCGAGATCGTCAGCCCGATGACCACCGCGATCGCCGCGTTCGTCCCCGAGATCAACAGCATCAAGCCCGCGTTCCTCGCCTGGATCCGGGTCCGGAGGAACGCGTCGATCACCGCGAAGAAGAGGAGCGGCCCGGCCAGGCCCTTGATCAGGTCCACCACCAGGCCGCCGAGGTAACCGAGCGTCACGGTGAAGCGTCCGACCGCCAGCCAGGCGTCGAGGACACCCGGGCCGATCCCTCCCGGCAGTCGAGCGGTCAATCGGCCCGCCAGCGTGGCCTCCGAGCCGACGGCCCAGTTGGCGAACTGTCCCAGGAGCGCCCCGGCGACCATGGCCAGGAGGATTCGGGTCACGAACGAGACACGGCGACGAGGAGCAGGAGCGTCAGCAGTCATCAGGGCGATCCGATCGGGCATGCGTTCGTTGCGGTCGGCGGCCGACCCGCGCGGCTTGGGCTTACGGAGTTTCCGCCCCCAGGATGCGCAGATGGGCCTCAACGCACCGGGCGAGCGTCACCGGATCGTAACCCCCTTCGAGCACGCTCACCAGGCGACCTCCCGCGTGGGTGTCGGCCACCTGCTCGACGGCCTGGGTCATGACCTCGAAGTCCTCGACCTCCAGGCCCAGGTCGCCCACCGGGTCGTTCGCGTGGGCATCGAAGCCGGCGCTGATCAGGACCAGCTCCGGCCGTGTCTTGTCGGCCATCGCCTCCAGCGCCGCGGTAAACTGCTCGACGACCGCCCGCCGAGGCGTCCCATAGGGGGTCGGCAGGTTCCTGATCCATCCCAGCCCCCGGCCGCTTCCGGTCTCGTCTTTCATGCCGGTGCCGGGATAGAACGGGTGCCGGTGCAGGGACAGGAACCCGACCCGGCCGTCCTGATAGAAGATCTCCTGCGTCCCGTTGCCGTGATGCACGTCCCAGTCGATCACCAGCACGCGAGACATCCCGAGCACCTCGACCGCATGAGCCGCCGCGGCCGACACGGTCCCATACAGGCAGAACCCCATCGCGTGGCTCGGGCGGGCATGGTGTCCCGGGGGCCGGACCGCGCAGAAGGCCACGCGTTGCGGCCCTTCGACGACGGCCGAGACGGCCTCGATCGCCGCCCCGGCCGCCAGGCGAGCCGCGGCGATCGACCCCCGGCCGAGCCAGGTGTCGGCCTCGATCCGCCCGCCGCCCTCCGACGCCATCCGGGAGAGCGTGTCCAGGTACTCGGCATCGTGAATCCGGAGCAGCTCCTCATCCGTCGCCTCTCGGACCGTGCCCGAGGCGCAGGCGGCCCGGACGGTCGTCCGTTCCAGGTGTCGGAGCAAGATCGCCAGGCGTTCCGGGGCCTCCGGGTGGCCGACGGGCGGGACATGTTCGAGCATCCGGGGGTCGCTGAAGAAGCGGACCATGGCCATGAGCGTCGGGCCTCGATCTGGCTCGGTTCGGGGATCGCGTCGGGGGTCGCATCGGCAGGGAACGAGGATACGGCCGTCTCGTTGCACGGTAAGGCGAGGGCCGGGGGGCGTCAATGAGGTGAACCGCAAAGCCCCCCGGGGGTCGACCCCCGAGCGTCCGGCGGGGCGCGTTCCACGTGAAACCGACAGACGCGCGAAACCCTCGACGGCGCGGTAGAATCCCGGCATGGACACCGACGCGATGCCGCGACGCCTCGGCCGGGAGACGGTCTGGGTGATCGCCATGACCATGCTCGGCGCGGGCCTGCGGCTCAAGGGCCTCGGCACGCTTGGCCTCGACCACTTCGACGAGGGGATCTACGCGCAGGCCGCGTCCTGGGTGTTCGCCGAAGGGGGGCTCCGCTCGATCGACCCGGGTTTGATCCCCTATGCTCCCCCGGGTTTCCCATTCCTGGTCGGCGTGTCCTATCAGGCCGTCGGCGTCTCGGCCGCGGCGGTCATCCTCGTCTCGATCCTGGCCGGGGTGCTCACGATCCCCGTCCTGGCGTGGCTGGCCCGCCGGTCGTTCGGCCAGGGGGCCGGGGCCGCGACCGCCGCCCTGGTCGCGCTCTCGGGCTCGCACGTCGTCTTCTCCCGGACCGGCCTGACCGACGCGACGTTCCTGCTCGCCTGGTCTTTGGCGATGATCGCCGGTGTCCGATTCCTCGACCGGCCTGGAATCCGTCAGGCCGTCGGCCTCGGCGTCTTCGTCGGCCTGGCCCAGCTGGTGAAGTACAACGGAGGGATGACCGGCCTGGTCGTCGCCCTGACGGTCCTGGTCGCGGCGATTCGGCCCGGGATCGGACGCCTCGCGGTGCCGAAGGCCTTGGGATTCGGCCTGCTCGCGGCCGGCGTGTCCCTGATGGTCTACCTGCCCTGGTTCCTCTTCGTCGAGCGGACCACCGGCTACGCGGGCCTCCTGGCCCATCACCGGAGCTATGTGGACGGGCTGCCCGGCTGGTGGCCCAACTGGCAGCAGCAGATGGCCCAGGCTGCGGCGCTGGTCGGCCTGACCCGAACGGGGCTGTCGTGGCTCGCGCTCTCGATCGCCCTGGCCTGGATCGGCGCCGCGATCGGGCAGGGGAGGTCCGTCCGATCCTGGAGGCGATTCCGGCAGCTCGGGCCGGTGCTCGCCCTGATCCTGGCCATCGGCTCGCTCGCGAGTCCGGCGAACCTCCCGTTCTGGGCGGCCCTGGCCTGGGCTCCGCTCCTCGCGATCTCCGACGAGCGGCCCGCGGCCCGGCTGGTGGCCGTCTGGTTCCTGGTCATGGCCGCGACGACCCCGTTGTACCATCCGTATGCCCGGCTCTGGCTCCCGACGCTGGCCGCCTCCTGGCTGCTCGCGGGTGGCTTGATCGCGGCCGTCCTCCGCTGGCTGCGCGGCGCGCAGGACGGATCGCAGGCGACCCCGACCGCGACCCCGGACCCATCCCCGGCCCGTCGATTCTTGCGGTCCTCGAGTCACGTGGGAGCGGTCGCCGCCGCCGGCGTGGCGCTGGCGATCCTCGGCCCATGGCTCTTGCCCGATCGGGTCCGATGGTTCCCCGACCCGCTCTCCCGGAGCGACGGCAGCCGACGCGCCGCCGCCTTCCTCCGAGCCGAATCGCCCGACGCTCCCCTCGGCGCGCCGGCCCCCTCGGTCCTGTTTTACACCCGGCCGACGGTCCGGTATCACGCGGTGCTCATGGGGGGCTCCGTCCCGATCCGGGTCCTCGAAGACCTGGAGGCGCTCCGGACCACCTCGGCCCCTCCCGGGACGCTCGCGCTCGTCGATGCCGCGATGGGCGTCTCGATGACCCCGGACCTGGAACGCGAGCTCGAAGCGGCCGGCTGGGAACGCTCGGCCGAGCTGCAGACGACCATTTCCATCGCCCCCTTGCTCGACGTCCGGCCCGGCTCCGTCTACGACCCTCGGGAGCGGTTGCTCGGGATCGGGCCTCCCGACGGTCCCGGCCAGGCGATGGCCGAGAGCCAGGACGCGGGGGCCTGCACCTTCTGGATCTTCTCGAGGCGATGACGCCGAGCCGATCGGGCGGATTCGCGTCCCTTCTCCGAGCCACCACCATGCCTGGCACTCCTCCCATCTCGCTCTGGCCCGACCCCGACGCCATCGGCACGCTCACCGACCTCTACGAGCTGACCATGATGGCCGGCTATGCCGCCGAGGGCATGGCCGAGACGCCCGCCACCTTCGAGCTGTTCGTCCGCAAGCTGCCGGCGAACCGCTCGTACCTCGTCTTCGCGGGCCTGGAACAGGCGATCGACGGCCTGCTCAGCATGCGCTTCGGCGACGAGCAGGTCGCCTGGCTCCGGAAGCACCCGACCTTCCAGCACGTCGACCCCTCCTGGTTCGATCGCCTCCGATCGCTCCGCTTCACCGGGGACGTCTGGGCCGCGCCCGAGGGCTCGGTCGTCTTCCCGAACGAGCCACTGGTGCGGGTCGAGGCCCCGCTGGAGCAGGCGCAGTGGATCGAGACGTTCCTGATCAACGCCTGCGCCTACCCGACGATGGTCGCCTCGAAGGCGAGCCGGATCATCCACGTCGCCGGCGGCCGCTCGGTCGTCGAGTTCGGCGCCCGGCGGGGGCACGGGCCGATGGCCCCGCTGCTGGCGGCCCGATCGGCCTACCTCGCCGGCTTCTCCGGCACGAGTCACGTCGAGGCCGCCCGCCGGCTCGGCATCCCGGCCATCGGGACGATGGCCCATTCCTGGATCCAGTCCTTCGAGGACGAGCTCGCCTCGTTCCGGGCCTTCGGCCGCCACTTCGGCGCCCAATCGACGATGCTCGTCGACACCTACGACACCCTTGAAGGCGTCCGCCGCGCCGCCTCGATCGAGCCCGCCGTGGCCGGCGTTCGCCTCGACAGCGGGGACCTCCTCGCGTTATCCCGAGAAGCCCGGTCGATCCTCGATGCGCACGATCGCCCCCGGACGCGAATCTTCGCCAGCGGCGACCTCGACGAGTGGGCGATCGACCGGCTCGTCAGGGCCGGGGCGCCGATCGACGCATTCGGAGTCGGCACCGAGTTGATCACCAGCCGAGACGCCCCGTCGCTGGCGATGGTCTACAAGATCGTCGCCTACGACGGGACGGGGCGGCTGAAGCTCAGCCCCGACAAGGTCAGCATCCCGCTCGCCAAGCAGGTCTTCCGGTCGCGAGACGGGCAGGGGAGGTTCGCCGGCGATCGCGTCACCCGCTTCGACGAGCCCGCCGAAGGCGAGCCGCTCCTCATCCCCGTCCTCCGCGGCGGGGAACTCGTCGATCCCTTGCCCGGCCTCGACGCCATCCGATCCCGATGCGCCGACCAGATCGCCTCCCTCCCCGACGCCCTCCTCACCCTCGACGCCCAGGGGGACTACCCCGTCGATTTCAGCAGCTCCCTGACCGACGAGGCCGACCGCATCGCCCACCGCCTCCGCACCGGCCCGGCAGGCCCGGCCGACTGAGCACGCCGCACTCCCGGCCGCCCCCGACTCGTCCTCGCCGTCCGGGGGAGAGGGCCGTCGTGACGGGTCATTGCGTCCGAAACGCGGCCCATCGTCTCGCCGAGGCTCCCCCAGCCGACCTCGCGGCCATCCTCGCCCTCGCCCGCGGCGTCGAGGGTCGGGAAGGCCCTCCTCCGGATCGCTGCTCGCCGCGACCGTGCGCAGGCACCCCGGACGACGGCCGCCGGCACACTTGAGCTTTACAGGGCAGGGGGGGGCGGCTAGAGTCCTGCAGCCCATCCTCGTGATCGACCTGCCCCGGTTTCATCATTCCAGATCGATTCGATCGCTCAGGCTCAAGCTCAAGCACGAGCGGGCACGGACGCCCGGCACCCTTCGACGACACCCCTCCGGAACACAAGGATCTGTCCGAGCCCGCCCGTTGCGGTCCCCTTTAGTGGCGGGAGGAACCTCGACCGTGGCCAAGATCATCAGCGTGGCCAACCAGAAGGGGGGCGTCGGCAAGACGACCACCGCCATCAATCTGGCGGCCGGGCTGGCCAAGGCGGGCAGGTCGGCGCTCGTGATCGACGTCGACCCCCAGTGCAACGCGACCAGCGGACTCGGGGTCGAACCGGCCAAGCGACACCCCCTGCTCGCCGGCAAGCCCCTGGCCGAGTCCGTCGCCCCCACGAGCCAGGAGCGGCTCTATGTGCTGCCCGGCTCCCAGAGCCTCGCCGACGCCGACGCCCTCTCGGCCTCGAACCGCCAGCGCGCCTCGGCCTTGCGGCAACAACTCGGCTCGGAGCTTTCAAAGTATGATTATGTGTTGATTGACTGTCCGCCGTCGCTCGGCCAGCTCACCCGGGCCTCGCTCGGGGCGTCGGCCGAGGTCTACATCCCGATCCAGTGCGAATACTTCGCCATGGAGGGCCTTTCCCAGATCATCGAGCTGGCCCGGCAGACCAAGGCGCGCGACAACCGACGCCTGGAGATCGGCGGCATCGTCCTGACGATGTACGACCCCGAGCTGGAGCTGGCCAACGAGGTTGCCAACGAGGTCCGCGGGTTCTTCGATGACGCCGTCTTCGACACGATGATCCCGCGCGACGTGTTCGTCAGCGAGGCGCCGAGCCACGGCTTGAGCGTCATCGATTACGCGCCTCGGGCCAGGGGGGCCCGGGCTTACATGGAGCTGACATTGGAGGTCATCGATCGTGACCAAGGGTAAGCGACTCGGGCGCGGGCTGACCGCGCTGCTCGGCACGGAAGAAGGCGGCTTCGAGCCCGGCTCGCTGGAAGCGGCCGAGCTGACACACCTGCCCGTCGACCAGATCGACCCGAACCCGTTCCAGCCCCGGCGCATCTTCGACGCCGACGAGATCGCCGCGCTGGCCGACTCGCTCCGCCAGCACGGGATGCTCCAGCCGATCCTCGTCCGGACCGCCGGCGACCGCTTCCAGGTGATCGCCGGCGAGCGTCGGCTCCGGGCCGCCGTCGAGGCCCACCTGGCCGAGGTCCCGGCCCGGGTCCTGGAGCTGGACGACCAGCGGGTCAACGAGCTGGCGATCGTCGAGAACCTCCAGCGGAAGGATCTCAACGCCATCGAGAAGGCCCAGGCCTTCCGCCGCTACCTCGACTCGTACGGCGGCACCCAGGAGGAGCTGGCCGGCCGACTCGGCATCGACCGCTCGACCCTCTCGAACCTCCTCCGCCTGCTCGACCTGCCCGAGGAGCTCCAGCACGCCGTCGTCAGCGACCAGATCAGCCCCGGGCACGCACGGGCCTTGCTCGCCATCGAGAATCCCGAGGAGCAGGCCGCGGCCTGCCGCCGGGTGATCGACGAGAAGCTCTCGGTCCGCCAGACCGAGGCCCTGGTCAAGACCGGCGAGCCGACCCCCTCACGCGCACGGGTCCGGGTCGATCAGGCCCACGCCGTCACCCGTCCCCCGCACGTCTCGGAGCTGGAGGATCACCTCCGCACCCGGTTCGAGACCCAGGTCCTCATCAAGGTCAAGGGGGAAGACCGCGGCCAGATCGTCATCGACTACGCGAACCGCGACCAGTTCGAGCGGATCACCGGCATGATCCGGGGAGCCGAGTGGACTCCCGAGCCCGTCGCCGTCGGGCACGAGGAGCATCATCAGCACGAAGACTGGTCCGGCTGACCGGCAGTTCCCCCCGCGACAGTCCCCCCTCCCGGGTCGCAGGCCCCCGGATTGAGGACCAATCCGGGGGCCTCGGTCGACGACCCCTGGCACGCCCGAACCGACCTCCGACCCCGGCCGGCACTCGCCGCCCGGGGTCGTTCTCGTGATCGGGACTCCCCCCCGATTGTGAGCGTTCCGGGAAGACCGGTTCCCATTTCACCGGCGGTTCCCGACCAACGAGAAGTCCGATTCCCGCTGCCGATCATCCCGAGCGATCGTGAGATCGCCCGGCAATGGACGTAAGGCCCGATCGCGTCGGTTGCTTCAGGGGATCACCCCCATCCCGGAGGACGATCGGCACCGTGATTGCGATGAGGAACGCGATCGCGAGGACCGCACTTCACTCCGTCGGATCGCGTCCGAGGGCGAGCTCCCGGGCGTCCGATCGCCGGAGTCGACGACTCGATGTCGGAGGCAAGATGAGCACAGCGGCGCAGGTCGATGGACTCGCCGGGGCACTGCTTCGTTGTGTCGAGGAACCGGATCGGATCGCCCTGATCCAGGTCCTGCTGGATCGCTACTGCCACCGACTCCGGAACCGCCTGAACAGCATGAAACTGAGCCTCTATCTGGCTCGAAGGCTCTCCGGCAACCCCTCGGGACCCGAGTGGGGACGGGCCGACTCGGCCTACCGGTCCATGGAAGCGATGATCGAGCAGGTGCAACTGTTCTGCACCCCGCTCCAACCCTCGCTGGCCGAGGGCGACCTGAACCACTGGATCGAGCAGCGCGTGCCCGACTGGCAACGGGCGCTCGCCTCGCGCTTCCTCCGCCTGGAACCCTGCGGCCCGGCCGAGGCGCTCCCCTCGCGGTTCGACTGGAACCGGCTCGCCCAGGGGCTCGACGCCCTGATCCAGTTCTGGGCCGCCCAGGGCCCCGCCGACGGGACGATTCGCCTGAGCTGGCAACGCGACCTCGACCGGTTCCGCGTCCGCTTCGAGGGAGAGGCCTCGCTGATCCGGACCCAGGGCGACGAGGAGAACCTCGCCCTCCCCGTGCTCGCCCGGGTGCTCCGCGCCCACCAGGGCACGCTCGCGATTGCGGCCGATTCCTGCGCCATCGAACTGAGCTGGCCGACCGATCAACGGTGACCCCCATCGAGGTTCCCTGGAATGCCACTGCTGAGCCCCCTCACCGAGGCCTCTCCGATGGTCTCTTCCTGTGGCGGTCCGTTCGTCCTGCTGGTCGATGACGACGCGATCGGCCGCGCGTCGATCGCCCGACTGCTCGACCATGCCGGGCATTCCTGCATCGACGTCGGCTCCGGTCGCGAGGCGCTCGACCTCTGCGACGACCGCTGCCCCCGGCTGGTGATCACCGACCTCTGCATGCCCGGACTCGACGGCCAGGACCTCGGCCGATGCCTGCGAGACCGCTTCCCCGGCCTCGCCCTGATCCTGATCACCGCCCAGCAGCTCGATGCCGGCCTGCTGGGCGAACTCCGGAACACCTTCGACGAGGTCCTGAGCAAGCCGGTCGACTGCGATCGCCTGATCGACCGCGTCTCCCATCTGGCCGTCTGACCCCGGCGTCGCGCCTCGACCCGAGATTCGCCCGACTCGACCTTGACCCGCAGGCCCGGCCGGCGCTACCATGCCTGTGCATCGCCATTCGGGGCGTAGCGCAGTCTGGTTAGCGCGCCTGCCTTGGGAGCAGGAGGTCACCAGTTCGAATCTGGTCGCCCCGACGTTCGGTCCCGTCGCGGATCATGTCTCCTGTCGTGCCGGGATCGGCCCCGCCCCCGATCCTCGCCCGCCCGTTTCACGTGGAACCGGCAAACCCTTCGATCGCTCCCGCGGCCGCACCGATCGCCGCCCCGGGGCGGAGGCGCCCGTCAGGTGCGGAGCAGGGGGGGCGCGGCCGCCTCGCTCGTCCGCTCGGCCCTCGGCGCCCGCCTGGCCGCCAGGTTCGGGCGGAACATCATCAGGAGGAGCAGGGGCTGGTAGAGCAGCACCATCGTCCCCCCTTTCTCCAGGTACCAGAACTGGCTGGCCAGCAAGACCGCCGCCGATAGGGCGATCAGCTCCCCGAGGTTCTTCCTCAGCGGCCAGATCGACACGACGATGACGAGCGAGAGGTACGCCACCAGCACCGGCAGCCGGTAGGCCGGGTCGAGCCCCGACCAGAGGCTCCCCGAGGTCGGCGTCTCCTGGCCCGGAACCAGGCCCGCCTGGGCCAGGCCGCGCGCCCCCATCGCCTCGGCCCATCGGCTCAGGACCGGGACGTTCCGCCCGCTCAGGACGCAGCCGATCGCCACCGCCAGGCTCGACGCCGCGAACCGCGCCGCGTGCCTCCCCCGGTAGAAGCCCAGCCAGAGCGGGATCAAGCCCACGCTCGCCGGCATCCAGCCGGCCGCCAGGCCGATCAGCGCCCCGGCCCTCGCGGGCATCTCGTACCAGACCAGGGCCGCGACGATCAGCGCCGCCGGGAACACCTGCCCGCTGTCGACCACCTCGATCCGCGTGTAGGGCATCACCAGATACAACGCCGCCGCCGAGAGCCCCGCGATCGGCTGGCCGAAATGCGTCCGGCCGAGCATCCAGAGCCCCAGCACCACCCCGATATGAGAGAGCCCGGCCAGCACCCTCGACACCAGGATCTGCGTCGACCGCCACCGCACGACCCCCGGCTCGGTCGGCACCGGGAGCGCCGCGTCGTCGTGGTCCCCCTGCACGCGGGAGACCGCCCCCACGGCGCCGTGCGGCTCGACCTTCCCGTCGTCCGAGGCCGCGGGGTTGCGGGCCGTCCCTTCTCGGATCGGCAGGCTGATCGTCTCGGCAACGAGCAAGACGATCATCCCGACCGAGAGGCACGTCAGTCCCGGCGCATTGAGGTTCGGCTCCAGCATCGGCCGACGTGCCAGGCCGAGATCCAGCAGGCACCGCAGCAGCCACAGCCCCGTCCCGAAAAAGAGCCAGAGGAACGGCACCAGGGTCCGGTCGCTCTCGCCGTCGCCCACCAGGGCCATCAGCCCCGGCGCCAGCACGAACAGCAGCAGCAGATCCAGATTCCTCAGGCTCCACGGTCGTCGGAACGAGACGAAGATGCAGACGCTCAGCAGGAGGGTCAGCAGTAACCAGATCTCGGGCCCGAGACCGAGGTCGGGAACCATGAAGGCATCTCTCGGGAATCAATGCGGCGGTGGTCCCGCCTCGTTCGGATCGGCTGCGCGACGGCCGGACGTCGAGCGACTTCGCCGCCAAACCGCCATCCTAAGGGCCCGCGGCCGGGCCCCGCAAGGGACTCGACCGCCGATCCTCGCGCCCCTTCGCCCGGCCCGTCAGCCCGAGGCGAACGGGATCGGCTCGCCGGCGATCTGGCAGAGGGCATTCAGCGCCGCCCGTTGCTCGGCCTCTTTCTTGTTCCGCCCCCAGGCCGGGGGGAACTTGTGCGGGCCCACCTGCGCGGCGATCTTGAAGCACTTCGAATGATCGGGGCCCTGCTCGTCGAGCAGGCGGTAGGTCGGCGTCGCGCCGTACTCGCGCTGGGCGACCTGCTGGAAGGTGCTCTTGTGGTTCGACCCGCTCTGGTTCTCGACCACCTCGACGATCTCGGGGAGCACCAGCGGCTCCAGGAACGCCCGGGCGGCCTCCATCCCCCCGTCCAGGTAGAGCGCGCCCAGCACGCTCTCGAACACGTCGGCCAGCACCGACGACGGCGGGGGACCGTACCCCGACATCCCCTTGCCCAGCGTCAGGCAGGTGTCGAACCCCAGCTCACCCGAGAACCGAGCGCACGTTTGCCGGGAGACGACGACCGACTTGATCCGCGTCAGCTCCCCTTCGAGGAACTCCGGATAGCGCCGGAACAGCAACTCGCAGACGATCAGGCCCAGGACCGAATCCCCCAGGAATTCGAGCCGTTCGTTCGACGCGAGCCGGTGATCGGCCCCCGAGGCGTGCGTCAACGCGGAGCGAAGCAGGGCCTCGTTCGCAAAGCGATAGCCGATGGCCCGCTGGCAATGGTCCAGCAGATCGTCTTCGGGGGGCGCGGGCATGGGTGCCGTCTCAGACCAAGGAGGGATCACTGGAGGCTATCGCCCGGCACTCCCGAAGTCAATGGAACCCTCCGCCCGTCGGCGCGGTCGGCGCGGCCGGGCTTTACCGCGCATGCCGTTTCCCGATACGATTGAGCCCTTCAGGAGACTCCCCCGACCGCCCTTCGCCGACCCGAAGCCCGGCCCGTCGGAGCGACTCAAGTCTCCCCCCACTCAGGTCGTCGAAGCCGAGGTTGGAGCGCCCCCGCCGTGATCCCCGCCAAGGATTTCAAGAAACGCATGGTCGTCGAGATCGACGGCCAGCCGCATCTCATCGAGCAAATCGTCGTCCAGACCCCTTCGGCCCGGGGGGCGGCCACCCTGTACAAGGTCCGCACGCGGAACCTCAAGACCCGCCAGCGCCTCGACAAGACCTTCAAGGGGACCGACACCCTCGCCGAGTCGAGCTTCGAGCGTCGCCCGATCCAGTACCTCTACCGCGACGACGAGCAGTTCCACTTCATGGACGCCCAGAACTTCGAGCAATTCTCGATGCCCGCCGAGAGCCTCGAAGACCAGGCCCCGTTCATGACCGAGAACATGGAAGGCGTCGAGGCCCTCGTCGTCGACGAGCAGCCGATCGGCATCGAGATCCCCGACGTCGTCGAGCTCCCCGTCACCGACACCAGCCCCGGCGTCCGCGGCAACTCCGCCACCGGACGCACCAAGCCCGCCACGCTTTCCACCGGCCACGTCGTCCAGGTCCCCGAGCACCTCGACCAGGGCGTCATCGTCCGCGTCGATACCCGCACCGGCGAGTACCTCGGCCGCGGCGGCTGATCCCTTCGCTCGCGACCTGTCCCAACCTCTCCTTCTCGCGAGCAATCGACCGCCCCCGACCCTTTCTCCCGCTCGCGGGGAAGAAGGCTGAGCATCACCACGCTCCGCCGGTGTGGGCTCACTCCGACCCTCGTTCCCGCTCGCGGGGGAGAGGGTGACCGAAGGCCGGGTGAGGGGGCCTCGTTCGACTCACCAGGCCTTGCGTCCGACCTCTCGCCCCGTCCAGGAGGATGAGCGGCGCCCGATGCCATGAAACCCGGACCGACTCGGACGCACCGGTCGGCCTCACGACAGGATCGTCTCTCTCGACTGCGGCACCGCGCTTCCCGGGGCGTTCTCCTTCGTCAGCGCCCGTTGCCGACGCTTCTCGCGCCCTTTGTTCAGGAACCACTGGCCGCACGGCACCAACACCGGCCGCACGAGCGCCGCGTCGGTCACGATCCCCACCACCAGGGCGAACCCGAGCTGCCGCAACGACAGCAAGGGGCTGAACATCATCGCCGCGAAGCTGCACGCCGTGATCCCCGCCGCCGAGGTGATCAATCCCCCCGTCTGGCCGATCGCCTTGGTGATCCCCGCCTTCAGCCCGAGCGCCCTCACTTCCTCCTGGAGCCTCGACATCAGGAACACGTTGTAATCGACCCCCACCGCCACCAGCAGCACGAACAGGAAGTACGGCACCTTCCAGTCGAGCCCCTCGGCCCCGCCCCCCCACACGAAGACCGCGTGGGTGATCCCGAGGGCGAAGGCGTACGTCAGGATCATCGTCGCCACCAGGTTCACGCACGCCAGCGGCGCCCGCAGCATCGCCACCAGGACGAGGAAGACCCCCAGCGGGACCATGACCCAGGTCTGATACTGATCCCGACGGGTGAGGGCGCGGATGTCGGCCCCTTCCGCGTTCGGCCCGGCCACCATCGCCGTCGGGTGGATCGGGTCCCCCTCGTCATACTCGCTGAGGTAATCCTGCAGCCGGCTCCGGATCGTCTCCACCTCATCCAGCGCCTGGGGCGAGAACGGTCGGCTCGCCTGCTCCAGATCGATCCTGGCCCGCCTCCCGTCCTCCGAGAGATACGCCTCAAATCCTCGGAGCAGCTCCGGGTTCTCCTCGATCGTCCGCTCGTCGATCAACAACCGATCCAGCGCCCGGCGGCCGACCGGGTCTTCGAGGATGTTGCTGATCTCGCGGCGGGCCAGACTGGCCCCCTCGGCGATCTGGCCGGCCCCTTCGGCGGCCCGGGCCAGCTCCCGGAGCAACTGGGCGACCGGCCCGTCCCCCTCGACCGGCCCGATCGAGCTGACGCCCTGCGCCGCCGCCGCCCCCCCGAACTGGCCGAGCATCGCCGAGGTCGCCCGGCGCAGCCCCGACGTCACCGGATCGCCCTGCGCGCCGCGAGCGGCTCCCGCATCGGGTTCCGGTTCCTGCTCCGGGGCAGGGGGGGGATTGCCCGGAATCTGACCGAGCACGTCGGCCCCGGTCAGCTCCCCCAGGAGCATGGCCCCCCGGATCCGCCCGCCGCCTTCGTCGAGCCCCGCCTTCAGCTCCTTCGCCCCCTCGACCAGGCGCTCGAACCCCTCGTTGACCGCCGCCAGCCGCGACGAGAGCCGGGCCGGTTCCAGGGGGGCGGTCGATCCGAGCGGCTGCGTGGCCGACCGGACCTCCACCAGCGTCCGCTGGTGCGAGAGCAATCGGCTGATGTCGTCGAGCGCCGCCAGGCCGACCGAGCTGCGGAAGTCCGGGTCCTCCGGGCGTGCCTCCAGCAAGACGGCCATCGGGGCCGTCGCCCCCTCGCCGAACTTGGCCGAGATGAGCGCGAGCCCTCGCACCGACCCGGACGACGGGGGCATCTCCGAGATCGTGTCCTGGATGAACGCATTCTGCGCCGTGAGCCGGAGCCCGAGCACGGCCATCGGCATCATCGCCGCCAGGGTCAGGCCCCAGGCGAGCCACGGGCGCTTGAGGACGGCCCGGCCGAGTCGATCCCAGTAGCCCGACGGCGGCCTCGTCAGGCCGGTGAACGATCGCGGGCGCCATCGCGCCAGGAACAGGAGCAAGGCCGGCGAGAGCGTCAGGGCCGCCACCACCGTAATCACCAGGCCGAACGCCACGCTCGGGCCGGTGCTCGAGAACAGGCTGAATCGCGTCAGGCCCATCAACGAGAGGCCGACGATCGTCGTGAAGGCGCTCGTCACCACGGCCAGGGCCACCCGCCCGAGGGTCGTCCGGATCGCCGCGCTCGGGTTCGAGGCGTTCCAGTTCTCCCCGAATCGCCACGACAGCAAGAGGCAGAAATCCGTCCCCGTCCCGAACAGCAGGACCACTAAAAACAGCTCGACCAGCGACGACAGCTCCCAGCCCAGCGCCGCCCCCCACGCCAGAAGGCCCCGGGCGATCGCCAGGCTGACGCCGATCGTGATCAGCGGCACCATCGCCAGGAAGACCGACCGATAGACGATCAGCAGCACCGCCAGCAGCAGGAAGAACGCCGCGACGGCCGCCCGGTCGAGCGTCGTCTGCACGTTGGCCATGTAGTCCCGGCCGATCACCGCCGCCCCGCTCCAGACGACCGACACCCCAGCCGGTCGCTCCGAATCCAGCGCCTCGACCTCCTGTTCAAGCCAGGCCACCGCCTCCTGGCTCGTCGGGCTGACGAACGCCTCGTCAATGGCGACGAACATCAGGAGCAAGGTCCCGTCCCGGCTGATCAAGCGAGCCGACAGCTCCGGCTGATCGGGCGAGGGGGCCACGACCGTCGAGAGCACCTCGGGCCGGTCGCTCGCCTGGAACCGATCCGCCAGGGTCGCGGCGAAGGCGCGATCGCCCTCGGTCAGGCCGTCGGGGTTGAACACGCCGACCACCGCCGACGAGTCGAACCACTGCTCCGGCCAGGTCTGGCCGAGGATCCTCGCGGCGATCGCGCTCTCCGACCCCTCGGGCAGCAGGGCCGCCTGCCCCTCGGCCGCGATCCGGGTCAGGTCGGGCGCAAGCCCGACGACCAGCACCAGGGCCGCGATCCAGGCCGCGACGACCACCGCCGGCCGGCGACTGACAAACCACCGCAGGGCATCGAAAGGCATACGCGACGGGCTCCCCCCGTCCGGGTCCGGAATCCGACCCGGCGACCAACCTCCGCGGGACGGCCCGCATGGTTCGATTCGATCGCCCTATTTTCCAAGCTTTCACCCATCCGACCAGGGGGTAGCGGCCGATCGCCCGCGTCGGGCCCCGCGCGTGCCATCCCGTTTCCTCCCCAGGTCCCACACCCGGAGCGTCGTCGGCACGGTCCTCGACCTCGCCTGGAAGGAGGACGCCCGGCCGAATCCGGGCCTCCTCCAGGGTGCAGCATCGTCGGGCGAGGAACCTTACCGGGCCGGTTCCGGAAGGGGTTCGAGGTCGAGGGAATCGTCGGGTGGCGGATTGATTCGCGCCGATGGCACCTGAGGCGTCATCTCCTTCGCCGCGGTCAACCCCTCCTTGATGGCCTGCCACCGCGCCAACTCGTGATCGATGCGTCGCAGGCGAGCCTCCAATGTCCTCCGCTCGTCCGACAGGGCCTCGATCACCTCCTCGGCCGTCGCTCGCCCCTCGTCGATGAAGGTCTCCGAATCCCTGAGGGGGCTGCCCCTCTCCGCTGCGCCCACGATTCGGGGCGGATCGTTTTCCGGCAACGGCGGAAGGACCTCGTCCGCATCGGGGAAGCCGGGAATGGGCTCAAGGCCGTCGAAGCCGGGCGCGATCGCAGGGGGAGACGGAGGTATGGCCTCGTCCGAGATCTGAGGCGGGGAAGGCTCCTCCACCACGTCAGAGGCCGTCACTTTCGGGGGGCCTTGCTTCGCCACCACCGCGGCCCCGCCGAGGATTCCCAGGCCGACGGCCGCTCCCAACATCACGCGGATCATCATGGCACCCCCTCCTGAGTTGAACATCCTCTGAATGCGCGTGAATGCGCGATTGCGTCGCGTGCCAGGAGTCTCGCCGAGCCAGACCTCGTCTGTCAAGCGTGGATGCGGCAGCAGAAGCCGCCGGGCGATCATTCAATCCGGTGCGGCGAATCCGCGGATCGGCCCCGGCCCGGCGGGGCAGGGGACTCGGCGTCATCCCGTGCGTGCGGGGTGGATCGCGCGATGGTCGCGATCAACCCCAGGCCCAGCAAGACCGCCACCGACCAGCCGCCGACCGCCGCATACCAGGTCAGCCGATCGTCCTGATCGGTCGCGTCACCCTCCGCTCCTAGCGATCCTTCCGCCGCGGTCCCGTCTCCCGAACCGCGCAGGGCGAGCCGCGCATTCGCCGCCTGAAGCCGCGTGAGTTCCTCTCGCATCGCGTCCATCTGCGCCAGCGATTCGTCCCGGATCGCCAGCTCTCGGCGCATCTCTCCCAGTTGCCGGTCCTTGGCGATCAGGTCGCGCCCCACCTGTTCCACCAACGCCGCCTCGGCCACGGCCCGATCCCGCTCCTCACGCAACTGGGTATAAACGCGGGTGAATCGCTCGTTCGAGTCGCCGACGCGGACATTGGCCAGGAGGGCGTCGATCGCCTGTTCCTTCGCCCGCAGGCGCTCGGCGGTGTCCGACGCCTCGCGTGCCTGGTTCGCGCGGGCCAGCTCGGTCCGCAGGCTGCCGAGCGACCGCGACTGCTCGCGAATCTGGCTCGTCAACGCGCCGATCCAGAGCGCCAGCGCCAGGCCGAGCACGCCGAAGACGATCCCCAGCAGGGTGAACACCGCGGCCGACTGGCCCCGATCGGTCGCGGCCGAAACGGTGTGCGGTCGATTGAGCATGGCGATCAGCTCCGCTTCCAGGCGAGGCGACAGCGCACCCAGTCCTCCCGAGGACTCGGCCACCTGCACCCCCTCCAGGTCGTCGACCGTCCGGGCCAGGGCCCGCCGCTGGTCCCGAGGGGAGACGACCACATACCCCTCGACCTGCCTCAACCCCCCGTCGCGCCACTGGAAGATGCCCCGCGTCTGGCGGATCGGGTCGACCACGTAGGCCACCTGCAACGGCTGCCCGAAGAAATGCTGCTGGATGAACACGTCGTGCCCCGACAAAAAAATGCCGAAGTCCGGATGCGTGTGATACCAGCCGACGATGTCCAGGTTCGGATGCTTCCGGTCCCGCTCCCTCGTGATCTCCTCCCACGAGTCGTGCGTGTACGTGAAACTTGCCTGCGTGTTCTCGTAATGCTTCGCCTCGATCGCCTGCGAGATCCAGACGAACGGCCGGCCCGTCTCCTCGTCCACACACTCCTTGCCGAGCAGGATGCCGCCCAGCTCCACCCTCGTGTCGCTCAGGGCGTGGCGTTCGATCGCGTCGACCGTCGCCCAATCGACGAAGATCGCCAGATCCTCCGGCCCCGGGTTCCCGTACGCCAGGCACGCGAACCGCCGATCCCGGTCGGGCCGACGCAGCCGGAGCGGCTCCCGGTAGCTCACCTCATCGAACTGGATCTCGTCGCGATCGCTGCTCACGGGCGGCTCATCGTTCCTTGGGGTCGTGTCAGCGGTTGTCTTCGGGTGAATGGCTCTCCGGGGCGTCCATCAGCCGGTCCCGATCGGACCCGAGCAGGACGAAGACCGCCCCATCCAGCCCCTCGACCCGGACCACATCGTACGGCGGCACGCCCAGCTCGGCCAGCGGCCGCCCCGCCAGGGGGGTCCCCTGCTCGACCATCGAGATCAGGACCGGCACCCCCGCCTCGCCCGTCTCCGGGTCGACCGCCTCGGCCACGCCCACCTTCGATCGCGGTCTCATCACGTCTCGACGTTTGCCCAGTTGCGGCCACTCGATCGCCGCCACCAGGTCCCGATCGAGGCCCAGCACCAAAGGCCCGCTCAGGTGCTCCCGTGCCACGTGAAACACCGCCTCGGCGGTCGCCGCGTGGCCCAGGTTTACGCGCATCGGCTCGGGATAGGTCTCGTGGCTCAGGCAGTCGTCTTTGCGTGGCAGTTCGGTCGTGTAGAAGGTGTTCGCCACCCCGTTGTAGACATGGAGGCAGCCGGCCTGCACCGGCATCCCGTGGATCAGCTTCAACGCCTCCTGCACCTCCATCGCCGCCATCATCGAGGCGATCGTCGGCGCCGTCGGCACTTTCCCCGCCTGGATGTCCTCGCGGCGGAGCAGGGGACAACTATAGCGCAAGTTCAACAGTTGATAATCCCGGCTCGTCATCCCGCATTCGTAGCAGGCCGAGTCCGGCGGCACGAACACGCGGACGACCCCCTGGATCTCCTGGATCCCCGCGTCGACCCACGGCGTGCCGACCTTCCAGCACTGGCGATTGACCCAGAGCCTTGCCTCGCGATTGTCGAGGCAGCCGATCACCACGTCCATCTCGGCGAACAGGCCGAGGCCGACGTCGGTGATCACATCTCCATGAATCGCCCGGATGGTGACGTCCGGGTTCAGCTCTTTCGCCCGACGCGCCGCCACCTCCGCCTTCGCTTGCCCGCCGTCCTCGGCCCGGAACAACACCGACCGCGACAGGTTCGACGCCTCGACCTCGTCCAGGTCGATCACCACCACCGTCCCGACCCCCAGCAACGCCAGGTTCTTCAGGACTTCATTCCCTAGGGCCCCCGCCCCCACGACCAAGACCTTCGCCGCCGCCAGGCGATCCTGCCGCCACCACGAGATCAGGCGCAGCCGGCTATAGCGGTCGTCGTCATCGATGTGCAGGATCTCATCGTCCACGATCCGAAGGCCCCCCTCATCCGTCGTCGGATCGCGATGTCACTCGATGAACATGATGTCCGGCGGCGGCTCCCGACGCACCGGGACCGCTTCCCGACGCGGGGGCAGGGCCACCTCCTCATCAATCAAGACGATCGGCTCTCCCCCGGCCACTTCCGGCTCCACCCTCCCCTGCGCGGCCCTCACGTCGCGCAACGGTCGGTTGTCCATCGGGAAGGCGAACGTCGATTGGTTGGCCGCCCACAGGGCCGCGTCGCGGTTGTAGGGGCTGCGGAGGTCGTAGTTGTGGAACCGGGCCATGTCCCAGAGCATCTCGCACAGCTCGTCAAGCTGCAGGCTCGGCACCCAGTGCGTGTTGTACCCGCCCAGGCAGACGAGGCCGATCTCCGAGATGTTCGGGTGATAGATCGGCGTCAGCCAGCGCAGCTCGGGCATGCTCCTCGGGTACGAGGCCCCGAGCTTGATCTCCACCTGGTGCGTGTCCTGGGGGACGATCTTCCCCCGCTCCCTCGCCAGGCTCCGGCCCCGGAACTCGACCAGATACCGCTGCGCCGGATCGCCCGAGGCCCGGAACCGGACGATCGTGCTCTCCTCTTGCAGCCGCTCCATCGCCGACCGATCCGATCTCAACCGGCGCGACTGGGGCGAATCATACGCTTTCCGAAGCATGGCGCAGGGCCTCACAGGCTCATCGCTTCACAACACAACCACCGGACCGAACCCCCGGCCACTCACCCGAGGCCGCCGCCGGCGACCACCTCGGGGTAGACGATCAGGTGATCGCCGTTCTGCACGCTCGCCTCGACCAGGGTCTGCGCCTCGGTCAGCCGGCGCCTCCCTTCCTTGTGGTCGAGCGAGTAGCTCAACGGCTGACCGTCCGGGCCGGTCGTCGGAAGGTTCATTTTCGTGATGATGTTCGGCAGGATCCGGCTCACCGGAACGCTGTAGGCGATGACCGCCTTGACCGACTTCGACCCGGTCTGGTCCAGGAACGTGACCTGGATCCCGCTGGCATCCGCATTACCGCCGTAAGACATGGCAAGGTCCCTCCTCTAGCATTCGATTCGGACCTCGGCCGCGATTATTGAGGCACCGGCACATCGATTTGATTCCCGGCGAGGCGACAGACGCCCCCAGAACGGATCGAGGATGCCCCCATCCTATCGCCCGCGGCCCCCCTTCGGAAAGGGGCCGTTCCCCGCAACAGACACGCCCCGCTCACCCCGGCTCGCACTGCTTCCCCTGGCACCCGTAAATCGAGCAGGCCCCGACGAACGTCCAGCAGTCGCGGTGGTGCGGCGTCTTGCACGAGGCGCAGAGCACCTTCGCCTCGTCCGGGCCGATCGCCTCGTTGCAGACCTTGCAGATCGCCGGCCCCGCCTCCACCGGGCTCGAGGTGCCGACGTCGACGATCGCGATCCCCTCGGCCATCCGCTCGCTGATGTTCGACCGCAACAGGTCGTGCAGCACCAGGCCCTCCCGGACCGCCAGATCCAGCCCCGAGACGCTCTGACCCAGGTTCCGGTCGACCTGCACCAGCAAGCGCTCCGGGTTGACCGACACCAGGAACCCGCCCGGCGGCGCCAGCTTCCTCAGGTTCTCGATCGCCGACCGGGCCGACTCGCGGTTGAGGAACTCCCGCGCGATCTCCGGGTCGTTCGCCCTCACCACGTAATGGCGGTCGAAGACCGGGTCGCCCAGCCTCACCAGCCTCGTCCCCCTCGGGACCTGCTTCGGCGAGGGCCGCTGCACCGGGAACAGCTCGAACCGGAACGGGATCCCCGCCCCGAACCGCGTCACCACCCTCGTCCGGGGCGACGACGGCTGCCCCGCCACCACCGGCGCCAGCCCGACCCGCACGCTCGACCCGTTGTGCCCGAAGCTCACCGTCGGCGGGTCGACCAGCCCCCGATGCTCGTACCGCCCCCGGTACTGCCTGGCCAGCGCCCGATACGCCCGGTACCGCGCCCCGGACAGCCCCGCCCACATCGCCCCGGCGATCCGGACGACCGCATACAATGCCAGGACGATGATCCCGACGACCAGCACGTCCATCAACGCTCACCCCACCCTCGACACGTTCGCTTCCTCATCTCAACACTCTACGGTCATTCTCCTCGACGGAGCAACGGCCCCGGGGCCTCGATCGCATCGCGCATCCGAAGCCCGGGGGAGGGGACCTCGCGCAGAGACGCAACGACGCAGAGATGAACGCGAGCCCGCCGTCGGACAGAGACTCCCCTCTCTCCTCTCTGTCTCTCTTCTCCGCGACTCTGCGTCTCTGCGCGCAATCCCTCTCCCCTCATCCTGTCATCCCCCAACGGCGTCTCGTCGTCGCACGACCTCCAACGCTTCTGCTACCATGGCCCTTTGCCAACCGACCCGCCGGCGACGGCTCCTCCCTTGAAGGTCATTCGCCCCGTGCCCCCGCAATCTTCGAGTCGATCCGACCGCGCCTTCGGCCGTCGTTGCATCCTGGCCGCCGCCGTCCTCTGGAGCCTCTCCGGCGTCTTCACCAAGAGCCTGACCGGCCTCGACGGCGGCACGATCGCCGTCTACCGCGGCCTCTTCGCCGGCCTGGCCCTGCTGCCGTTGGTCCGGCCCGCGAAGATGCGGTTTCAAAAGCCGATGATCCCCCTGGTCGTCACCTTCGCCGCCATGACCGGCCTGTTCCTCGGCGCCATGAAGGCCACGACCGCCGCCAACACCATCTTCCTCCAGTACAGTTCGGCCCTCTGGGCCGTGCCGCTCAGCATGGTCTTCCTCCGCGAGTGGCCCGACCGCCGATCGCTCTGGTGCATCGCCGTGGCCGCCTTCGGCATCGTCCTGATCGTCGTCCGGGGCGGGGGAGGGGGGGAGAACGACTCGCTCGGCATCGCCATGGCCCTCGGCAGCGGCGTGGCCTACGCCGGGGTCGCCGTCGGTTTGCGGAGCCTCCGCGGGCTCGACCCGATGTGGCTCAGCTCCGTCAACAACCTCGGCGGCGCGCTCGTCCTCGGCCTCTTCCTGCTCCTCGTCTCCGGCTCCATCCCCCTGCCGACCTGGCCTCAGGCCGGGGCCTTGCTCCTCTTCGGGATCGTCCAGATGGCCATCCCCTACGTCCTCTTCGCCCGCGGCCTCCGCGACGTCCCCGCCCCCGAGGCCGGCCTGCTCGCCCTGGTCGAACCCCTGCTCAACCCCCTCTGGGTCCTCATCTTCATCAACGAGTGGCCCAAGGACGCCACCCTCATCGGCGGCGCCTTCCTCCTCGCCGGCGTCGCCCTGCGTTACATCCCCCTGAAACGACCCCGCCCCGTCTCCATCACCCCCGACCCCGCCGCCCCCCCCGCCTCACCGGCCGACCCCGCCCGCGGCTGAGTCCCGCCATCCGAACGTCTCCCCCGACTCGGGGGAGAGGGCCGGGGTGAGGGGGGGGCTGAGACACGACGCCCGGCTCGGCTTCGAACTCCCCGCCCGTTCATCCCAACCCCTTCCCGCTCTGCTCACGCGGAGGGAAGCCAGACCCCATCGGTCACCGCCCCTCGCCCATCCTCCGCCTCGCCAACCCTGCCCACCCGGTACGATCGCAATGATGATGAATCTCGGCGACGGTCCCACCCAGGTCTTCACCACCGCCTCCATCGTCGGCAGCGTGGCGTTCGCCCTCTCCGGGTTCATGATGGGCGCCCGCAAGCGGCTCGACCTGATGGGGGCTTTCATCCTCGCCTTCCTGACCGCCAACGGCGGCGGCGTCATCCGCGACCTGATCGTCGATCGGCCGCCGGCGATCATGGCCGGCCTGCTCCCCTTCTACCTCACGGCGGGCACGGTCACCCTCGCCCTCGCCCTCAGGCTCCAGCGACGTGCCACGCTGGAACGGGCCTGGATCTTCGTCCTCAGCGACGCGATCGGGCTGGTCGCCTTCGGGATCACCGGCGCGATCATCGCCATCGAGCACGACCTCCACGTCTTCGGCGTCGTCATCCTCTCCTTCCTCACCGCCACCGGTGGCGGGATCGTCCGCGACATCCTCGTCAACGAGGTCCCGCTGGTCCTCCACGGCGACTTCTACGGCAGCGTGGCCATCCTCCTCGGCATCGCCATCGACGCTCTCCATCGGGCCGACCTGATGAACCCCGCCTCCCTCCTCGCCGTCTTCGCCGCCGGCTTGCTCCTCCGCCTCATCGCCTACCGCCGCCGCTGGTCCCTCCCCCGGCTCAACCCGATCACCCAGGACTCACCCCCCGCCCCCCCGCCTCATTAACCCGAGGCCGGTTGGGGCAAAAAAAAACGGAGGGGGGTCGGGATAACCCCGGCCCCCCCTCCGTGTGATCGTCTGACGATTCGTCCCGGACTCCGGAAGGAGGCCGGGCGCGAAACCGATCAATACATGTCGTCGTCCATGCCGCCGGCCGGGGCCCCTTCGCCGTCCTTCGGCAGGTCGGCGATCAGGGCGTCGGAGGTCAGCAGCAGTGTGGCCACGCTGGCGGCGTTCTGGAGCGCCGAGCGGGTCACCTTGGTCGGGTCGATGATGCCGGCCTTGACCAGGTCGGTGTACTCGTCGTTCAGGGCGTCGTAGCCCTCATTGCCCTTCAGGTCGAGGACCTTCGAGCAAACCACGCCGCCGTCCTGGCCCGCGTTGTCGGCGATCTGGGTGATCGGCGCGGCACAGGCCCGGATGATGATCTCGTAGCCGGTCTTCTCGTCGTGCGAGATCTCGCCGGCCTTGACCGATCGCGAGGCCCGCAGCAACGCCACGCCACCGCCGGGGAGGATGCCCTCTTCCAGGGCCGCCCGGGTGGCGTGCAAGGCGTCCTCGACGCGCATCTTCTTTTCCTTCATCTCCGACTCGGTCGCGGCGCCGACGTTGATCTTCGCCACGCCGCCGGAGAGCTTCGCCAGACGCTCCTCGAGCTTCTCGCGGTCGTAGTCGCTCTTCGTGTCCTTGATCTCGCGGCGGATCGCCTCGATCCGCCCCTGGATCGCGTCGGAGGTGCCGGCCCCCTCGATGATCGTCGAGTTGTCCTTGTCGATGATCACCTTCTTGGCCTGCCCGAGGTCCTCCAGGCCGACCTTCTCCAGGTCGATCCCGAGCGCCTCGAAGATCGGCTTGCCGCCGGTCAGCGTGGCGATGTCTTCGAGCATCGCCTTGCGGCGGTCTCCGTAGCCCGGGGCCTTCACGGCGGCGCAGCGGAAGGTGCCCCGCAGCTTGTTGATGACCAGGGTGGCCAGCGCCTCCCCTTCGATGTCCTCGGCGATGATCAGGAGCGGCTTGCCCGTCTGGGCCACCTTCTCCAGGACCGGGACCAGGTCCTTGACCGAGCTGATCTTCTTCTCGTGGATCAGGACGTAGGCGTCTTCGAGGACCGCCTCCATCGACTGCGGGTTGGTCACGAAGTACGGCGAGAGGTAGCCGCGGTCGAACTGCATCCCCTCGACCCACTCGACCTCGGTCTTCAGGCTCTTGCCCTCCTCGACCGTAATCACGCCGTCCTTGCCGACCTTCTCGGTCGCCTCGGCGATCATCCGGCCGACCTCGCGGTCGAAGTTCGAGGCGACGGTGGCCACCTGCTCGGTCTCCTTGGTGGTGGAGACCTTGGTGCTCATCGCCTGCAGGGCGGCCACCACGTCCTCGACCGCCTTGTCCATCCCGCGCTTCATGAGCATCGGGTTGACGCCGGCGACGACGCCTCGGAGCCCTTCGTTGTAGATGGCCTCGGCCAGGATGGTCGCCGTCGTCGTGCCGTCACCGGCAATGTCGTTGGTCTTGGAGGCGACCTCCTTGACCATCTTGGCGCCCATGTCTTCGTACTTGTCTTCCAGCTCGATCTCCTTGGCGACGGTGACGCCGTCCTTGGTGACCGTCGGCGAGCCGAACGACTTCTGGATGATGACGTTGCGGCCCTTCGGCCCCAGCGTCACCTTGACGGCCCGGGCGAGCTTGGCCACACCGCGCTGCATGGCGGTGCGGGCTTCCTGATCAAAAGCGATCATCTTCGCGGACATGGACAACTCTCTCCTGGCGAAGATCCGGTTCGGTGGGGTGGATTCGTGAGCGACCGAGGGGCGATGACGCGAGAGGCCGGCAATCCGACGCCCGGGGTGGCTGGGGTCATGCCGACCCCAGTCGAAGGGCTCCGGAGCGACCCGGAGCGTCCGGCCGGGGTCGAGACGACCCCAGGCACCCCGTCCTCCCGCGAGCGTCCTCGGTCGATGACGAGACAGTCAGAAACAGGCGATGGATGCGACTTCGGGTGGACAATCAAGGCGATTCCGGGCGGCCCGACCGTGCCCTCACGTCGAGACCAGCCCGAGCGGGTCCGGTCCTCGCCCGTCCGTCCGACCGACGGACGAGCCGGGCGACCCGGGGCGGCAATCGGTCAGCCCTCGACGACGGCGAGGATGTCATCCTCGCGCATCAGGAGGACCTTGCGGTCGCCGTCGAGCTTGAATTCCTCGCCGGCATAGCTGGTGAAGATCACCGCGTCGCCGACCTTGACCGACAACGGCTTCTTGGTGCCGTCCTTGGAGGTCGTGCCGTCGCCGACCGCGACCACCTTGCCCTTTTGGGGCTTGTCCTTGGCCGTGTCCGGCAGGACGATGCCGCCGGCGGTCGTCTCCTTGGCTTCCTCCCGCTCGACCACCACGCGATTGCCCAGCGGCTGGATGTTCATCGCGACCTGCTCTCCTCGCTCGGCGATGCGCCCGAGCTTCGCACAAATGCCAATGTCGTTGATTCGGAATCACGAATCACATGACCCGATGGGGCCTCCTGCCAACTCGTCCCCCTCTGGACGCGGCCGGCCCCAATCGTCGGCCAGCGCCAGAGGCAACCCGCGTGCCTATCGCTGTTGCAATTCTTAAATCGAATGAATGCAAGAGGTTGCGTTGCCGCCTTCTCCGAGCCCCCCCGAACCCCTGCCTGCCGATCCCGTTTCCTGACGTTCTGCCGACTGCCGAATCGGCAGTCTCTCCGCCCACCCCCGGCCGCGCCTGCCTCCCGATTTCTGTGACTGGACCTGCCTCCTTCCACGATATTCTCAATGGTCTTCCGCTTTCCCGAGGGAGCGCCGGCCCACTTGCCCCCGGTCGTCTCGACCCGTCGGGCCTTCCCCCGCCGGACCTCCAATCGCCTCTGCTCACATAATTTCCGATCATGCATGATGCATTGGTGTCTCCATGGGTTGAGTCATGCTCCCGTGATTCGCCTTCAGCGACTCCAGGTCTCCGAATCCACTGCATTCCCGAAACAAACGGTCGAAATCTCCGTAACCCGCTCAAAAGACAGAGACTTACGAAATTTCCCCTCGGCGCACCCGGCCCGCCCATCCCGGCGCACCGATGTCGCCTCGAACCGTCCTCCCCGTCGTCAATCGAGGGCACCCCCGCGATCACCGGGAGCCGTTTCACCGAAACGAATTGCCGATTCTGCCGTAACGCTCTTTGACAAAACGCTTTGTGAGATCTACGCCAGGCGCACCAGACCGGCACACCCGGGCGCACCGAGGTTCCCGCCACGTCGGACTCCCACCTCGCCTCCTATCCGGACGGCTCGGACCCGACGCCCTCCCCCCGGCTCCCGGAGAACCTGCACCCGGTTTCCCGAATCGAACTGAGAGAAAACGGCGGAATTCCCTTCAGTGCCAACAGGTTACGGCTAAGCTGCGGGGCGCGTCGAACGCGCACCGAGCCGCGTCAGGCCCGCGCACCGAGGGACGCATCGACCCCATCGCTTCCGCCTCCCGCTCGGCCGGAACGCTCCGGTCCGCTCGCGACCGCACCACGGGCCGGTGGTCCTGGCCCCGGTTTCCCGAAACGAACCGGGGAGAATCCGAGGAACCCATTGTGGCAATAACGAGTTACGGCACATCCTCCGAGCGCACCAGGGCGCATCAGGCCGCGCCCGAGCGGCGCATCGGGAGCCCTCGAGCGTGAAGCCGGAGGGCTGGCGCGTCGGGTGCTTGGCGAGCAGGGCACCGGGGCCGTACACTGGCGTCGTCCGCCCGATCCGATCCCAGGACGCTGCCTCCGAGGCCCATCACCGCGAGACTCGGAGCCACCCGCTTTCCCCCAAAAGGAGTCGGCCGACCATGAGGACGACGGGACGCCCCCAGTTCCTTGCCCTGTGCCTCGCCGGAGCCGTGCTGCTGATGACCGCCCCCGACCCCGCCCCCGCCGGCCCCCCCGACGACGCCAGGCGCCCCCCCTTGGATTATCCCGAGGCCACCCGGGGCGACGTGGTCGACGACTACCACGGCACGACCGTCGCCGACCCCTACCGCTGGATGGAGGACATCGACTCCGCCGAGACCCGCGCCTGGGTCGAGGCCCAGGTCGCCCTCTTCGACTCCTACATCGCCGACGTCCCCGCCCGCAATCGCATCCAGGACCGCCTGACCCAGCTCTGGGACTACGAGAAGTTCGGCATCCCCTTTGAAAAGGGGGGGCGGTACTTCTACTCCTATAACAGCGGCCTCCAGAACCAGAACGTCATCTACTCGACCCCCTCGCTCGACGCCGAGGCCCATGTCCTGCTCGACCCGAACACCCTCAGCGCCGACGGCACGGTCGCCCTGGCCGGCCTGGCCCCCTCGAAGGACGGATCGAAGGTGGCCTATGCCGTCTCCGACGCCGGGTCGGACTGGATGACCTGGAAGGTCCGCGACGTGGCCTCCGGCGACGACCTCGACGACCAGATCCGCTGGAGCAAGTTCTCCGGCGCCGAGTGGACCCCCGACGGCTCCGGCTTCTTCTACGGCCGCTTCCCCGAGCCGAAGGAGGGGGACGACCTCCGCGCCGCCAACTTCTTCCAGAAGGTCTACTACCACCAGCTCGGCACCTCCCAGGATGACGATGCCCTGGTCTGGGAAGACCCGGAGAACAAGGACCTGCGGGCCGACGCCACCGTGACCGACGACGGCGCCTACCTGATCCTCACCCTCGGCCGGGGCACGGACGACAAGTACCGCATCCTCTACCGCCCCCTGGCCGACCTCGACGCCGAGCCGGTCCACCTCGTCGGCGACTTCGACGCCGACTACACCTTCATCGACAACGACGGCCCCCGCCTCTTCTTCCGGACCGACAAGGGCACCCCGCTCGGCAAGGTCATCGCCATCAACGTCCACCACCCCGATCCGGAAGACTGGGAGACGATCATCCCCGAGACCGAGGAGACCCTCCTCGGCGCCAACCGGGTCGGCGGGTACCTGATCGCCCAGTACCTGAAGGACGCCCGCTCCCAGGTCAAGCTCTACGACCTGGCCGGTGCCTTCGTCCGCGAGGTCGAGTTCCCCGAGCTGGGGACCGCCTCCGGCTTCTCCGGCGACCGCGACGACACCGAGACCTTCTACTCCTTCTCCTCCTACACCCGGCCGACCACCATCTACCGCTACGACCTGGCGACCGGCGCGAGCACGCTCTACAAGGAGCCCCAGGTCGGCTTCGACCCCGACGACTACACGACCGAACAGGTCTTCTACACGAGCAAGGACGGCACCCGCGTCCCCATGTTCATCAGCCACAAGAAGGGGATCGCGATCGGCCCCGACACGCCGACCCTGCTCTACGGCTACGGCGGGTTCAACATCCCGCTGACCCCCAGCTTCAGCGTCTCCCGCCTGGTCTGGATGGAGATGGGAGGCGTCTACGCCGTGCCGAACCTCCGAGGGGGCGGCGAGTACGGCGAGGCCTGGCACAAGGCCGGCACGAAGCTCCAGAAGCAGAACGTCTTCGACGACTTCATCGCCGCGGCCGAGTACCTGATCGATCAGGGGCGGACCTCAACCCCCAAACTCGCCATCCAGGGCCGTTCCAACGGCGGCCTGCTCGTCGGGGCCTGCATGACCCAGCGGCCCGAGCTGTTCGGCGCCTGCCTGCCGGGCGTGGGCGTGCTGGACATGCTCCGCTTCCACACCTTCACGATCGGCTGGGCCTGGACCGACGACTACGGCTCGTCCGAGAACGCCGACGAGTTCGAGGCCCTCTACGCCTACTCCCCCTATCACCGGGTCGAGCAGGGGGCCTGCTACCCGCCGACCCTGATCGTGACCGCCGACCACGACGACCGCGTCTACCCGGCCCACAGCTTCAAGTTCGCCGCCGCCATGCAAGGCGCCCAGGGCTGCGACAACCCGATCCTCATCCGGATCGAGACCCGGGCCGGCCACGGCGCAGGCAAGCCGACGGCCAAGATCATCGAGGAGGCCGCCGACGAGATGGCCTTCGTCGTCCACGAGCTGGGCGTTCCCTTGCCCGAGGCCGACTGACCGACCCCTGGACGCAAGAGAGGCACGGACCCTTCCCCCTCGGGGGAGTTCCCGTGCCTCTCCGATGAGCCGGCCATCCGGAGGGGGCCGCGATTGCGAAGCCCCCGGAATCTGCCCGGATTACTTCCGCTTGATCTTGTGGAGCGTGTGCCGCCGGAGCTTCGGGCAGTACTTCTTCAGGCCCCCCTGGAGCCCTTCCGGGATCCCGCCCTTGGTGTTGACAGAGACGCGGTAGTTCAGTTCGCCGGTCTCGGAGCACTGGAGCCAGACGTGCTCACGACCGGCCGATTTCTTCGCCATGGGTCCTTCTCCCGCCGGTCTCGGCCGGTCGGTCCTTTTCACACGTTCGGGACTGCTGCGCGATCGGTCAAATCGGCAAAGAGAGTGATTGTAATGAACTTCAGCCAGGGACCGCAACGGCAGTCGGCCGGCGATCGTGGCGAGATCGAGATGCCGCCGGATCAGTCGGCCGGGCGAGGGCCGGGCTCCTTGCCGGTGGTCGAGGCCCGGGCCGCGACCCGGACGCTCAAATCGCCCGACACGCGCAACTGGCACGAGAGCCGGGTGTTCGGCGGGAAGCCCGCTTCGAGGGCCAGCCGCTGCTGCTCGGCCTCCTCCATCGCCGGGGCATCCCCTTCCAGCACCTCGACGCGGCAGGTCGTGCACTTGGCCTGGCCGCCGCAGCGATGGAGGATGTCGACCCCTGCGTCCTCGATCGCCAGCACCAGCTTCTTGCCGTCTTCCACCTCGAACGATCCGACACCTTCAACGGTCACGGTCGGCATGGGGACCTCCTGCCTTGCGTTGCTTCGGGACCGGGCACGCGCCCGGGGGTCCCGATCCGCCCACAGCCTACCGAGGCGACCCGGCCGCGGGCAAGCAGGCCTCCGGTCCTGGGTCGTGCCGCTCCTGCTGCTCGGGGCGATGCCCGTGCTGCTCCCCCCCGCCCGGGGGGAGGCGGAATCGCCCGCCCCGGCGGTCGAGATCCGGGCGATCCGGCCCGACGCCCAGGTCTTCGCCCTGCTCTCGCTGTTCGAGGGGACCGCCTGGCCCCACCCGGCGGCCGCGCTGGCCGACTGGAAGCAATCGGCCCCGCCCGGCGAGGAACGATCGCTCGGCAAGCCGCTCGAAGCCGCGATCGCCGCGATGAACCCCCTGATGGCCCGGGAGATGGCGACATTCGACGACACCCGGCTCCTGCTCGACCTCGACCCCGAAGGCCGTCCCCGCTGGGCCGCCATCGTGCCCAGCGATGACGGCACCATCACCGCGTTGGCCACCGCTTTGGTCCTGACCGACGGCCGGCGGGAGGCCGCCGAAGGCCCCTTCGCGGTCGACCGGCTCGGCCGGGACGGGGCCCCCCTGGTGGCCTCGACCGAGCCGGGGGCGCCGGTCATCCTCGCCTCCGACCGCTCGGCCCTGCGGTCGGCGATCGATCGGCTCGACGCGGGTCCGGGAGCAGAGCCGACGATCGACTCGGGCTGGATCGTCCGGGTCGATCCCGAGGCGCTCGCGGCGTCGGAGTCGCTGGCGGCTCGTCGGGTCGCCGCGGCGGCCCTCGGCCTCGGATACCGGGCGATCGAGGCCCGCGCGGCCCTGGTCGGCGACCGGCTGGAGGTCGTCGTCGAAGGCCCGGCCCCTCCGCAAGCGGCCCGGCCGGGCTGGGGATCGGTCAATCCGAAGTGGCTCGACCTCGTGCCGGGCGACCGGGCCGCACTGGCCGTCTCCGTGGCGATCGGCCCCGGCGGAGACGCCTGGGCCGGCGTGCTGGAGGTGGCCGATCGGTTCGAGCGGGCCGACCCGACGCGAGGCGACGCGGCGCCCCTTCGTCAGCGGCTCGGCCTGCTCGCCCTGACGCGCGGCATCCGGCTGGAACTGGACTTCTGGCCGCACCTGGCGGGCCTGACGGCCTGGGCGTCGTTCGATCGGGCCGGGCTCCCCGACGGCGGCCTGCTCGCCCTCCATGCCACCGACGACCAGGCCGCAGCACGCGTAAGCGATCGGGTCGTGTCCCGGATCGTCGAGGGGTTGGCCGGCTCCGGGGCCTTGCGGGGCCGGGCGATCGCGACCGCCCGCGTCGGGGCGTCGGTCCTCATCGGCTGGGGCCCCGACGCCCTGACCGCGAGCCTGGTCGCGCTGGCCGACCCCGGGCAATCGGCCGGCCCGGCCCTCCGCTCCCACTGGCCCGATGCGGACACCGTCCCCTCGCGCGTGCTCGCTGCCTGGCCGGGACGGCTCCCCTGGCTCGACCCCGCCGTCCGCGAGGCGCTGGGCGAGGCCCCTCCCGCGGTCGCGGTGGGGTGGACCGAGGGGGAGACGCTTCGCGATCGCGTGCGATGGCAAGGCCTCCGCGGCCCGGTCCGCCGATTCCTCGAACGGTTGCCGGCCCTGCCGGCCGCCGCCCCCCCGGTGGCGACGGAGGAGGACCCCTCATGACGACCCCAGCTCCCTCACCTTCGCTTCGCCTGATCGACCTGGCCGTCGAGTGGCCGCTCCAGTATGCCGGGGAGGCGACCGCGATCGACGCGGCCGACTACCCCGGCGTTTCGCGGCGGCTCGGGCAGGTCGACGGCTACCTCTCGACGGCGCTCGCCGCGATCGTCTGGATCGGCCCGGCCCCCGGCGATCGTCCCGACCCCTGGGGGGAGATCTCCCGGCTGATGGCCGGGGTCGAGGCCGAATTCTCGGGCCGGATCCTCGCCGACGGCGCCGACCTCGACCGCTTCGCCGCCGAGTCCGACGATACGATGACCTGGGCCGTGGTCGGGCTTCGAGGAACCGCCTCGTTCCTGAACTCGGATGATGCCCGCGACCGCCTCGCCGCGTTGATCGATCGCGGGGTCCGGGCCGTCCGGCTGGCCGGGTTCGTCGATCGCCCCGCCGATCCGACCCGGGATCGCGGCCTGAGCGACCTCGAACGCTCGGCGATCGACACCCTCGTGACGGCCTCCTCCGGCCGGCCGCTCCTGCTCGACCTCGCCGGGCTCCCGCCGACGGCGGCGGGCGAGGCGATCGGGCGTCTCGAAGCCGGGGAGGGGGGGAAGCTCGTGCCGATCGTCAGCCTCGCGGGGGCGATGGGCGGGCTTCGCTCCGAGGAGGATGTTTCGCGCGTGCGGGCACTCGGCGGGGTCGTCGGCCTCTGCCCCGCTCGGGCCTTTTTCCCCGATGCCGGGGCGTTCGGCAATGCCCTGGACGAGGCCGCCGGGCTGCTCGGCATCGACTTCGATGCGGTGGCGATCGGGACCGGATTCCTCGGGATCGACGAGCCGATCGACGGGCTCGGCGACGCCCCCGGCCTGCTCGACTGGCTGTCCTCCCGCTCCGAGCCCGGGGGCGCCCGGGCACTCGCGGGGGGGAATGTTCTCGAAAAATTTAAGAGGATGCTCATTTCGGCGCGCGAAACCGTGTGAAACGTGAGCGTGCCCCCCTGTGATTGGGAAGTGACGACTGATGCCCATGCCGACCGCTGAATCTCCGATCCGGATCGCCGTGTGGTCCGGCCCCCGCAACATCTCGACGGCGATGATGCGATCGTGGGGGAACCGGGCCGACACGTTCGTGTGCGACGAGCCGCTCTATGCCCACTACCTCCGCGAGACGGGGCTGGACCACCCGGGGGCGTCGGAGGTCATCCGCCAGCACAACCCGGACTGGCGGGCGGTGGTGGCGGAACTGGTCGGTCCGGTGCCGGGGGGCAAGGCGATCTTCTATCAGAAGCACATGGCCCATCACCTGCTCCCCTCGATCGATCGCGCCTGGCTCGACCACCTGACGCATGCGTTCCTGATCCGAGATCCGCGCGAGATGCTCACCTCGCTGGCGAAGGTCCTGCACGAGCCCCGCCTGGAGGACACGGGATTGCCGCAACAGGTTGAAATCTTCGAACGTGTTCAGGAAACAACCGGTCGCACTCCGCCCGTCATCGACGCGAAGGACGTGCTGGAGAACCCGCGGGGCGTGCTCTCGGCCCTCTGCGAGGCGCTCGACGTCCCCTTCGACGAGGCCATGCTGGGCTGGCCCGCCGGCCCCCGGGACACCGACGGCGTCTGGGCCAAGTACTGGTACGAGAACGTCGAACGCTCGACCGGCTTCCAGCCCTACCGGCCGAAGCCCGACCGGGTGCCCGAGTCGCTCGCCGACGTCCTCGATCGGGCGGAAGAGTGCTACCTGAAGCTGCACCATCATGTGATTTCGGCCTGAAATGGGCCGCGCTCGCCGTCGCCGATGCGGGCCGTCCCCCTCACTCCTCGACAAACCGGCCTCAACCATGCTCCAGACCTTCGATCCCAGAAACAAAGACTTGATCGTGAACATCAACGGCCGCCTCCTGCACCGCGACGAGGCGGGGATCAGCCCGTTCGACTCGGCGGTGCAGGGGGGGGATGCGGTCTGGGAGGGCCTGCGGCTGTACGACGGCCGCATCTTCAAGCTGACCGAGCACCTGGAACGCCTGCGCAGCTCGGCCCTGGCCCTGGCGTTCGCGGAGATCCCGAGCTTCGAGGCCATCACGACCGAGATCCGCCGCACGCTCGAAGCGAATCAAATGCGTGACGGTGTTCATCTCCGCCTGACGTTGACCCGAGGGGTCAAGTACACCTCGGGCATGGACCCGAGGCTGAACACCGTCGGGCCGACGCTGATCGTCCTGGCCGAGCACAAGGCGCCGGTGTATGACTTCGCCGGGATCACCCTGGTCACCAGCACGATCCGACGCCCGGGGCCCGACGTGCTCGACCCGAAGATCCACCACTGCAACCTGATCAACTCCATCCTCGCCAAGATCCAGGCCAACGCCGCCGGGGCCGACGACGCCCTGATGCTCGACGGGCGCGGCTTCGTGGCCGAGACGAACGCGACCCACGTCTTCCTCGTCTCCGAGGGGGTCGTGCGGACGGGCACGGTCGACGCCTGCCCCGAGGGGATCACCCGATCGACCGTGATCGGCCTCTGCCGCTCGCACGGCATCCCGATCGAGGTCGGCGACCTCTCACTGACCGACGTCTACCGCGCCGCCGAGGTCTTCTGCACCGGGACGATGGGAGAACTCGCCCCGGTGGTCCGGGTCGACGGCCGGGCCATCGGCGACGGCCAGCCCGGGCCGATGACCCGGCGCCTCGGCGACCTCTACCGCGACCTCGCGGGCCGGGAAGGGGAGCGCGTGGTCGAGTGATCGATGTGGCGCGGCACACGGGGCGGGCGATGCCCGAGGCTTGCCCTGCTCGGATCGACCGCCTATGCTCGCTCTCCATCACGCGCCGAGCGTTCCCGATGGCCCCGAAATCACGCTGACCCCGTGCCCCGGACGGAGGCGATTGTTCATGCGTTGCGGCATCCTGTTCTCGAGTGCGACCCTCGTGCTGGCGATCGGCTCGATCGCGACGGCCTCGCAATCGTCGGTCCGATACGTCCGGCTCAATCCCGGCCAGGGCGTCTCCGCGGCGGTGGTGGTGCCCGCCGAATCGGCCCTGGTGTTCTCGACGCAGGTCGTCGGCCCGGAATCGGCCGAGCGGGCGGACGAGCCTGATCGGGTGGTGGCCGAGGTGTTCGATCGGCTCGACGCGATGCTCCGCGAGGGCGGCTCGGGCCTCGATCGGGCGGTCCGGCTGCATGTGGTGCTGGGGAAGGCGGGCATGGTCCCGGTGGTCCATCGGCATCTGGCCGAGCGGTTCGCCGACCGGGACGCCCCGGCCCTGACCGTGGTGGAAGGGGCCTTGCCCCGGCCCGGGGCCTGGATCGCCGCCGACGCCGTGGCGACGACCGACGCCCGGCCCCCGGCCGGTCAGGTCGCCTGGCCGGAGGTCCCGCAGGGAAGGGCCGCCGGTCAGGTTGCCGGGGCCCCGCTGGCGGTCCTGCCTGCCGGCCCTCGGGTCTTCATCGCCGGGCAGGCCGAGCCGGCCGACGACCTGGCCACCGCCACCCGCAAGACGCTCGAAAGCCTGGCCGAGACGCTCGAACACCTCGGTCTCGGCACCGATCGGGTCGTGCAGTTGAAGGCATTCTATCTGCCCCCGGAATCGGCCGACGTGGTCGAGCGCGAGGTCGCGGCCTTCTTCGAGGGGGCGAAGGTGCCGCCCTTGGTCCTGGTCGAGTGGGAAAGCACGCTGCCGATCGAGATTGAGCTGGTGGCCACGGCGGCCGAGCCGGGCAGCGACCAGATGATCGACTACCTGGACACGCCGTCGCTGCCCGCCTCCCCGGTCTACAGCCGGGTGGCCCGGGTGAACCGGGGGGACCTGGTGTTCCTCTCCGGCTTCTTCGGCCCCGAGGGGACGTCGGGGGCCGCGCAGGTCGAGGCGATCTTCGACGCGATGCTCGCCGTGCTCGGCCGGGCGGGCAGCGATCTCGACCACCTGGCCAAGGCCACCTATTACGTCTCCGAGGACGATTCGAGCCAGGCGCTCAACGACCTGCGGCCGAACTATTACGACCCGAAGCGGCCCCCGGCGGCCTCGAAGGCCCAGGTGCCGGGCGTCGGGATCGACGGCTACTCGATCACGGTGGACATGATCGCCGTCGTGCCCGAGTAACCATCAGGGCGTTGCCCGCCGGGGCCGAGCGTCTCGTCGAGCCTTCCGGCGGGCACCGCGACGGTGATTTATCAGGTAGACTGATTCTCAGGTGCTCGTGAAGGAATTCCCCCCGCATGCTCCGGCGCGGAGGTCTCAATGCGTTACGTCTACCTGATCCTGCTGATCCTGCTCGTCGCGGCCTTCATCGCCTTCGCGGTGGTCAACCGGGCGTCGGTCCAGGTGAACTTCCCGATGACGGAGGTCCAGCTCTCGGCGCCGTTGTTCCTGGTCATGCTGGCCGTCTACGTCCTGGGGATGTTCACCGGCGGGTCGTTCTTCGGGTTCCTCCGCCAGTCGATCTCGAAGGCGTCGGAGGTGCGGCACCACGGGCACGGGCATTGATGGGCTCGACTCAACTCGCCTCGCCTCGCCTCGATCATCGCGGGGGGGCGGGGGGATTCATCTGAATCCGGACGTACTTGTGGCACGCGACGCAGTTCATCGTCAGTTGCACATTGGCCAGCGTGGCGCCGTCCAGGTCGTTCGCCTCGGCCCGCTCGGCGAGGGTCCGGGTGATCCGTCGGAATTCGTCGCTGAAGCGGCGATAGTCGTCGGTCGGCAGGTTGTACTCGGCCGCGACCTCGCTGATCTCATGGAGTGATCGGGCCGACCGGGCCACGGGGCCGAATCGCCCCTCGGCCAGGCCGCCGAGGATGCGCCGGGCGTGGTCGAGCTTGCGTCGCATCAGGACGGTCCGGTCGTCGAGGGGGCGGTCGGCCTGCCTCGGTCGCCCGTCGGCCGTGGTCTGCCGGCGAGGCGGCGCCGGCGATCCGCTCGCCGCCAGGCAACTCGCAGCCGTCAGGCCCAGCACGATCGCCCGCATCAGGCGCCATCGGGTCGCAACACGAGCAGTCGCCATGATGGTCGTCTCCTTCACGCGTTCCGCCTCACCGGGCGTATCGGATGGCCCGGTCCGACGGCGATCCGGGCCGACGTGCTTCGACCGATCGGGGGCCCAGGGCGAGGGGCGATCAACGATCGGTCGATCGGACGTACTTGTGGCACTCGACGCAATTCATGGTCAACTGGACATACGCGAGGGTGGCGGCGTCGAGGTTCTGGTCCTTCGCGTTCTCGGCCAGCGAGTCGGCGATCCGCTGGAACTCGCGGGTGTAGACGAGGTACAATGGGCCGGGCACGGTTGCCGGTTCCCACTCGGCCGCGGCGCTCAGGAGCTTCAGATCCTGGGCATTCTTGGCGACCAGGTCCATTTTCTCGAGCGTCAGGCCTTCGAGCACGTTCTTGGCGTAATCCAGCTTCAGGGCCATCAGCTCGGCCCGCTTGTCCTGCGCCCCGAGGGGGGCGGGCGCCGCCGGCGGCTCGGAGGGATGGGGGCCGAGGACGCGGCCTTCCACCCCTGCGCCGGCCATGACGACCGCGGCCAGGGCGAGGCTCGCCCCAGGGACTCGAAACATCCAGGTTTTCATCGAAGTGTCCCCCATTTTGATCGAGGGTCGAGAAGGACGGTCGGCATGCGACCCTTGGGCGCACTGTAACGCCGCGGTCATGCCGTCGGCAACGGGGGCGTCCCGCGACTGATCCGGATTGAGGAGGACCGTCAACGGCGGGGGTTGCTCTCGCCGCCTTGGCTCGGTCGCGGCCGGGGGGCGTCGTTGGGGTGCGGGGGCGTCCTCGTGCCGGCCTGCCCGGTCGGAACCGGCCTTTTTTCGCCGGGAGTTGCGTACATCGTTGCACCAACAACACACGCAGGATAGGGTAATTAGAGAGATCGCGACTTGACGATGTTGCCCCGCAATCGCGTGGTTCCCGGCGTCCTCGTGCCTCGGCAATCGGGGCGCAAGGCGCACCGTCGGTCGAGAATCCCCCTCGTCACGGGCCCGGAAATGGGGCTAAACTCGAGGGTAGGTTTGCCGATCCGAGGGTTCCGTTCGGGGTCGGCGGCTCAATCCTTCGCCCGCCATCAATTGAGACTTTGGAGAGGCACCATGACTCGGCGTTTGACGATCGCAGTCGCGGCCGCGGTCTTCGCGGCATCCGGCCTGGCTTCCGAAGCCCGGGCCCAGTGGGCCTACGGCTGGGGAGGCTGGGGAGGCTGGGGCAGTGCGACGGTCGGCGGTGATGTGACCCGCGGCATGGGCATTCTCGCGGCCGGCCTGGGCCAGTACAACGAGCAGACGGCCGTGGCGCGGTCGATCGAGGCCGACACGCGGATGCGGTTCAACGAGTATGTCTGGCAGTCGGAGCAGATCCGACGTCAGCAGTATGCCCGGAAGGTGGCGGCGCGATCGGCCAATGTCCAGCAGGCGGCCAACGCGATCCAGCAGCGGCAGCTCTACCAGCCGAATCAGCAGGACATCGTCAGCGGCGACTCGCTCAACGCGATCTTCCACCAGCTCCTGAGCCCCGGCGTGCCCCACTCGGTGCTGGTCAACGCCGGTTCCGACCTGACGATCTCGGGAGAGCAGGTGCGGCTGGTCCCGCTGCGGTTCGCGAGCAAGGGGCTGGTGATCTCGGCCCACCGCCTGGCCGCCGAGGAGAACTGGCCGCCGCCGCTGACCGGCGAGCCGTTCGACGGCCTCCGCCGCCAGTATCAGCAGATCATCGACGAGGCCCGCAACATCCCCGACGAGCAAGAGATCCCCGACGAGCTGGTCGTCCGGGCGATCGACGTGGTCAACCAGATTCGCACGCAGGCGTCGGAACGCCTCCAGGGGCGGGACTTCGCCGAGGCCGAGCGCTTTCTCAAGACCCTCGCCGGCATGCTCCAACTCGCCCGACGCGCCGACGTCCGCCAGGCGCTCGAGGCCGCCTATCAGCGCGATGAGATTCCGCTGGCCAATGCCTTGCTGGGCATGACCAACTTCAACCTCTCGTTCGGCTCGGCCAACACGCCCGAGGAACGCGCGCTGTACCTCAACACCCTCTACCCGAAGATGGCCGACCTGCGGCAGCGGGTGGCCCAGGAACTCGGCGGCCAGATCCCCGACCAGTTCCAGGCGAATGTCGGGCAGGAGCCTCCCGTCGGCGCGTTCGACAAGTTCCCCTGGGAGGAAGTCGGCCGCCGCGAGGCCCACGGAGCGGCCCCGGCCCCCGACGAGCCGCAGCGGTAATCGCCGCGATTGATCGGGAAAAACGCGATCTCAGGACGTGCCGACCGGTCCCGGGCCCTTGCTGCCCGGGGCCGGTCGGTTTGCGTTGCTCAGGGACGGACGCTTGCCGATCGAACCCTCGGTCGTTATGGTGGCGGACCGATTGGCCGAGCGTTGGCACCTTTGATCGATCCGAAGCCGTTGGATTCGACCCGCATCCGGAGCAACCGCCTGGCGGCGTGCTCGGAGGGCACCAGGGGGCGATCCGCCCTTGAACGGTCGGTCGGGGTCGCTGACCTCGCGCCAGACCGGAATTGGCCTCGCTGCGCCTTGCGACTCGTATTGCCCGCAGGAGGGCTCGGCTCCGCCTCGCTCTGGCCGGGCTTCGGGAAGGCTCCTGGCGGCGATGGCATCGGGGCCGCGGTCCGTTGCGCGCCGGGTTCGGTGGCATCGCCCTGACGAGCCGATCGGTTCCGAGGACCGGGTCCAGACCGCCGAGCCGACCGGTTGCCGGACCCGGATCGAGATCTCACCGATCGACACCGCGACCCGAACCAACCTCGCTGTTTGATGACCTCACGCTGACGTCCGATCGTGGACCGTCCTCCTTCTCCCGGTGGACCGGAGAGCCCGAAGCATGGCCGAGCCCCAACTTGTCGACCTGGCCGACCTGAAACCGCGCCTGCAGCGGACCTTCGACCATTATGCCTCGAAATTCGGCACCCTGATCGATCACCACCCCGACTACTTCCCGATCTACACCGAGGGGGGGCGTTGGCGGCACGGCGGGGAACTGTGGACCGACTGGTGCGCCGGCTTCCTGACCGGCATCCTCTGGCACTGCTACCGACGCATCCGCCACGAATGGTGGCGCGACAAGGCCGAGCACTACTGCCGACTGCTCGAACACAAGCAGCACGACCGCGACGTGCACGACCTCGGCTTCATCTTCCTCAACTCGTACCTCCCCTGGTACGAGGTCACCGGCGACGCGTCGAAGAAGCGGGTCGTCGTCACCGCCGGCCAGACCCTCGCCATGCGATTCCGGGAGCGGGGGCAGTACCTCTGCTCGTTCATCGGACCGGAAAGCCTGTTCATCGACATCATGATGAACGTCCCGATCATCTTCTACGCCGCCCGAGAGACCGGCGATGAGCGGCTTCTGGAAGTCGCCAAGGCCCACTGCCGGACCACCGAGCGCACCATCGTCCGCCCCGACGGCAGCACCGCCCACGAGGGGATCTTCGACACCAACACCGGCGAGTTCCTCCGCCAGAGCACCCACCAGGGTCTCTCGGCCGAGTCGGACTGGACCCGAGGGCTGGCCTGGTCGCTCTACGGATTCGGCACGGTTTATTCCTACACGAACGACCCGGCCGACCTGGCCGTCGCCGAGCGCAACGCCGACCACTTCATCGACCGCTGCCCCGACGGCCTGGTCGCCCCCTGGGACTTCGACGCCCCCGAAGGGGATCGCATGGCCGACAGCTCCGCCTCGGCCATCGCCGCCTCGGGCCTCTGGCAGCTCGCCGACCTGACCCGCGACCCCTCCCGGGCCGCCCGCTACCAGGACGCCGCCCTGACGATCCTCGACACCCTCTGCTCCGACGCCTACGTCTCCTGGAACGACCCGGAATGGGAAGGCGTCCTCAAGCACGGCGTCTACCACAAGCCCAAGGGGCTCGGCGTCGACCAGTCCGTCATGTGGGGCGAGTTCTTCTTCCTCGAAGCCATCTGCAAGGTCCTGGCGATGATCGACGGCGACTGATGTTAACCATTCTCAACGTTTCGGAATGCCCCATGGCCGGACCCAACGGGTCGGAGGCCCGACCATGAGCCACAACGGCGGCCCGCCCGAAACGCCCGGTCGGCCCAACGGATTCCCGAGCCTGCCGATGCTCGACGACGACCTCGGGCCGGTCGACTCGGAAGATCGGCCGACGGTCCTCGTCACGGGGGCGTGCGGATACCTCGGCCGCAAGCTCCGCGCGCAGTGGGGCGATCGCTACGACCTGATCCTCCTCGACCGCAACCCCGGCCCGGACGACGACGAGGTCATTCCCGCCGACCTGGCCGAGCTGGACGACGAGTGGGCCGAGCTGTTCCACGGGGTCGATGCCGTGGTCCACCTCGCGGCCCACTCGCACCCGGATGCCCCGTGGGGGGCGCTGGTCGGCCCGAATCTCGATACGTTACCCAACGTCCTGAACGCCGCCGTGCTCGCCGCGGTCGATCGGTTCGTCTTCGCCAGCTCCAGCCACACGATGTGGGGCTACCGGGACGACGGCCCCGGCCCGATTTCCGAGGACCTGCCGCCCCGGCCCGATGGCCCGTTCGGGGCCTCGAAGCTCGCGGGAGAGCGGTTCGGGCGGGGCATGGCCCAGGCGTTCGAGCTGACCTTCGTGGCGCTTCGGATCGGCTGGGTCCAGCCCGACCCGAATCACCCCTCCACCTTGCCCGACGACTGGGCCAGGTCCCTCTGGCTCTCCGACCGCGACCTCGCCCAGCTCGTCGAGTGCGCGCTCTGGTCCGAGCTGGATGAGCGATTCCTCGTCGTCAACGGCACCTCGCGCAACCTGCCGAGCCGCTGGCCGATCACGCGGGCCGTCGAGCTGCTCGGGTACAGCCCCCTCGACGATGCCTTCGCCCCCTCGGGGGCCGGGTGAAACGGGCCGAGGGTGGACAGGTCGCAGGCGATCGCCGAGCCTCTCGGGGCCGCGACGGCGGCTTGCCTGCCGCGATCGGTCCCTTTCGTCGAGGGGGTTGGCGCCGTTAGGATACGTCGATCATCCTGCCCGAGCCGACCCCGCAAGGACGAATTCCCCGATGATGCCCAACCGCTGGCTCGCGTTGCTTGCCCTCTGTTTCCTCCTGACGACGGCCGAGGCCCGCGGCCTCGGCCCCCTCCCGGCCCGGAGCGCTGAGCCCGTGGACCCGACCCCCGCGACCACGGGCCTGCCCGAACCGGCCGCCTTGCCCGGCCCGCCGGCCATGCTCGCCCCGCGGTTCGAGGTCAGCGTGGTCGAAGGTCTGATTGACGCCCCGACCGACGGCCGCCTGGTCGTGATCCTCGCCCGCCGTGCCCGGCCCGAGCCGCGCAACGCCATCAGCCTGCCCGTGCCCGGCTCGCCGGTCGTGCTGGGGGTGGATGCCGAGCTGGTCGCCCCCGGCACGGTCACGGTCGTCGATGCCTCGGCCCGCAGCTTCCCCGTGTCGGCCCTGGGGCGGCTGAACCCCGGCGAGTACGTCGCGCAGGCGGTCTTGATGCGGAACCCGGACCTGCTCCTGCTCAACGCCCCGGGCAATCTCTCCAGCGCCCCGACGCCCGTCCGGCTCGACCCGGCCGACACCGACCCGATCACCCTGGAGCTGACCCGCATCGACCCGCCGGAACGCCTGCCCGACGACACCGACCTGGTCCGCTACCTGAAGGTCCCGTCGAAGCTGCTGAGCGAGTTCCACGGCCGGCCGATGTTCCTCCGCGTCGCCGTGGTCTTGCCCCGCGACTACGGCAAGGACCCGAGCGTGCGCTATCCGCTCCGGGTCCACATCGGCGGCTTCGGCTCGCGCTTCACCGCCGCCCGCCGCCGGATGGCCGAGGGCTCCCCCTTCCGCCGGATCTGGCTGGCCGACGACACCCCCCGCTTCGTCATGCTCTTCCTCGACGGCGCCGGGCCGCTCGGCGACCCATATCAGGTGAACTCGGCCAATCACGGGCCGTATGGAGACGCGATCACGCAAGAACTGATCCCTTACGTCGAGCGTCTCTACCGCGGGATCGGCGAAGGATACGCCCGCGTCCTCGACGGCGGATCGACCGGCGGCTGGGTGTCGGTCGCGCTCCAGGTCTTCTACCCCGACTTCTTCAACGGCTGCTGGGCCAGTTGCCCCGACAGCCTCGACTTCCGCTCGTTTCAGCTCATCAACATCTACGACGACGCGAACGCCTACACCACGGCCGACGGTGCCGAGCGCCCCGCTTTCCGCCGCGAGGACGGCACGCCCGTCTACTCGATGCGCGACGAGTGCAGCCTCGAAAACGCCCTCGGCCTGGGCGGCTCCTGGTCCATGTCCGGCGGCCAGTGGGGCTCGTGGAACGCCACCTACGGCCCCCGGGGCCCCGACGGCCGCCCCGTCCCCCTCTGGGACCCCGTCACCGGCGCGATCGACCAATCAGTCCTCGACCACTGGGCCAAGTACGACATCCGCCGCGTCCTCGAATCCGACTGGCAGACGCTCGGCCCGAAGCTGCGCGGCAAGCTCCATATCTGGATGGGCGACGCCGACAACTTCTTCCTCGAACGGGCCCTCCGGCGTCTCGAAGCCTTCCTCGAAACCGCCGACCCTCCCTTCGAAGGCTCCATCGTGTATGGCGCCGGCGAGGGCCATTGCTGGTCGGGCATCACCGAACAGGAGATGATGCAGCAGATGGCCGAGGCCGTCGCCTCGGGGGCCCCCGAACGCTCGGACAATTAATCGACTCTTGCCATGACCATCACCATCCGCCCCTTCCGCGAATCCGACCGCCCGGTCCTCCGGGCCATGACCATCGAGGCCTTCGAAGGCGTGTCGATCGACCACAACATCGACCGACTCCTCGGCCCGATCGCGGCCGAGGACTGGCGGACGCGCAAGGGGAGGCACGTCGACGACGACCTCGACGCCCCCGGCGGCGAGATCGCCGTGGCCGAGGATGCGGGCGGGGCGGTCGTCGGCTATGTCTCGATGCGTTGCGATCGCGGGGCGAAGGTCGGGCAGATTCCCAATCTCGCCGTCTCAAGCGAGGTGCGCGGGCAGGGAATTGGGCGCACCTTGCTCGAACATGCGATCGGGCGATTCCGCGAGCAAGGGATGGCGGTCGCCCGGATCGAGACGCTCGATCAGAACCCGATCGGCCAGCATCTTTATCCGTCGGTCGGCTTCCGCGAGGTCGCCCGGCAGATCCATTTCGCCATGCCCCTGACCGACTCCGACGACGCCCAGGCAAACGGGACCGGCCCGCGATGACCACCGACACCGAGCTGACCTGGATCAAGGTCGACCCCGACGAGGTCCCCCCCCGCCTCGTCATGGAGGGGATCACCAAGCGATTCGGCGGCGTCCATGCCCTCGAATCGGTCACCTTCAACGCCAGGGCGGGGGAGGTGCACGCCCTCTGCGGGGAGAACGGCGCGGGCAAGAGCACCCTGATGAAGATCCTCGCCGGGGTGATCCCCGAGTACGACGGCCGCATCGTCCTCGACGGCCGCGAACGCCGCTTCGCCGGCCCCCGAGACGCCGAGGACGCGGGCATCCGGATCATCCACCAGGAGCTGAACCTCGTCCCCGAGCTGAGCGTCGCGGCCAACATCTTCCTCGGTCGCGAGCGGCGCTCGCCGCTCGGGCTGATCGACAACTGGTCGATGGAGCGGGCCGCGGCGGCGTTGTTCGAGCGGCTCGGCACGCCGATCCCTGTCCGGGCGCGGGTCGGCGACCTCCGGATCGGCGACCAGCAGATGGTCGAGATCGCCAAGGCCCTGGCCTTCGATGCCCTGGTCCTCATCATGGACGAGCCCACCTCGGCCCTCTCCGATGCCGAGGTCGCGCGGCTCTACCGCGTCATCGGCGACCTGAGGAAGTCGGGGACGACGGTCCTCTACATCTCGCACAAGATGAACGAGGTCTTCACGCTGGCCGACTGGGTGACGGTCCTCCGCGACGGGGCCTTCGTGGCCTCCGCGCCGCGGAAGGAGATCCAGCCGTCGCAGGTCGTCCGCTGGATGGTCGGCCGCGAAATCGGCGGCTTCGAGTTCGAGGCGAACGTGCCGAGCGGCCCCCCCGTGCTGCAGGCCGAACGGCTCTCGCTGCCGAGCCCTCCCGGGAGCGGCCGGCCGGCGCTCCGCGACCTGAGCTTCGAGGTCCGGCCGGGAGAGGTGGTCGGGGTCGCCGGGCTGCTGGGAGCCGGGCGCACGGAACTGCTCGAAACGCTCTTCGGAGCCTCGGCCGATTCCCCCGGCGGCACCATCCGGCTCGACGGCCGGGAAGTCCGCTTCGACGAGCCGGCCGACGCCATCGCCGCCGGGGTCGCGCTCGTCACCGAGGACCGCAAGAGCCTCGGCCTGTTCGACCAGATGACCGTGGCCGAGAACATCACGCTCGCCCGGCTCCAGGAGCTCGCCGCCTTCGGGGTCGTCCAGTCGGCCCGCGAGCGCGAGGCGGTCGAGCATTCGATCCATCGCCTGCGGATCAAGACGCCGTCCGGCGATGTCCCGGTCATGAGCCTCTCGGGCGGCAACCAGCAGAAGTGCATCATTGCCCGGTGGCTCCTGACCGAGCCGAAGCTCCTGCTCCTGGATGAGCCGACGCGGGGGATCGACGTGGGGGCGAAGGCCGAGATCTACGCCCTCATCCACCGCCTGGCCGAGCGCGGCATGGCGATTGTCATGACCTCCAGCGAACTCCCCGAATTGCTCGCCGTCAGCACCCGGATCCTCGTGCTTTGCGAGGGGAGGATCACCGCCGAACTCCCCCGGTCCGAGGCGACCGAGGAAGCGATCATGGACGCCGCGACCCGATTTCTTGACCGGGTCGCGGATTTCTGACGGTTTGATTTCAATCCGAAGACCACGCCGACCGAGCGCCGGCATTGCAGCCCGATCAGGGGGTTTCGGCGGGCGGTTCCTGCCCCTCGGCCGGGGCGTCCGATTCGGCCGGGCTGTCCGAATCAGGCGAAGGCTCATCCGGTTCGGGGGCCTCTGCCGGGGGGTCGGCCAGGTCGATCAGGGTCGCGTCGAGGCGTCGGAAGAAGTCGAGCGTCGTCTGCGAGGCCAGCGGGTCGTCGATCGCGGCCAGTTGCGCGAAGATCGGCGCCGCGAAGCCAGAGAGCTGGTCGCGCGCGAAGGTGACATCGGTGACGTTGGCCCGCCCTCGGAGCCGGAATTCCTCCAGGACGACCAGCGCGGCCTGCTCCACGGCCCGGCGAGACGCGGCGGGGGTCGAGAGGAGCCCGGCCGGCCAGCGGATCATCCCTTCGTCGTCGAACAGCATCTCGATCCGGCGATCGAGCGGCAGGGGAGGGGCCACCCGGGTCGAGACGGCCCGGGGCAATCCGGTCTCGACGTCGAGCTTCGTCTGCATCCGCAGGGCTTCGCGGCGCCGGTCGCGCCAGGCGGCCGCGTCGGCCTGCTGCTTCAGGGCGTCGGCGGCGGTCGCGGGCCGGGCGTTCTGCAGGGCCTGGGTGTTGAACTGAATTTGAGGGGCGACGTAGATGGGCGGCACCGGCGGCATGTACCCGGTGTTCGAGAGGCCGCTCCAGCCGAAGGCATAAGGCCCCCAGCCGTACGGGCCGGAGCCCCCGATGTAGACGTAATTCTGGAACGGGCCGAACGGCCCGGCCTGCGGCTGGGCCCGGGCCGAGCTGGGCCAGCCCGGGGCCACCAGGGCCGCGGCCAGCAGCGCCAGCGACGCCGATCGGGGCAGAGTGCCGGTTGTCATGATCGCGGTCCCCAGAGGTGCCGATCCGTTTCCGATGACACCTGTTAGTTTAAGTCGTTCGGTGCGTGATGACTACGAACATCGCCGGAAAACCCCCGGGGGAGTCAAGCAAAGGGCATTCCCGGTCGATAGAAACGGCAAGGGAGTTTTGCCGAGGTCGGCGTGCCGAACCGCGGACGATCCGAGCAGCCGGTCGAAACCTCCCGGTCTCTTTTCGTTGCGGATCTGATGCCCGAATGGCCGATCACCTTACTGTGATTGATCCCAAACGCCCGGCCGGGCCGTCTTGCTCGGCCCCGGGCGGGGATCGGCCCCCGTTACCAGAGGGCCGGCCTGGGATCAGGGAAGCACAATGAACGCCTCGCGGGCGGTCCGGAGCTGACCGCCACAAGACCAAGGAGGGTCGAACCGATGTCGACGTCCCGCATGGGAGGCCCCATCCACGCCGGTCGGCGAGCGATCTGGGCCGGGATCGCCGCCTTCGGCCTGTTCGGGGCCGTCGGCTGCCAGGTCGAGTATGCCGGCATGACCTTGCCCACGGGCAAGTATCTCTTCGACGACGTGCAGTACTTCCCCAAGGGGCCTGACTTCCCCCTGGCGAATACGCAGGCCGCCACCCAGCGGGCCCAGATGCAGGCCCAGGGGATCGAGCCTTACGGCGCACCCCCGGCGGCCGGCATGGTCGCCCCCGGCGGCGTCCTGTCCGCCCCGGGCGGCGCGAGCATGGTCCAGCCGATCCCCGGCGGCGGCTCCGACATGGAGATCGAGCAGGCCCGCCCGCCGATCCAGGCCCCGCCCCCGGGCGAGCAGCTCCCGGGCATGGTCCCCCCTCCCGGCAACTTCTGATGCCCGGGAACTGACTGCACACCGACCTTCGAACGGCCCGGATGGCTTCGGCGATCCGGGCCGTTCTCGCGTGCGCGGCGGGTGCTCGCTTGACCTCCCCCGATGGGCCCCAGAGAATGCGTCCTTCTCCGCCTGGGAGGCGACGCCCGAGTCCACCCGAGGGCCTTCCGCGTGCTGCTCCGAACGATCGACTGGGCCATCATCGGCACCTTCTTCGGATTCACCCTGATCGTCGGCCTCGTCGTCTCCCGGAGGGCGGGGCGGACCCAGTCCGACTTCTTCCTCTCGGGGCGGGGGATGCCCTGGTGGCTGCTCGGCACGTCGATGGTCGCCACCACCTTCGCGGCCGACACGCCATTGCTCGTGACGAGCATCGTCCGGGAGCAGGGGGTGGCCGGCAACTGGGTCTGGTGGGCGTTCTTGCTCACCGGCATGCTCACGGTCGCCGTCTTCGCCAAGCTCTGGCGGCGGTCGGGCATCCTGACCGACGTGGAATTTTATGAACGGCGCTATGGGGGGGCCCCGGCCGCATTCCTGCGGGGCTTCCGCGCCGTCTACCTCGGCCTGGTCTTCAACGTCCTCGTCATGGCCAACGTCACCCTGGCCGCGGTGAAGATCGCCCAGGTGATGTTCGACTTCAGCCCGATCCAGGCGATCCTGGTCGCGGCCACCGTCACCGTCATCTTCAGCGCCGCCGGGGGCCTGCGGAGCGTCCTGCTCACCGACTTCGTGCTGTTCCTGATCGCCATGGCCGGGTCCATCGGCGCGGCGGTCGTCGCCCTGCGGCAGCCGGAGGTCGGCGGCCTGGCCGGCTTGCTCGCCAACGAGCAGGTCCAATCGCGCCTCGCCCTCTGGCCGAGCCTCGACTTCAGTTCGACCGCCTCGTTGAACGCGGCGATGACCATCCTCATCATCCCTCTGGCCGTGCAGTGGTGGGCCGCCTGGTATCCCGGGGCCGAGCCCGGCGGCGGCGGCTACGTCGCCCAGCGGATGCTCGCCGCCCGGAGCGAGTCGCACGCCACCGGCGCGACCTTGCTGTTCAACTTCGCCCACTACGCGCTGCGTCCCTGGCCCTGGATCCTCGTCGCGCTGGCCTCGCTGGCGATCTACCCCGACCTCGACTCGCTCCGCTCCGCCTTCCCGAAGGTCGGCGACACGATGGTCCGCGACGACCTGGCCTATCCGGCCATGATGAACCGGATGCCCCCCGGCCTGCTCGGCCTGATCGCCACGTCGTTGATCGCCTCGTACATGTCCACCATCTCGACGATGCTCAACTGGGGCTCGTCGTACCTCGTGCACGACTTCTGGCTCCGGTTCGTCCGGCCGAAGGCCTCGGAGCGCGAGCTGGTCCGGCTCGGCCGGTTCCTCACGGTGGCCCTGATGGTCCTCGCCTGCGTGATCGCCCTGCAGCTCCAGAGCGTCTACGAAGGGTTCCAGATCCTGCTGAAAGTCGGCGCGGGGACGGGCCTGATCTACATCCTCCGCTGGTTCTGGTGGCGCCTGAACGCGATGGCCGAGATCGCGGCGATGGCCGTCTCGTTCCTGATGGCCGCCGGCTTCGTGGTCCTGAGCCGGGTCGCCCCCGAGCAGACCCCGGCCGACTGGCTCCAGTTCCTCATCATCGTCGGCGGCACCACGGCCTGCTGGATCGTGATTTCGCTCGTCACGCCCCCGGAGCGCGAGGAGACCCTCCGCAGCTTCTACGACCACATTCGCCCCGGCGGGCCCGGCTGGAAGGCCGTGATCCGCCGCGCCCACGCCGACGGCCAACTGCTCGACTGCGACGGCTCGTGGAACCTCCGGAGCGAGCTGGTCTTCCTGATCGGCGGGTGCGCGATGATCTATGGCGCCCTGTTCGCCACCGGCCTGATCCTCTACGGCCGGGCGATCCCCGCGACCGTCTCTGTGCTGGTCGCCCTGGCAGGGGGGGCGGCGATGGCCGTCACCTGGCGTCGCGTCGCCTCCGGTTCGGCCGAACCCTCCACGCCGGGACCGATCGGGGAGGATCACTGAATCCGATGGCCAAAATCTATTACGTCGGCGACTGGGCGATCATGATGGGCCCGATCTTCGCCGAGAGCCCGTTCAACTACGAATACAAAGGGACCGAGATTTTCAATTACGGGACGTGGCTCGTCGAGGCCCTCGAGTCCTCCGGCGAGCACACCGTGACCAGCGTCCCTGCCTGGGATTTCTACCGCCTCGCCCCGGGGGCATTCGATCGGGTCCTGAGCGAGTACGACATCCTGATCTTCTCGGACGTCGAGGCCCGCAACTTCCAGCTCCACCCGTCGTTCTTCGACCGCTCGAAGTTCGGCCCCGAGCCGCTCACCTTCCCCGACCGCGTCCGCCTGACGGTCGAGGCGATCCGCGGCGGCACGCACGCCCTGTTCCTCGGCGGCTGGCTCAGCTTCAACGGCGAGTGCGGCAAAGGCGGCTGGGGACGCACCCGCCTGGCCGAGGTCCTGCCCGTCACCTGCCTCGATTTCGAGGACCTGCGCGAGAGCACCGAGGGCTACCGGATGGTCCCCACTCCTGGCGATCACCCCGCCCTGCGCGGGATCGACCTGCACGCCTCGCCGCCGATCCTCGGCTACAACATCACCCGACCGCGCCCCGATTGCGAGGTCCTGGCCACCTGGGGAGACTCGCCCGACCCGGCCCTCGCCGTCGGCCGGTTCGGCTCCGGCCGGGTCGCGGCCTACACCTCCGACCCGGCCCCCCACTGGGGATGCAACCTGGTGTACTGGGACCAGTACCAGGCCCTCTGGCGCAACCTCGTCGCGTGGTTACTGGCCTCCTGACCTGGCGAGCGGGGCGGGCGCGGTCGTTCGAATCGAGCCCGATCAGGAGGCGATCGCTTCGATCGTCGACCCGGTCGAACACCCCGCCAGTCCCTCCGGGTCGCAGGCGAGCCCCGCGTGATCGCCGACCGGCTCGGGGCTGATGCCGGCCTTCGCGTGATGGTTGCGGGGCCTGGGCCCGGGGTTCGGGGCGGGGACGGGGCGGCCGTCGGGCGGAATCGCTCCGGTCGCCACCAGGGCTGCGTACATCAATCCCAGATGCATGACACCTTCGTCTCAGGCGGTTCGGGGTTTCAGGAATCCTCGGGCGTCTCGGTCGTCGACTCGCCCGGTTCGGCGTCGGCTTCCGGCTGGGGAGCCTCGCCGGCCGGTTTCACGGGAATCTGAACCTCCCAGAGCCGACGATCGGCCGGGGTCATCGGGCCATGATAGCCGAGCCGTCGCGGCGGGCCGGCCTCGGCCCACTCGGCGGCGTGCTCGTCGATCCAGGACCGCAGGCGCTTCACGCCGTCGGCCATCTCCTCGGGGCTCATCTCCCCCTGATAACCGAGGGCCACCACGGTCATCGGCGCGAAGTCCTTCACCTCGACCGGGCCGACCCCCTTGCCGGCCTCCCCCTGATCGGGCCGTTCGTAGAGGAACTCCATCGACAGGTCGCCCCGGAGCGACGGGTCGACGGCGATCTCCGGGTCGAGGTAGGTGTTGATCACCGGCGCGGTCATCTCCACCTTGCGCTCGCTGATGTGCCGAAACAGCCAGAAGAAGAGCATGTCGCCCGAGCGCATGCTCATCGCGTCCCCCTTCGTCCAGGCGCTGCGGTAGGCCGGGTACTGCTTGACCTCGATGGTCCCCGGCCCCGTCGGATCGGGGAAGCCCTCCGGCAGCGGGGCATCCGGCGGCGGCAGGTCGCCTTGCTGGGCCAGGGCAGGGGAGGCCATGAGACAGAAGGCCAGCAGTCGAACAACGGGGGCGGCGTTCATGCGGGTCGTCCTCGGGGCGGCTCGAGTCGATTGGCAAAGGGGGGGCGAGTGTCGAACTGACGGATTCAACCCCCTGTGTTGGGATACGCACCGCTCCCCCCCTCGTCAAGCGTGCCGACCCCTCAAAGCGATTCCGGGTCGATCCCCATGGCTCGCAACCGCTCGGCCAACCGCTCGGCCCGGGCGTGTTCCTGCTCGGCCCGGGCGTGTTCCTGCTCGGCCCGGAGTCGTTCCTGCTCGGCCCGAGTCCGTTCCTGTTCCGCGCGAGCCTCCTCGCGTTCCCAGTCCTCGACCAGTTCCGGATACGAGCGGAAGCATCGGCCATCGGGGCGGATCAGGCGAAGGTCGGTCCCCTCGACCTCGAACCGGACGCCGAGCCGGGGGCTGGTCCAGCCGCGGGGCTCGGGGATCTCGAGCAGCTCGTCCCCCTCGCGAAGCCAGCCGGAGAGGGCGCCGTTCTCGGGGTTATAGAGGTAATATTCCTCGACCCCGTGGCGCCGGTAGAAGAGGGCCTTTCGAGTCATTTCCTCCGCCCGGTTGTTCGGGGAATGCACCTCGAAGACCACCTGAGGCGCAATGCCCCCTTCCTGCCACTGCTTGTACGAGCCCCGGTATCCCTTCGGCCTCCCGAAGACGACCAGGGCGTCCGGCGCCTGGCAGAGCTTCGGGTTCCCCTCGACCGGGTACCAGAGCAGATCCCCCGCCACGAATACGTCCGGCCGATCCCGGAACAGGGCGTCGAGCCCTTCCTTGATCGTCACGACCCACTGGAACTGCAACGTGTTGTCGGCCATCGGCTTGCCGTCGCTGTCGGGATAGTGAATCGTCGCCGGGGCCGAAGAGTGTGCCGAGGTGCTCATCGCAAACGTCCCTCGTTTGGGAGGCAGAATCGCCGAGGCGGTCGCGGTCGGATCAGTCACGGCATCGGTCGCGCGTCAGGCTTCCTCCCCCGCCGATCGCCGCAGCAGCTCGATTTCCCTGCGACGGCGGGCGTCGCGCTTCGGCTGGGGGGCCCAGTCCAGTTCCTCGGCCTCCAGCCACCGGGCGGCCAGGTCGCGCAGGTCGTCGGCCACCGGCACCCCCAGCTCGGCATGGAGCACCACGACGCCGCAAAAGGCCAGCCGGGCCACCTCGTCCCAGGCGTCGCGATCGGCGCCGAAGTCCTCCTCGACCGCCGCAATCGCCTCGGCCAGCGTCTCCGGGTTGGCGAGCTGCCGGTGGACCTGCTCGACGGGCATCGGGTTGCGATCGCTCATCAGGTCGTCGTAGGCCCGGCCGTGCACGCGATCCATCCCCGCGTCGATCGCGTCGTTCGCCTCGTCGACCTCGTAACTGCGCACGCCCCAGTGCCCCATCGGAATCGCTCCTGCGTCAGGATCTCGCCCCGGCCATCGCCGCTCGCGTCAATCGGCCGTCTTGCCCACGGCCAGCAGGTAGCTCGGGCTGGTCGAGTGGAACCGCAGGCGGTCGAGCTGCTCGACCCCCCGGGAGATGTGCACGTCCCAGACCTGGACGTCTCGGGCCAGTTCCTTGAGCAGGCGGTGGGCCTCGACCAGCGCCTCGATCGACGCCACGTTGACCGCCATCCGGCCCCCGGGGCGCAATCGCTGATAGGCCGCCCGCAGGATCGACCCGACGTGTCGCCCCGTGCCGCCGATGAACACCGCGTCCGGGTCGGGCAAGTCGGCCAGGGCATCGGGGGCCCGCCCGGCGACCGGCGTGACGTTCGTCACGCCGAACTTCTCGGCGTTGATCGGGATCAGGGACAGGTCGTCGGCCCTCGGCTCGATCGCGAAGACACGGCCGCCGGGGGCGAGCATGGCCGCCTCGACCGCCACCGACCCCGTCCCCGCCCCCACGTCCCAGACGACCGAATCGGCCCGGATGTTCAACTGCGCCAGCGCGATCGACCGCACCTCGGCCGTCGTCACCAGCGATCGCCGGGGAAGATTCTGGAAGAACAGCTCGTCCGGGTTGCCGAACCGCAACCGACCGGCCAGTTGATCGGCCCGGGCCGAGTGGTCGACCGACCGCACCAAAATCAAGACGTGCAAGGGGTCGAATTCCATCTCCGCCAGCTCGGCCAGGCTCGCCTGCGTCACCCGCTCGTCGGGAGAGCCGAGGTGCTCGCAGACGAAGGCCCGGTAGTCCTCGATCCCGCGATCGAGCATCGCCCGGGCGAGCTTCCAGGGCGGGCAGCGATCGCTCGAGAACAGGCCGACCTTCTCGGCGTTCCGGATCCGAGAGACGATCGCCTCGACCGGCCTCGCGCCGAGGTTGGCAAGATAGGCGTCGTCCCAGCTTTCCTTCACCCGGGCGAAGGCCAGTTGCATGCTGCTGACGTGCGGGACGATCTCGAACCGCTCCTTGCCGAGCCGTTCGCAGAGGTAGCGGGCGATCCCGTAGAACAAGGGGTCGCCGGTGCTCACCAGGACGGGCCGCTCGGCGTCCGATTCCATCACCTGCCGGACCTGATCGACCGCCTCGACCATGTCGCTCGACAGGGCCACGGTCGGCACCCCCAGCTCCTCGACCGTCTTCAGGGACGACGGCGACCCGAGGATCAGGTCGGCCCCGGCCAGGATGCCGCGGGCCGATTCGGTCAGGCCCGCCAGGCCGTCGTCCCCCACCCCCACGATCACGACCTTGTTCGTCGATTCGGCCACCGTGGTTGGCCCTCCTGCCGGCTTCGCCGTTCGCTCGTCGATTCGATCCCGAGGCGCACCGATCGCCTCAAGGCCCCTCGTGCTCGTCTCGGCCGGATCGCGTCGCATCGCGACCCCGCCCGGATCGTTCCCAGGATACCAGCCGCCCCCTCGGAATCGAAGCCACCCGGACCGGCGCCCGGGAGGATTGCAAGATTGCTCGCGTAGGGTGCCGTCGAGTCTTCGAAGACGCACCACCGATAAGCCGAACCGGATCGGTGCGTCTTCGAAGACTCGACGGCACCCTACCAAAATGGCAACCGCCACTGCGTTGCAATCGTCACGAACCGGGGGATGCTACGGCAATCGCGTGGTGTTGCTCATCAACGCCTGCAGGCGTCTCGGCGGGGCCGTGAACGTGGGGACCGTGATCGGCGTCTCGGCGATCAGTTCGGCGGGGGTCAGGCTCCGCCCCTCGATCGTCCCGAACCGGCACCCGGCCTCGTGGGCGATCACCGCCCCGGCGGCCAGGTCGTGTGCCTTCTCCCCCAGGTGGCAGACGGCGACCAGCCGGCCGCAGGCCACCCAGACCAGCTCCGAGCAGCACGACCCCAGGTCCCGCAGCCGGCCGACCACGCTCCTCGGGTCGATCACCCGCAGCGCGTTCGTGCCGATGCACACATTGTCCTGCTGATGGAACCCGTCCTGATCGTCGGCCGCGCGGATCGGCTCGCCGTCCCGCCAGGCGCCCCCGCCTCGGGTCGCCCAGTACAGCTCCCCCAGCATCGGCAGGGCGATGACCCCCAGCACCGGCTCTCCCCGGTCGATCAGGCCGATGCTCACCGCCCAGATCGGCAGGCCGTGCACCAGGTTCCCCGTGCCGTCGATCGGGTCGATCGACCACCGCCTCGGCCCCGACCCGCCCTCGTTCGCGTATTCCTCGCCCGTCAGCAGGTCGTCGGGGAACCGCTCACCCAAACGGCTCCGCACCAGGCGCTCCAGGTCGTGGTCGAGGTCGGTCACGTAGCCGAGGTTCGCCTCCTTCTCCTGCGGCCGGACCCGCGTGCATCGACCCCGGGCGATCTCGGCCGCCTCCCGGGCGAGCGACTTGACGAACTCCAGTTCCTCGGCATACGGATCGACGGGCGGCATGGGGATTCCGGGAGGGAAAAGAATGAAGAAATCGAAACGCTCACACAATAACAGGAGACACCGGGCGCCGCGTCAGGACTCGTCCGAATCGGGCTCCGATCCCGTCCTGCGCTCGATCACCTTGAACGTCTCGCCCGGCAGGGCCGGGCCTTCCAGCTCGAAGGTCCGCATCGGCTGGCGGAGCCCCTTCGGCTCGTAGTGCAATAATCCGCGGCGGTCGGCGCAGGGCAGGCAGAGCCGCTCCTCGGGCGAGTAGAGGAACACCTCGCCGTCGGCCAGGCGATGATACGCGTCGTCCCCCGGCGCCATGCTGTGGCAAAATTCCCGCTCGCTGCCGATCTTCATCCCGACCCGCCAGCCGGGCTCTCTCAGGAAGACGCGAGGGACCATCGGCTCCTCGGAGCCGTGCTCGGCGTTCGGAAGGTTCGGATCGCGGATCATCGGCGGGCCCTCGGTTTCTCGGGTCGATTGGGCGGCCTGGTGGTTCCTTTTTGGGGATCGGGGCCTTTCGGCCGTTTGTCCCACGCCGGGTCACGTCGCCGACGTGCGGAGACCATCTCGTACAGCGCCTGGCCCACGCTCGAGACGCCCGGCAAGCCGCCGAGCAGCCCCAATGGCCAGACCAGGGGCACGCGGCGTGCCACCGCCACCACCGTCTCGAATCCCGACCGGATCCGGTCGCCCGGCCCGACGCTGTGCACCGACTCCAGGCTCGCCCGCTCGTCCAATCCCGGATGCACCGTTTTCACGTCCATTGTGGTCACGTCGATCCAATCGACCATCCGCCCCGGGTCGGCCGCGCTTCCCATCGCCACCGAGGCCCGACACATCCCGCACGCCCCATCATACAGCACCTTCAGCGGTTCCGGATCCTTCCCCGTCACCAGGCTCCGCAGCCACGGCCCCGAGGCGAACGCCAGGTTGGCCACGATCATCGCCAGGGCGAACTCGTACAGCCCCATCGTCACGGCGATCCCCAGGTGCAGGGCGATCGTCAGGCTGATCACCAGCGGGCGGAGCCTTCCCACCCACACCAAAACCGGATAAAGAATCTCCAGCCACAACGCCCCGTGCGAGAAGAGCATCAAGAGCATCGGCCAGCGCGCCAGCCAGGTCAGGTCGACCGGGCGGAACTCGGCATAGCCGAGCAGGCTCATGAAGGCATACCCCTCCCACCAGATCGGATGCTGGAGCTTCGCCAGGCCCGCCAGGCCGTAGATGATGCAGAGGTGCACCTGGATCAACCGCAGGCAGAGATTGGCCGCGATCGACCCCCTCGGCCGGCCGTCCCCCTCCGGGCCCTCCAGCGGGGTCGCCGATCGCCCCCGGTCCACCGCCTCTTTCGTCCCCTTCAGCCGCCCGAAGAACCGATCGAGCGACACCGCCCGCCCGCTCGCCCCCGTCACCGCCAGGTACAACGCCACCATCGACGCCGCCTGGTCGAAGCCGAAGACCATCACCGGCGCCCTTCTGACGGTCGACACCACGATCAACCACGCCAGGACCGCCGTCGTCCGGCTCCACAGGCCGACCGTGAACAGCAGCAAGACTACCAGGCACCCGACATACGCCGGCACGAGCAGGGGATCGGGCACGAACGACCAGAGCGACCAGCTCCAGCGGTCCCGCTCCAGGTCCCGGAAGAACGCCAGCGCCTCCGGATCGGCCCAGCCGCCCGACCCGAGGAAGGCATGCAGATCCAGCCCCAAGATCGCGAAATCCCAGAGCAACAGCAGCCCCAGGGCCAGGCGGATCAGGCCCACCGGCGTCGGGTCGGCCGGCCGGAACAGGAAGGCGTCCCAGCCCCGCGCCGTCGCCCGGCCGAGGGAGGCGAAGTAGGCCGCCGGCCCGGTGATCAATCGTCGCACAGGTAGACTCCAATCCGCTGGCGATCGCCGTAATAACGCCGATCTTCCACGTCGATCGTCCGGCCTTGCTCCGCCGCCTCCATCAGCTCGTCCGGGGTCGGGTTCAGGTGGTCTTGCAGGAACAGGACCACCCGCCGGCACCCCGGATTCTCGCGGCAGAGGTGCCGGGCGTACGAGGCCGCCCAGCGGCTCCGGCTGTCCCCGGTCGCCGGGTCGCGCGGGGCGCGGCGGACCTCCTCGAACAGGTGGTAGGCCAGCGCCAGGTGCCTTTGAAATCGCAGGCGAGGCCGCAGCGACCGATCCGGGATCCGGAGCTCCTCCGATCGGCCGTCCTCGAATTCGAGCAGGGCCGTCACGATCGGCGTCGGCGGCGCCCCGGCCGTGTAATAGCGGTACGAATACCCCTGATCCGCCACCCGGTAATAGGCCCGGAACAGGTCGGCCACCGAGCGTTGCAGCTCCGACGACGGCGGCGCCGCCAGGACCGCCACCAGGACCGCCAGCCCATGCCAGATCACCAGGGCCGAGACCCCCAGCCTCGCCCAGCCGGGCCATCGCGGCCCGTCCGATCCCTCGCCGTGCTCGGCCATCGCGTCGCCCCTCCCCCGCACCCTTGCCTTCGCTCCGCCCCCCGATCCTGGGATCGTCCCCTCCAGCTTACCCGATCCCAGGCCCGCCGACGCCCCCGACCCCACATCGAGGCCCGCGAGGCCAGCTAATCGGAATTGCAATCCCACTTTCCCAATTCGACCTCATTCCGCTATTTTGCCAAAAAAGAGTTGATCCGCGCGTTTCGGCAAATTAGAATCGCCAGCGGAAGATTCAAGTTTTCCGAAATGGGTGGTCTGCGTAAAACGGGTTCTTTGCGGTCAGATGTCCCGGAACGCGGATTGCTCGAAAGCTCGGGCTCGTGTTGCTCACCGGTGACTTCAATACGACACGGGCGCGACCGTCTCGACTCGATTGGCCCAATCGACACGAACGACTCCATCGTCTCGCAACCTGAGGGAGACACATCGCGATGCAGGGAACCATGGTCATGCTCCTGGCCCTCAGCGGGCTGGGCTGCCATCACTCGGTCAATCACGCGCCGGTCTACGACGCCTGCTATTCGTCCTGCTACGGCGGGTCGATCGTCTCCGACGCCTGCTACGACTCGTGCTACTCGGCCTGCTACGGCGGCGGCTTCACGCAAACCGCCTATGGCTCCTGCTACGACTCGTGCTACTCGTCCTGCTACGACTCGTGCTACAGCACCGTCTCGTACAAGAAGCACGGGGGCCTCTTCTCCTGCTTCGGCGGCAAGGGCCTGTTCGGCGGCATGTTCGGCAAGCATAAGCACAAGCGGTCGGCCTGCTACGACTCGTGCTACTCGTCGTGCTATTCCTCCTGCTACGACGCCTGCTACTCGGCCTCCTACGGCCCGACCTACTACGACGCCTGCTACTCGGGCGCGATCGGCGTGACCAACTACGACATGCCCGTCTTCGGCACCTACACGCCGGCGGTCTCCCCCCAGGCGGCCTACGGCTCGCCCCAGGGGGCCATCATGACCACCCCGGGCAAGTCCTCTCCCCAGGCGTACGGCGGCACCGCCCCGGCGACGTCCTACCCCGCCCCCCCGTCCCAGCCGGACGCCGTCGAGGAACCGGCCGAGGCCGTCGAGCCGACCGTCGAGGAGCCCGCCCCCGCCGTCGACGACCCCTCGGTCCCGACCGAGCCCCCCACCCCCCCCGTGGGTGACGACCTCGACTTCGGCGACCTGCCGATCGACGACCCCAACACCTGAGCGGATCCCCTCGGTTCGGACCCGATCGGGCGCATCCCGATCTCCCCGATCGTTCGGATCGCCACGGCCCGAGTCGCCCCATGCCGGGCGGCCCGGGCCGTCCCCCTGCGCGGCTTGGTCTTTACGAGGCACGAACTTTCGGGATAGATAATGATCCTGTGTCGGGGTCACGTCCTTACCGGTTGCCCAAGGACCCCGTGTTTGCCACCGGAGCTGTAAGGATTTGCCCGACGATGGATCCGAACCCGAATCCGCCGACCCCCCCGCACGTGCCCGAGAACCCGAGGCTCCGGCTCGACTGGCTCATGGAGACGCTCGGCGATGCCAGCAGCCGCCGGCTCGGCCTCTTCCGCATCCCCGAGGAGCTGGTCCTCTCGGTCGTCATGCCCGTCTACAATGAGAAGCGGACGATCGACGAGATCCTCCGCCGGGTCCGGGAAACCCCCGTCACCAAGCAGATCATCCTCATCGACGACTGCTCGACCGACGGCACCCGAGACTTGCTCCAGAGCTGGACCCCCGAGGGGAGCGACCCCCAGCCCGACCTCAAGATCCTCTTCCACGCCGAGAATCAAGGGAAAGGGGCGGCCCTCCGCACCGGATTCGCCCACGCCACCGGCGACCTGGTCATCGTCCAGGACGCCGACCTCGAATACGACCCGGCCGAGTACCCCCGGCTCATCCAGCCGATCGTCGACGGCCGCGCCGACGTCGTCTTCGGCTCCCGGTTCATCGGCGAGACGCACCGGGTCCACCTCTTCTGGCACGCCGTCGCCAACCGGGGGCTGACCTTCCTGTCGAACATGTTCACCAACCTGAACCTGACCGACATGGAAGTCTGCTACAAGGTCTTCCGCCGCGAGATCATCCAGGGGATCACCCTCAAGAGCGACCGCTTCGGCTTCGAGCCGGAAGTCACCGCCAAGGTCGCCCGCTTCCGCTTCCCCGCCGAAGGGGGGCGCCGCGGCCGCAAGTGCCGCATCTACGAGACCCCGGTCAGCTACCACGGCCGCAGCTTCGAGGAGGGCAAGCACATCCGGCCCCTCCGCGACGGCCTCCGGGCCCTCTACTGCATCCTCCGCTACGCCTTCGTCGACTGATCCGAAATTCTTCGGCAGAACCCTCCAACGCTCCGCCCGGGGATCGCCGTACTAGGGAGTATCGGCCTCGGCGGCGTGGCCTCGAAGCCAACCGCCCTTGGACGCCGATCGGAATCGTGGCCCCATCGCCCGGTCGATCGACCCGACCGGCAACGACGGCCCGACGCGATCTGACGGACTGGACTTCCCGATTCTCCCTCTACGAGACTCACTCCCATGACCTTCTCGCGACTGACCGACTGGCTGAAGCTCTCCCCGATGCTCCTCGCCGCCGCCGTCCTGGCCGGCTGCGACACCGGAGGCGACGAGGTCGCCCCGGCCGACGAGACCATCGGCGCCGACTCGTCCCTCGGTGGTGATGAAGTCATCGTCGACGACTACGAGGCCGACGTCGTCGAGCCCGCCCCTGGCGACGAGACCGTCGCCCCGGCCCCCGAGGCCGACATCCCGGTCGAGCCGGCTCCCGCCCCGGTCGAAGAGACCCCCGAGCCCGCCCCGACCGAAGAGCCCGCGACCCCCTGAGGTCTCGGTCTGCTCGATCGACCACACGCTCAGCAGTGAGCGTCTGCCCCACGGCCCCGGGTGTTCGCATCCGGGGCCGTTTTTTTGCGCTTCCTTCCTGTTTTGCCGTTTTCCTGTGACTGCCGCCCCTCCATTCCCCGATCCTATCAGAGAAGGATCACCGTCGGTGTTGGACCGCACGACCGACTGAGCCGCGTTCCTCCTTCTCGATCGTGCCTCTCCTTGATTTGTTCCCGACCGCGGCGGCCGTCCTTTCCCCGATCCGACGGCCGAGCCATGCCGCGATCTGATCACCGATGAGCCGACCGCCCGTTTCGTGATCCCCCTGTCATGGTGATCTCTCCGTCGTCGGCTTGCGCCTCGACTGCCGAAACGAATCCGGATTTCGGACGCAAGTTGTTGTCCGGGTTCCAGGTTCCGTCGATCTGTCGCGGCGCACCGAGCCGCGCACGGATAGCGCACCGGCCGCGCACAGCCCTTGCCGACGACCTGCTCCGACGCCCCCGCCCCCTCAAGCCATCCCTGAACGCCCGGCCCGACTCCACCCGCCCCTCCGTCCCCGCGAGGCTTTCCCGGCACGATTCCCGAAACGAATCCGATTGTTCGCCCCAACTCCTGACCGGGCTTGCCATTCCGTTCAACCCCTTCGGCGCACCGAGCCGTGAGCACCCCGCGCACCAGGCCGCGCACGCTTCGCCAGGCTCTGCCCACTCCCCCACGATGGCATCTTGGGACAAGACCCGGCGATCGCCCGGCGCACGGCTCCCGAAACGATTGAGGGATTTTGCCGTAACCCTCAATCGCCTCCGGCGATCCGGCAACCGTCAATGGCGCACCGGATCAAGATCAGGCCGTCTCTCAGGGCTGCTCGGCGGTCGTGCGTTCGAGGTCGCTGGCCGGCCGATGGCGATCGATCTTCGAGCGGAAGTCGCCCAGGCTGGGCCACTCGGTCGGCTGGTTCAGGTCCACCTCGGCGATGGCCACCGTCCCCCATTCCGTCGCCTGCTGCAGGACGCTGCCCGATCGGTCATAGATGGCCGAGATCATCCAGTTCGAGGAGACGTCCTCGTAGGTGCTGCTGATGACGAAGACGTGATTCTCGGCCGCCCGGGCCTCGGCCAGGTGCGGGTTGCAGCCCCAGACGGGCCAGGCGATCACCTCGGCGCCGTTGATCGTCAGTTGGCGGGCGACCTCGGGGAAGAAGCCGTCGTAGCAGATCATCAGGCCGACCTTGCCGAACCTCGTGTCGAAGACCGGGTACTCCGAGCCGGGCATGATCCCCGCGTCCGACTCCCCGGGGGGCAAGGTCACCTTGCGGTAACTGCCGACCAGCTCCCCATCCGGCCCGATCAAGGTCGCGACGTTGTAGAGCAGGTGCCCGTCGCGCTCGACCAGGCCGGCCACGATGTACAGGTCGTGCTCCCGGGCCATCCGGCCGAACGCCTCGGTCGAGGGGCCGGGGATCGGCTCGGCCACATCCGCAAAGGAAAGACCGGTGCCGAAATAGGTCAGGGTCTCCGGCAAGACGACCAGATCGGCCCCTTGCTGCGCCGCCTCGGCGATCAGCGGGGCGAACTGGTCCCGCTTGGATTCGGGCGTCGAACCCTCGCTCGGCCGGTGGTGGACCGTCGCCAGCCGGACCCGCCTCGGCGGCAGCGGCTCGACCCGCTCCATCGACACGGCACTCCACTCGACCTTCCCCCGCGGGGCAGGCCATCGCAGCCGCAGCTCGACCACCGCCCGGGTCGCCCCGCCGGGAGCCTGGTAGGTCCCCGAGACCTCGGTCCAGCCCTCGGCGTCGGTCGGGCCGTCGGTCGGATGTTCCGCCTCGGCCGGCGGCCGGTTCCAGTGGCGGAGGAACCCCGAGACGAGCGTCCCCCGGTCGTTCACCACCCGTCGGCCGTCGTCGTCCTGCCAGCGGATCATCGCCACGGCGCTGATCCGAGGGACCGGCACCCCCGAAACCTTTCGCAAGGCCCGGAACCGATACGACTCGCCCCCCTCGACCGGGATCGTCCCCACCCAGGCGCCATCAAGCCCCTCGCGGTCATCGGCCTCGATCACCAGGCGCGGGGCGTCTCCCGGACCGCCTCCCGGTTCCTGGCGGAACGCGGGGCGGATCTCGTCTCTCGGCGCATCGGGCTGCCACTGAATTGCGGCCGATCCGGTCTCTTCCCCGGCCCGGGCCGCCCCCGGGGGGCAGAGCAAGGGCCCCATCAGACCGAGACCGACGACCAGCACCGAACGCGACCGCGGGGCAATCATCATGGCGGGAGCCTCCCGCCGGCCCGTCGACCTCCCGCCGACCCGGACCGGCTCCCCGAAGCTAACGCCTCGACGGTCGGCCTCGCAAGCCGGTGCCGGCCCAATGGCCTCACTCGATCGCTTCGTACTCGAGTCCCAGCGCGAGCCGAGCGTCTTCGCTCACCCGCTCGATCGTCTCGACGGCCCGATCCTCGACCTGATCGGTCACGTCGGCCATCTCCGGGAAGAACAGGACCGTGCCGATCACCAGCCCGATCCCCATCAAATGCGTCCGAGGGTCCACCAACCATCCGAGCAGCATGGTCTCTCTCCGATCCGTCGTGGTCGTCACGATTGCGAGAATCGAATCGCACAATCGATTCTAGGACTCGCATGCACGCACGGAAAGAGAGCAATTTCGATGCCAAGCCCTGGTGCGGAGTGATTTCAGGCCAGCAGGGGGTCGGGGCAGGCGTCTCGGACGGCGACGGCGATGCAACGGGAGTCGGGGCGGTCCAGCCCCTCGGCGAAGGCCATCAGCAGGGCCAGGTCCGCCAGGCGGTTCAGGCGTCTCGGCAGCCCTTCGGCGTGGAGGTGGAGGGCTCGGAGCTGCTCGTCGTCGAACAGCGTGGCCCTCGCCCCGGCCCAGGTCAGGCGGCCGAGGACGTAGGAGGCCGATTCCTCCTCGGTCATCGGGCCGAGCGCGTAGCGGGCGGTCAGGCGATCGGCCAGGCTCGGCGGCAGGGTCAGCAGGACCTCGGGGGCCCCGACGATCATGACGCGGAGATCCGGGGGCCCGCCACCGGAGACGTTCTGGAGCAGCCGCAGGGCCTCGAACGTGCCGCGATCGTCGATCAACTGGGCCTCATCCACGATCAGCAGCACGGGCTTGCCGCGCGAGGCGGGGCCGGCGAGCTGGGCCCTCAGGCGTCGCAGGGTCGCGTGCAGGCCCGGGGCCTCGGCGCTCGCCGCGCGGTGCAGGCCGTCCAGCTCATCGGCCAGGAAGGCCAGCAATTGGGGGGCGGGCATGGCGGGGTAGGACAGGTGGACCGTCCGGCCGCCGAGCTCCCGGGCGAGGCTCGCGGCCACCACCGTCTTGCCCGACCCGGCGGGTCCGAACAGCAGGACCGGCCCCTGTCCCTGCTCCAGGCCGTAGCGCAATCGCCTCCGGGCCGCGTCCCTGGTCGCCAGCGGCACCAGGGCCTCGGGCGCGATCGACTCGGCGAAGGGCAGGGCGGTCAGCTCGAAATGGTCGAGGTACACGGGGGACTCCCGGATCGGTCGCGATCCGCCAAACTCGGGCCGGCCGCCGTCACGCGGCCCGGGGGCGAGCCGGCTGGTGGCTCAGACGAACGTCTCGGCCAGCCCGAGCAGGGGGATGTTCCCGGCGTCGAGCACTTCCAGGGCACGCAGCAGGGCCCGCTCGCCGGTCAGGGCCCGATGCGTGACCAGCACCGCCGCATCGACGGGCCGGTGGAGGACCGCCGCCGAGAGCCCGGTGAACAGCGGGCTGCCGTCGATCAAAATCAGGTCGTACGACCGCCTCAGGCGGGCCATCATGCAGGCCCATCCCGGCTCGTGGAGGAACTCTCGGGGGCGAGCGACCGGGCCCCGCAAGGGGAGGAGGCTGAGGTTGTCGTCGGGGACCTCGACGATGGCCTCCTCCAGGGGCACGCTGTCGAGGACGACGTCTTCCAGCCCGACCCGAGGCTTGAGGCCGAGCAGCCGGGCGAGCATCGGCCCGCCCAGGTCGCCGTCGACGATGAGCAAGCGACCCGGACGGCGCGCCAGGGCCCGGGCGACGGTCAGGACGAGGGTCGTCCGCCCCTCGGCCCGGTGGCAACTGGTGACGAGCAGGACCCGGATCTGGTCCCGGTCGCGGGCCGCGATCAGGTGATCGGCCAGGTGCTCGAACCGGGCGCCGTGCTCGCGCTCCAACGCCCGGACGGTGGCCGGCCAGGTCAGGGGCTGGGTGCGTCGTCCGGGCACGTGGAAGTGGGGCGGGGGGGGGACGGCCCCCGGCTCCGCCGGCGGTTCGAGCGACCGGGCCTCGACGATCCGCGAGTCGCTCGGGACTCGGGTCGGGGCGCGACCGGTCGGGTCGCGGCCGTAGGCGTCGGCCAGGGCCTGATCAAGGTCTCGCATGGCCGTATTCCTCCTCGCCATCACCATCGCTCTCCCCCGGCAACAGGTAGCCGGGGAAGGCGACCGGCAGCATTTCGACCGGATCGTCCGAGGGGGCCGAATCGACCGGATCCACGGGATCGGGGATGGGGACGTCCAGCTCGATCGCGAAGGGTTCGGCCATCGGGGCCGGCTCGTCCGCCATCTCCGCCTCGGCGTTCGTCGATCCCCGAGACCAGACGGCGATGGCGGCCGAGACGGCCAGCAATCCCATCACGAGGGCCAGCCCCGCCACCCGGACCTCGCGTCGAAGCCGACGCCTGGGCCTGGCGGCCGCGGACGGCCTCCGCGAAGCGGGCCGAGACCGGTGCGGCCCCGATCCGGGGAGCGTGGGCACCTCGATCAAGACCGGAGGAGCGACCGTCCGGGGAGCCGCCGATCGCGTGCTCACCGTTGCTTCGCGGACAGAAGGGCTTCCGATCATCGGCGAGGCTCCGGTTGAGGGGCGTCGAGGTCGGTCGCGGTTCCGGTTCGATGGCGAGCCGGGGCGGTTCGGGCGGCGACGGTCCGGTGTCCGTCGCCTGATTCCGATGATCGTCCGGCCCCCTGGGCAAACTTGAACGGCCGTGCCGGGCGTAGGGGTCGGCGTGTGCGACCTGGAGGGTTTTGGGGGATGCCGGGGTCGCGGCGATCGCGCCGGCCCGTCTCTCGGGGAGGACCATCCGTCACGCGGACTCGGGCGCTCCGAAGCGAAACGGCCCCCGTCCCATCGCCGGGGCGATGGGACGGGGGCCGACGAGACATCGGACATACGACGGTCGATCAGGCATTCCGAGCGGGGCAGGGGGGGTTATCGCGCGAACAGGCGAGAGAGCACGCCCCGTCGCGGGACCGGGGCGCCCGGCAGGTCGTTGCCGGGTGCCGAGCCCGGCCCGGAGCCGGCGAGGTTGCCGAATCCGGGGAAGACGCCGCCGGCCGGCCGGCCGCCCCCCAGCCCCTCGTACGAGGCGACCGGCTGGAACTGCGGCGGAGAACCGGCCAGCCGTCCGTTCAGGTTGCCGCCGTTGGCCAGGTCGAGCGATCGGATGTTCGCCTCGTTGACATAGGGGTTGTGCCCCTGCCATCGGGTCTCGGCGAGTTCGAGGACGTTGAGCGGGGCGTACATGGTGTCACCCCGCACGGCGATCCAGTCGGACTGATACGCCTTCGACTGGTCGATCTCGCCGTCGAGGCCATAGACGAGGGTGTACTCGTAGATGCCCAGGCGGGGCTTGGGATCGCTCTCGTTGAGGTTCGAGCCGGTATTGGCCTCGACCTCGACGAGCAGGCGGACCGAGCGTTCTCCCTTGCCGGGCATGGCGTAATAGGTGGTCGTGACCTTGCCGATGCCGTGGTTCCAGACCTCGCCGGCCGTGCCGTTGGGGGGGAAGGCTCGCAGGTTGCCGAGCAACGGCTGACGGCGCCCGACGACGTGCTGCTCCAGCATCCGGTGGACCTGAGGAGCAAAGCGGTCGGTTTCATCGGAACCGGGACGGGGCGGGCCGGCCGGGATGTCGGTGGCGTAATCGCCGATCCGGTGGTTCAGGTGGTTCTCTCCCAGCTCCGCCCAGAGGGCCTTCAGCTCGTCTCGGGTCAGGCCGGAACCGGGGGCCGGGACGGGCTCGTTGAGCAGGATCGACGAGACGGCGCCGCCGAGGCAGTGCCCCGGCCATCGGTTGATGTCCTGGCTCTGCGCGTACGAGGCTTCCCAGTTGCGCGCCCGGGTATTGAACAGCTGGTCATACTTCAGCAGGGGGGAAGGGGTGGAGTAGACCGTGCCCTCGGGGCCCCTCCAGGTCAGGTCGTCGTACAGGTTGGGGAACCAGGTGGCGGTGTCTCCCGCGGCGGGCAGCGTTTCCAGGATCCCGTTGGGACCGGGCAGGACGATGTCCTTCCCGGGGGCAATATAGCTGCCCGGCGTGGCGACCAGGATGTCGTCGCCATTGACATAGGTGGTGTCGACGCGGCCATTGCCGCCGGCCCACGGTTCGTGAATCGAGTCGCCCTTGGTCGGCCAGTAGTAGAAATTCCAGGGCTTCCGAGTCGCTTCACCGACCTGGACGAATTTTGTCGTGACGGTGTAGGCGTCTTTCGCATCCGAGATGAGGAAGGTGTACCAGCCGTGCTGGTCGCGCCCGACCTCTCCGCCGTTGGTGCGGGGGCGTCCGTCAGGTCCGACGATGCGGTCGACCTTGCCGTCGCTGGCCGTGACCGTCAACGTCCCGCCGTACCGGGTGGGGATATACACCCCGTAGAACCGATCCCCGCGCTGATCCGACAAAGCACCGCCCAGGGGGACTGGCTGCACCCGCTCCTGAGGCGCCGTCGCCCGGGATACGGATGGAATCACCGTCAGGGCGATCACGGCCCAGACCGCCGCCCCTCTGAGCCCGTTGCCGATACGCATGTTGCCTCCCGTCATTCCCGTCATAAGTCCATGGGTCGCGCCCGACTCCGCCTCCGCCGGCCTCGAACGATTCCGTGTCCGAGCTCGGGCGGACGCTCAGCGGCAGAGATTGCCTAGAGTGTTTCGGCCCGTCGGTGAGTGTCGATCAACGCAATAACCGGGCCGATGGAGGGGATGTTGAGCACGTTCGTCATACCCCCTAAATTTCCCCCGTTTGTCATCTCGCCTCGATCATCGAAATCCCTCATCCGAGGGGGGGGGACGGCCGATACCCAGGGTACCACCCGGACGGAGGATCGAGAGTGGCCCTTGTAAGGACGCGGGTTGGGCCGACTCTGCGACGATTCACGATTCCTGCCGTCGTCCCCGAGATCGAGGTGTTCTGAGCGGGAGACGTTCATGACCCCTCCACTCAGCTTCGATGCTGAAACCGAAACAATGCTGAGTGGCCGAACAGGCCAGGGAAGGCTTGTGACGGTTGAACTCCTCCGGATCGCCCGACGGGAACGTCGGTGCGAGCCTGGGGAGCGGGGAATCTGCTCACCGTAACCGATCGAGACGTCGACCGGAACGTACTGACACGAATTTCTTTTGCCTCGAGGTTATCGCGATGACCAAGGCTTTGGTCCTAGCACTTGCTCTGAGCAACGTGGGGACCGGGCATGGCGGCCACGAAATGGTTCACGCCACTGCCCAGGTCGCCCCGGCGGCTCAGGCCCCCGCCAAGGTGATGCCGGCCCCGCAGGCGCCGGCCAAGGTTGCGCCGGCTCCTCAGGCCCCTGTGAAGGTCATGCCGGCCCCGCAGGCCCCGGCCAAGGTCGCCCCGGCTCCCCAGGCCCCGGCCAAGGTCGCCCCGGCCCCGCAGGCGCCGGCCAAGGTGGCTCCGGCCCCCCAGGCCCCTGTGAAGGTCATGCCGGCCCCGCAGGCGCCGGCCAAGGTGGCTCCGGCCCCGCAGGCCCCGGCCAAGGTGGCTCCGGCCCCG